>CAWFOJ010000033.1:0-16877 GCA_963816585.1 uncultured Holophagaceae bacterium | reverse complement strand
CTTTTATGCGCCTTTCGTCGTTTACGTATTGCTTATTTCTCCATCTCATGAAAGGGCAGCACCGTTTGTTCTGCTCGCTGTCGTTCTTCGGCCGAATAATCCTGTTCCGGCTCGAAAAAGATGATCTGGCTGCCCGAGAATGAGAATCGAAACGGGACGTGAATAAAATGATGCAACTTCTGGCGTACCGCTGCTTGCCGGTCGGGTGAAACAAAGAGAAGCAAAAAGCCGCCGCCGCCCGCACCGGTTAATTTGCCGCCAACTGCCCCTGACTTTTTGGCTTGTTGGTAAAGAGTGTCTACTTCGACATTGGATACTTTGTCACTGAATTTGCGCTTGATCTGCCATGCTTCGTGCATCAATTCGCCGAAAGCAATCAAATCCTGATCGCTTGTCAGAATACCCAAACCCTCTTTTACCATGTCTTTTGTGATACGCAATTCCTGTTTTTTATTTCCAATGTCATTGCATATGAAGCCCTTACCCGCCTGGGCCTGGCCACCGAACCCGGGGACATGGCCCTGCACCTGGCCCGCCTGGCCAAGGAATGCGGCTGCGACGGGGTGGTGTGCTCGGCCCAGGAGTCGGTGGCCGTGCGCGGCGCCTGCGGCGAGGATTTCCTGCGCCTCACCCCGGGCATCCGGCCCCGGGGCGGGGCGGCCCAGGACCAGGCCCGGGTGGTCACGCCCGCCCAGGCCCTGCGGGACGGCTCCACCTGGCTGGTGGTGGGGCGCCCCATCACCCGGGCCGAGGACCCGGCCGCCGCCGCGGACGCCATCCTGGCGGAAATGGCCGAAGCCTGAACCGATGACCGCCATCACCCCCCTGGTCTTCCGGCCCAGCCTCACCCAGCGCGCCATCACCGCCCTGCTCTGCGCGGGCTCCTGGCTGGTGGGGATCCGGGGGCTGTTCCTCCTCCTCACCAGCCTGCCCCGGCTCACCGCCAGCCTGCGCCAGGCCGCCGCGGCCGGGGAGTCCACCGTCCTCCTGTGGGTATGGCTGGTGGCCGGGTTGCTCCTGTGCCTGGCCGCCGGGTGCCTGGTGCTGCTCGCCCTGCTGGGCCTGCTCCTCATTGAAGGCACGCAGGTGGTGGTGGACGAGGCCGGCATAACCGTGGAGCACGCGGGACTGCCCCGTCCCCTGGCGGCGCGCATGGGCGCCGGGCACTTGCCGTGGAAGCAGGTGCTCCGCCTGGAAAAGGGCAGGATCTTCTTCATCCTGCGGGGAGGCCTGCCGGCCGGGGAGTCCAGCAACCTGGCCACCCAGCATTTCGCCAAGACCACCCTGAGGTTCCTGATGGTGGATGAACTGGAGCGGCTCATCCTGCTCATCCTGGAGCGCAGCTCCAACCTGACCTTTTCCTGACCGGGCGCCGGTTCGGATATGCTGGAGCCCAAAGCCAACCCCTTCCCACGCTGTCCCTCCGATGACGGATCCGTCCCGATTCCGGTTCCCTAGTTCCATGCAGAAGGCCCAGACCCCATGAACCTTTTCCTCCCCGCCCTCCTGGCCCTGGCCCTTCCCTTGACCGGCCAAAGCGTGCCGCTGGCCGATCGGTTCAAGGAGAGCCACGCCGTGTGGGAGGAGGATCTGGACAAAGGCCAGGGCGTCCCGGTGCGCAAGGCCACGGAGGATCTGCTCCAGCAGGAGGAGGGCATGGTGAACCCCTCCGACTACAACGCCATGCACGCCATGGTGGCGGTGCACAACCTGGCCGCCCGGGCCTGCGTGCTGGAAGGCGCCTGGGAGGACGCGGTGGCGCACCTGGAGAAAGCCAGCCACGTCGCGGCCGAGAACGTGACCAACGCCCAGGGCACCTTCGCCAAGCTGGTGACCGAGCACCAGGAAAAGCTCACGCAGTGGCGGGACGAGGTGGCCCAGCAGCAGAAGCGCCTGGACGACATGGACGCCCTGCCCGGCCTGAACTCGGACCAGATCAAGCTGCGCGGGCAGATCCGCAGCTTCCTGGACGAACACCACCGGGCCATCGCCCAGAGCGAGAAGTCCCTCAAGGAGATCGACAGCCTGCTCACCCTCCTGGGGAAGGAGCAGGAGACCTACACGGCCTCCCTGGCGGTCTGGCAGGGTTTCCTGGCCAAGGAGAAGGCCGACATCGCCAGCCTGGGCTCAGTCCACGCCTATGTGGCCGAAAAGCTGGAACAGGTCAAGGCGGACGACGCCCGGCCCCGCACCGAGCGCCTGGCCTACGGGCGCAGGCTGCTGCGCCTGGATCCCGGCAACCGGGATTGCCAGCGGTTCGTGGACGGGCTGGAAGGGAAGCCCGAGGAACCGCCCGCCCCCAAGCCGGCGCCGGCCAAGAAGGCCAAGCCCAAGAAACCCGCGCCCGCGCCGGCCGACTAGCTCCGCCGGATTCATCGGCATCGAGGCGTCCAGCGGAGCTTGCTCCGCAAGGGCTCCTAGAAAATGATGGCGTAGGTTACACGCACGAAGTCCGCCGAGGGGGTGGGCGGGACGGGAAAATTGTAGGCGGTGGAACCGGGGTCCAGGGTCTTGTGGTAGGCCACTTCCACGTCGCTGCGCCAGCCGGAATAGGGGCGGAAAGCGTAGCCCAGGCCCAGGAGCCCGCCCAAGCGGGTCTTGTTGACGCTGTAGCTGTTGTAGAACGGGTCACCGTAGTCGAGGGTGAACCGTTCCAGGTCCATGGACAAGCCGGCCAGGGCGAATGGGCCCCGGTGCCGGTAGGCGTCCCCGGTGGGCAGGAAGTACTGGCCCTCCCCGCCCAGGCTGAACAGGGTGTGGTGGAGATCGTAGCTGGCGTACCCCGGAGCGGTATCCTCTCCGGACGTGCCCTGGGCATAGACGTCCAGGCGCCAGGCGAAATTGGGCTGGACGGGGAAGCTCACCGTGAAATCCCCGCCCACGGCGGTGTCGTAGCTCTCGTTGGCGGGGACGGTCACGCCTCCGGTGGGAGGGTAGTTGGAGCTGTTGAACGCTCCGGTGGGGAAAGCGAGGCTGAGGCCGATGCCGAAATGAGCCTCCTGGGCCGCCAAGGGCGCACCCAGGGCCAAGGCCAGGGCGATGACGGAGAAGCGCAGGGTTGCCATGGGACCTCCCGATCCCTTGGACCCCGGGGCCGGGGCCGGGTTGAGTGAAGTTTCGCAAAGGTGGTGCCGCCGTGCCAGAGCGGGATAACCTAGTTCCAAACGGAGCTGACCATGGCTTGGAAAAAGGACTTGGCAAAATTGAAACAGACGCTGGAAAAGGAGGAGGACCCCCCGGCCAAGGCGGCACCCCCGCCCAGGGCCAAACCGGCCGCCCCCGCCTCCGGGTGCATTGAGGAGGAGGACAAGGTCTTCCTGGCCGCCATGGGCGTGCGCGCCAAGCGCCCCTCCCAGGCGCCCCTGCGGGAAGAGCCCATCACCGCCTTGACGGCCCCGCCTCCCGCCGGGGGCGGAGAATTCAACGCCGCCATGGGCGACTTGAAGGGCATGAAACCCCTCCACCCGGACCGGGTCCAGCCCGCGCCGGTCCCGGCACCGGCTCCCGCAGCGGCCGCTCCGCCCCCTCCGGAGACGGCTCCGGCGCCCCCGGCGGATCCAAAGCCGGCCGCCCCTCCGCCGGCCGCCCCTCCCCCGGCAGTGGCCCAGGCCGTCGCAACGGGACCGGCCGACCCCGCCCAGGCCCCCGCCGCTCCCGCCGTCCCGCCCCAGGTGCAGATCCACCTGGCGGCCGGGATGGCGGTGGTGGTGGACGGCAACCTGGACCTCCGGGGCCATGCCCGGCGGGACGCGGAAGAGCGCCTCAAGGAACGCATCCTGGACGGCTATGCCTTGGGATGGCGCACGTTGCACGTGATCGTGGGATCATCGCCGGAACTCCGGCAGATGGTCCTGGACCTCCTGGCCAGCCCGGCGGGGGGGTGCCTGGCCCGGTATGCCCAGGCTCCGGTGCCCATGGGCGGGACCCAGGCTTGGATTCTTTATTTTCGGGCTTCCAGTCAACCCGAAAACTAACCAGAATCATTTCCATCGGTTGAACCTATAATGGCTCCATTCTTACCAGGGAGAACCACATGGGTCAGAGGAAAAGGCTTGGTCTACTCGCGGCGATCCCATTCCTGACCTTCAGCTTGAGCGCCCAGACCGGCGGAAGCGACGCGCCCCCGGTGGATTCCCAGGGGCCGGCCCAGGCCGTGAAGGTCGTTGCCCACTGGTCCAAGTGGGAGTACCCCACCGAGGTGGCCCCGGCCCAGGGTCAGCAGGTCCACATCGTGGTAAAAGGCGACACGTTGTGGGACCTGGGCAACAAGTACCTGGGCAACCCCTTCGCGTGGCCCCAGATCTGGGAACTGAACAAGTGGATCAAGGACCCCCACTGGATCTACCCTGGCGATCCGCTGGTGGTCGAGCCCGGGCGGGGCGTCGTGCCCCAGGAGGGTTCCATGGCGCCCGGCGAGGTCACGGAACTGCAGCCGGACCTGCGGCGCGTGCCCAAGCCGGTGCTGGAGGAGTACGGCTTCTCCTTCCAGGATTTCATCCAGATGCCCTACCTGGTGCCCGGCACCGCCGAGGCCTACTTCAAGAAGATCGGCGCCTTCAAGCTCGTGGGCCAGGAGGACCCGACCAGGTACGAGCTGGCGGACGGGGATGTCGTCTACATCGGCGGCGGCTCCAGCCAGGGCGTGAAGGCCGGTGACCGGCTGGTGGTGACCGCCGTGGCCGCCCGGCGCTTCTACCATCCGGAGGACACGCGCCATACCGCGGTCCTGGGCGACATCCTGGAGCAGCGCGGCGTGGTGCGGGTCACCACGGTCTATCCGGACCAGTCGGTGGCCCTGATCGAACGGTCCATGGACGGCATCACCACCGATTGCTGGGCGGCGCCGTACGCCGAGCCGGCGGCCATCCCCAACGCCCTGCGCCGGGACGTGGCCAGTCCCATCCGCATGAAGCCCCCGGTTTCCAAGGTCATCTACATCCGCATGAACAAGGCGGTGGCGGCCGGCGGCGACATGGTGATCATCGACCAGGGCACCAGCCAGGGCTTCAAGGTGGGTGATGTCCTGCTCACGGCCCGCCCGGTGCTCCTGGAGGGCGCCAAGCCCGGCCAGACCGGTGGCATCAGCCCCGGCCAGCCCACCACCAACTACTACCTCGGTCAGCTCATGGTGGTGCACACCGGCGAACGCACGGCCACCTGCCGCATCCTGCGCAGCACCGAGGAAGTCCTGGTGGGGGACCTCCTCACCCGATAGAGCGCAACTCCACCACCAGCCGATCCCCCCTGCTGGGCAGCCGGTAGGGGTGGGTCCGGAGGGTGAAGCCGGCCGGCGGGTCCAGGGGCCCCTGGGAGCCCTTGAGGGCCCAGAAGGGAGCTCCCGGCCGCCCATGGCGGCGCCACCACGCCCCAAGCAGGTCCAGAGTCCCCACCGCCTTGGCCACCCCGCAGTGGGCCCCCAAGGGGGGCAACGTCTGGGCCGGGCCGGCCAGGGGCACCAGGTTGCCCAGGCCCAGTTCCAAGGCCGCCTGGCGCACGAAGGCGATCTTCTTGCGGGACTTGTCCAGGGCCACCACCTCCAGGTCCGGGCGGGCGAGGGCGATGGGCAGAGCGGGAATGCCCATTCCGGTGCCGAAGTCCACCACCCGGGAATGAGGCGGAAGAACCTGCAGGAAAGGCAACAAGGCCGCGGAATCCAGGATCAGTTCTTCGAACCGGTCAGCCTTTCCCAGGGCCGTGAGCGCATGGGTGAGGCTCCAGCGGTCCAGCAGTTCCAGGTATCGGGCAAGGGGCTCCAGGGTCCAATCGGGTAGGGTCGGTTCCATCAGTCCAAAATACCGGGCTCTTCCTCCCGGGAGAAGAGATTGGGTTGATTGTCTGGTCTCTTGGCCCATTCACCCTTCACGCCCAACCAAAAGCGGCGGTCGAGGTTTATGAATGGTGCGTAAATCATCATCTTTCACTTTAAAAGAAATTTGCCCGCTGTAATGTGGCTATTGACAAAAAAAAATCGCTCCGAATACTAGACCCATAAGGATGACTTTTTTTTAGCGAGGACAGGATGAACGCGGATGCCAAGCCCTTTAAGATCGATTGGTCCAGCCGCAGCAAACTGAGAGGACCCGGCGAACGATCCCTGGGCGACCTGCTGTTAAAACTGCGAACCCGCCTTGCTCCCGAAGCGGAAGGCATTTCCATCAGTTATCTGGATGACCGGGCCATGCGCAAGCTGAACCGGGACCACCGTGGGATCAACCAAACCACCGATATACTGAGTTTCCCCGCAAATCCTGAAAAAGGCGAAGTCCAACACCTGGGCGACCTAGTGATAAGCCTCCCCGTAGCCGATAAAATGGCCAAGAAATTGGGAGTCAGCAGACGCCGGGAAGTGGAGACGCTGGTGATTCATGGTTTTCTGCACCTGTGCCGGCATGACCACGAGGCCGACAACGGCGAAATGTTGGCCCTGCAGGCCCGGCTGGAGCGGGAGTTGCTGGAGTCGGAACCTCTGGTCATGACCGTGAAGCGGGGGCGCAAGCCCGGAAGCAAGGTGAAGCGGCTCAAGGACGGCAGCCGGGTGGTGGTCACCGGCCGGGCCG
Organism: uncultured Holophagaceae bacterium; assembly: GCA_963816585.1. Classification (GTDB taxonomy): domain Bacteria; phylum Acidobacteriota; class Holophagae; order Holophagales; family Holophagaceae; genus Mesoterricola. Next base: position 10,320 of record CAWFOJ010000033.1, on the reverse strand, counting down.
CCAACGCCCTCGCCCGCAAGGAAGCCTTGAAGAAGGCCAAGCCTGCAAAGAAAGCTGTCCGTGCCCGCAAGCCCGGCGAGAAGCCCAAGCGCGCTCCGGGCCGCCCGCGCAAGGTGGCCGAGGCGCCGGCTCCGGCCCCGCGGCGCACCGCCCGCCGCCGGCGCACCCCGCGCCTGCGCACCGGGGTGCTGGCCTAATAGGAACTGGAACAAGCAGGAAAGTGCAGGTATCATGGGCATTCGGCCGGTTTTCGGCCCGTCCCCGGGAGTTCCTGTGCTGAATTTTCTTTCGGGCCTTGGCGTTGCCATCGTCACGGCCATGCTGCTGTCCCTGTTGAGGATCAACATCTGGATCGCCACGCCCATCGGCATCCTGGCGGGCCTCGGGTTGTTCATTTACCTTGGCCGCAGGGTCCAGCGGCAACTGGAGCAGGTCTTCAACCGCGCCGCCGAGCTCCTCAAGAAACAGCAGTTCGACCAGGCCATCGATATCATGAAGGAAGGCTACCGGTTCAACAAATGGCAGTTCCTGGTCAAGGGCTCCATCGACGGCCAGGTTGGGGTGGTGCAGTACTTGCGCAAGAAGAACGCCGAAGCGGAACCCCTGCTCCGCTCCGCCAGCCGGCAGCACTACATCGCCAAAGCCATGCTGGGCATCCTGCAGTGGAAGCGGGGGGAGAAGAAGCAGGCCAAGACCACGTTCCAGACGGCCCTCAGGTCCGGCAAGAAGGAGAGCCTGCTCTACGCCGTGTATGCCTACGTGCTGAACGAGATGAAGGAGAAGGGCAAGGCGGTGGAAGTGCTCAACCAGGGCCTCAAGGTCCTCAAGGACGACGAGCGCCTGCTGGTGAACCGCAACAACCTGCAGAACAACCGGCCCATGAAGATGAAGGTGTACGGCGACCAGTGGTACCAGTTCATGCTGGAGCGGCCCATGATCCGCCAGGAACCACCGCCGTTCGCGCGGGTCTCCAAGCGCGCCCTCCGCGGTTGAAAGACGATTCTATTTTCGGGAGTCCCCATGTCCGGCCACAGCAAATGGTCAACCATCAAACACAAGAAGGGTGCCCTGGACGCCAAGCGCGGCAAGGTCTTCACCCGGGTCCTCAAGGAAATCACCGTGGCCGCCCGCCTGGGCGGCGGTGACGTGGGGGCCAATCCCCGCCTGCGCCTGGCGGTGGACCTGGCCAAGTCCAGCAACATGCCCAAGGAGAACTGGGAGCGCGCCATCAAGAAGGGCACCGGCGAACTGGAAGGGGTCAACTACGAGGAGGTGCTCTACGAGGGCTACGGTCCCGGGGGCGCGGCCATCATCGTGGAGGCGCTCACCGACAACAAGAACCGCACCACCCCGGAGATCCGCAGCTACTTCAGCAAGTTCGGAGCGGAACTGGGGGCCGCCAACTCGGTCGCCTACATGTTCACCAAGCAGGGCGAGATCGTGGTGGAGCCGGAGGTGCCCGAGGACAAGGTCATGGAAGTGGCGCTGGAAGCCGGCGCCGATGACGTGAAGGACGAAGGGGGGGCCTGGGTGATCACCACCGATCCCGCCAACTACCAGGTGGTCAAGGACGCGGTGGACGCGGCCAAGCTGCCCATCATCGAGGCCAAGATCATCCGCGCCGCCGCCAACCAGGTGCCCATCGCCGGGGACAAGCTCAAGTCCTTCCTCCGGCTGGTGGACCTGCTGGAAGACAACGACGACGTCCAGAACGTCTGGCACAACGCCGACTACGAGGAGCCCGAGGAGTAGGCAGCGAACGCCTCCGGGCCGTACCGTCTACCTCTCCGCCAGCCGTTGGAACCGGAACCGGACCCGGCGCTGGAGGGCGCGTCCCTCGCGGCTGTCGGGGTTGCCTTCCGGCTGGGAGTCGCCGTGGGCTTCGGCGGCCATGGTGGCCGGATCCAGGCCCTGGACAGCCAGGATGCGCATCACCGCCTGGGCCCGCAGGCCGCTCAGGGCCAGGGCGTCCACGTCCGGGGCGCGGCCCCGCTCGCCGGGAGCGGCGTGGCCTTCGCAGACCAGGGTGAAGCCCGGGTAGTCCCGGGTCATCTGGGCGATGCGGGTGAGCATGGGCTGGAACTCGCGCGGCAGCGCCGCCGACCCCTCCGGGAACAGCACCGCGCCCCGGAAGGTGACCACGCGCATGCGCACCCCCACGTCCTCCCCGGCCACCGGCTTCAGGTCGGCCAGGTGCTTTTCCAGGTCGGCGGCGCGGTTGGGGTCCAGGCCGGTGGCGCCGGGCAGGACGCCCTGTCCCTTGACCCCCAGTTCGTGCTGGAAGGAAAGGAGCACCAGGCGGAGTTTCTGCTCATCCTGGGCGGAGAAGGAATAGATCACCGCGAAGAAGGCCATGAGCTGGACCATGAGGTCGGCGAAGGTGATCAGCCAGAGCTGCTCGAAGTCGGATTTGCGGCGGGCCGGGCCCAGGACGACCCTAGCCATTCAGGGACTCGAAGCGCCGGGTCTTGTACCGGGGCGCCAGGGAGGCGTTCAGCTGGGCCTCCAGCTGGCTCGGGTTCATCTCCGCAGCGATGCCCAGGATCCCCTCCAGGATCAGGCGCTTGTTCTGGAGCTCCTCCCGGGAGCGCAGTTCCAGCTTGCCGGAGATGGGCACCGCGAACAGGTAGGCCACCACGGCGCCGTAGAAGGTGGACAGCAGGCTCAGGGCCATGCCCTGGCCGATGCCGGTGGGGTCCTTGATGCTCACGAACAGCTGGACCATGCCGATGAGCGTGCCCACCATGCCGAAGCTGGGGGCGGAGATGGCGATGAACCGGAAGATCTCCTGGCCCAGGGCGTGGCGCTCCTGGGTGGCGTGGATCTCCTGGGTGAGCACGTCATGGATGTAGTCCCGGCCGGTCTGGTCCACCACCATCCGGATGCCCTGGCGCATGAAGGGATCCTCGGGCAGGTTCTTCTCCAGGCTCAGGAAGCCGTCCCGGCGGGCCCGCTGGTTCAGGCCCACCAGCTGGGTCACCAGGGCCTGGGGCGTGGCCGCCTGGGTGAAGAAGGCCCGGGAGGCCACCGCCAGGGCCGAGCGCACGTTGCCCAGGGGGAAGCGGATCAGGGTGGAGGCCATGATCCCCCCGAACACCACCACCACGCTCGCCGGGTGCAGGAAGATCCGGGGATTGGGCCCCCAGGCGATGACCAGGACCAGCAGGCTGAGGCCCAGCAGAAACCCGATCCATGTTCCTCGATCCATGACCGCCCCCCTGCCGGTTTATCGGCAAGCGGCAGCAACGAAGAAAGTTTTGGGCCAATCCACTCAGGAGACCCGCGCCCGGATGGCCAGCGCGGCCAGGGCCGCGGCGTTGTGGAGGTCCAGCTTGCGCATGATGTTGGCCCGGTGCACGCAGACCGTGCGCGGGCTCAGGCCCAGGTCCACGGCGATGTCCTTGGTGACCTTGCCGCGACCGATCAGGGCCAGCACCTCCAGTTCCCGGCCGGTGAGCAGTTCCCGCAGCGGACCGCCCAGCACCTCGGCGGTCCCTGGACCGGCCGCCACCTGCCCCAGGCGCTGGAGGCGGCTCTCGATGGCTGTGATCAGTTCATCGGCGGCAATGGGCTTGGTCAGGTAGTCGTCCGCCCCGCCGACCATGCTCCGGCGCATGGTGGCCCGGTCCGCGTGGGAGGTGATGAAGATCAGCGGCAGCCCAGCCAGGGCCGGGTCCCGGCGGATCTCCGCCAGCAGGTCCAGGCCCCCCATCACCGGCATGGCGATGTCGGTCACCAGCAGGTCCGCCGGTTCGGCCCTGAGCATCCGCAGGGCCTGGAGCCCGTCGGTGGCGGTGCGCACCTCCCACCCGGGCCGGGCCGCACGCACGCTCCGCACCATAAAGGCCAGGAACAGCCGGTCATCGTCTACCAGGAGGATACGCATGGCGGGTTGGTTCCGGGAAACCTGCAGGAATCCGATATGGAACGGGAGTACTCAATCGGCGGAAGTGGTTAGGTAAGTGTCGCGCGGGGGGACGTAAGGAAAAATACCCTTGATTGATTAGTAACGCCACAGGGATTTTTACGGGGCCGCGCCAGCCATGGATGCCATTGACAAAGTCAACGAATTGCATAAGTTTCTAATATTTGGGACATTCCCTTGCCGCTCCTTTCCGTCCTCTCACCATCCGCCCGCGGGTTTGGCTTAGTCCTGGCGACGCTCGCTTCCGGCGCCTTCCCGGCCTGGGCGGCCCACCGTTCCCTGGCCCGGCCGGAAATCCTGGTGGCGGGCTGCCAGGACCACCATCGACCGGCGGCCACGTTCTGGAAAAACGGCCGGGCCACCGAGCTGACCGGTCCCAGGTTGGTGCGGGTCCTGGCCATGGCCGTCTCCGGACGGGACGTGTACGCGGCCGGGTGGGCCGCGACTCCGCCGGCGCCCCCAGGTCCCGGGTGGCAGCCCACCCAGACCGCCATGCTATGGAAGAACGGCGCCGGCACCTCCCTCACCGGCGGCGATACCTACGGGGTGGCCCTGGCGGTAAGGGCGGCCGGGCGCGACGTGTACGTGGCCGGGGCCGACGGCGAACACGCCAGGCTGTGGAAGAACCGCAGAGGCGGTGCCCTGGCCGACGGCGGCGCCCGCTCCTGGGGCCGGGCCCTGGCCCTGGACCGGGGCCATGTGCTGGTGGCCGGCAATGTCCATTCCGGCTCCGGCGGCACCAGCGTGGCGGTGCTGTGGCGGGACGGCGTGGCCCAGGCCCTCACCGACGGCAGCCGGGAGGCCTGCGCCAAAGGCGTCACGGTGGCCGGCAAGGACGTGTACGTGGCGGGGTACGAGTCCAACGGACAGGTGAATGTGGCCATGGTCTGGAAGAACGGCGTGCCCCTGCCGCCCCTCAGCGACGGGAGCCGCAATGCCGAGGCGGAGGCGGTGGCGGTGGCCGGAGGCACGGTGCTGGCCGCGGGGTCCGAGTCGGCCGGGGCGCCGGTGCTGGACAGCGCTGGGCATCCGGCCGCCTATCTGCCGGTGGCCACCCTCTGGCGCGACGGCGCGCCGGTGCGCCTCTCCGACGGCTCCCGGTTCGCCTGGGCCCACGCCCTGGCGGTGGACGGGACCGGCGTCTACGTGGCCGGAGAGGAATCCCGCTCCGGCGGCACGGACGACGAGGCGGCCTTCGCCACCGTGTGGCGCGTGGATCCCTCAGGCCCGGTGGCCACCCGTCTCACCGACGGCAGCGCCCCCGCCAGCGTCGCGGCCATCTGCCTGGCCGGGACCCGGTGACAGCTACAGGAGCCTGTCCATGGTTCACTCGGCCCCGCGTCGGCGCCGAATAACACATGGACAGGCTCCTATAGTCCCGGCGGGAACCCCATCACCAGCCGCACCATGGCGATGCTGGGATGCACCCGCCCGTCCCGGCGGCGAATGGTGACGGGGGGCGCCTGGGCCGGCAGGGCCGCCGCCTCCTGGAAGCCCTCGGGCAAATCCGCCCGCCGGCTCCCCGCGTACAAGGCCAGGCCGTACGGCTCCCCTTCCTTGAACAGCACGTCCTGGCGCTGGAGGATCAGGAGCCCGGCGTCCGCATAGGCCCGCTCGGCCCGTTCCGCCTGGTCCAGGGGAAACACGCAGGCGAACACCCCCCCGGGCGCCAGGATCCGGGCGGCGACCCGGGCGTAGTCGCCGATGTGCCCGCGCACTTCCAGGCGGGCCGGGACCGCCTGGGGATGGGTGGCCTCCACCCGGGTGCCCATGGGCCAGTACGGGGGCGAGGCGAACACCAGGTCGAAAGGTTCCTCGTCCCGGAACAGGTCCGGATCCCGCAGGTCCCCCTCGTGGATGACGAAGCGGTCCAGCAGGCCGTTGTAGGCGGCGCTCTTGCGGGCCAGTCGGGTGGAGATGGCCTGGGCCTCCACCGTGTGCACCACCGCCCCGGGGCAGCGCCAGGCGGCGGCCATGCCCACGCTGCCGATGCCCGAGCCCAGGTCGGCGATGCGCCGGGGCTGGGGGCAGCGGGTGGTGCCGAACCAGGCCACCAGGATGTCGTCCCCGGAGAAGCGGTGGCCCTTGGCGTACTGGAAGATGCGGAAGTGCCCGCACAGGTGGTCCAGGGTCTCCCCCTCTTCCGCTTCCAGGCCGCCGGGGGGACGGATCCCGGGCCGGGTCCAGCCCTTGAAGGCCACGTCACTCATGGGCTTCGTTCTCCCCGGCGGATTCCGGTTCGTCATCCAGGCCGTCGAACAGCCCGCCCTTCGGGGGCCGCTCCGCCGGCTGCAGCTGGGCCAGGGCCTGGGCCTCCAGGTTGCCCTCCCCGAAGTCCGCCAGGCGCGGCAGGTCGTTCAGGCTCCTGAGGCCGAAGTGCAGCAGGAACTTCATGCCGGTGGCGTACATCATGGGCCGGCCCACCACCGCCTTGCGCCCCACCGGCACCACCAGCTCCCGTTCCAGCAGGCTCTTCACCTGGTTGGCGCAGCTGGTGACGCCCCGCAGCTCGTTGATCTCGGGCATGGTCACCGGCTGGCGGTAGGCGATGATGGCCAGGGTTTCCACCTGGGCGGGGGTGAGCCTGCCGCTGCGGATGGTGGTGACCAGCTTGGCCACCAGGGCCTGGTACTCGGGCGCCGCGGCCAGGCGCCACCCGCCGCCCACCTCCAGCAGGCGCAGGCCCCGGGGCGGCCCCAGCCGTTCCTGGAGCTTCTCCAGCCCCTGCAGCAGGACCCCTTCGCCCAGCCCGGTCAGCTCCCGCAGCCTGGCCATGTCCACCACCTCGCCGCTGGACACCAGCAGGGCCTCCAGGGCCCCGGCCAGGTCGCCGCCGGCTTCCCAGAGGGGTTCGAAGCATTCCAGGGTCGTCTCTTCCATATCATCAGTGTAAGGGTTCTAGGGACGGTACCGGCCCAGCTGCTGCCCCATCCGCACCGGTCCTTCGGCCACCCCGGAGCGCCACCGGCCGGCTTCCGGCCCGCCGATGAGCAGGACCACCGTGGAACCGAACTGGAACGTGCCCAGGTCCTCCCCCGGCTGGCACGGCAGGCCGTCCACGACCAGGGAGCCGTCCCGGGGCAGCTGCCGCCCTCCCAGCCAGCGGGGGTCGATGACCACGCCGCCCACGTGGGTGGCCCCCACCAGCACCGCGGCCAGCTCCAGTCCCGCGTCCGGGCCGGCGCCTTCCGCCACCCAGGTGGCCCGCCGGTTCCGCTCGTACAAGCGGGGCACATGGGCGGTGCTGGCGGCATTCACCGGCCAGAGCTCCCCTTCCACCCGCCCCACAGCCCGCACCCGCCCGGCCAGGGGCACGTGGATGCGGTGATAGTCCTTGGGGGAAAGGTACAGGGTGAGGTAGTGGCCCCCCTCGAAGCGGCGGGGGGCCGGGTCGTGCTTGAGCAATTCGTCGATGCGGTAAGGTAATCCCTTGGCCTGGATGGCCTGCCCGGCCTGGATCGGTCCGGAAGCGATGAGCCGGCCGTCCACGGGGCAGTTGATGCCCCCCGCCACCAGGTCCGCCTGGGGCCGCAGCCCGGGCTTGAGCCGGCGGGTGAACAGGGCCTGCAGGCTGGGATAGGCCTCCAGGGGCCGTTCCGCCTCCCCCAGGTCCAGCCCATAGGCGCGCGCGAACCGGCCCAGCAGCGGGGCCCGCAGGGACGCGGGCAAGGTCCGGGCGGCCGCCCACCCCGCCACGGCTGAGGCCAGGCGCTTGGGGTACAGGCGAAGCAGGTTGAGGGGCAGGGGCCACGGCTCCATGGGTTTCCAACTTATCACGGCCGGGACGGCGCACCGGGCCGGGAGGGACGTGGGTCGGTCCCTATAAAATGACAATACATATCAGGGATAGTCCACTTAGAGAGGTGATTCCTCCGATTGATATCGATCACAATTTCTCGGTTTATATCCAAACCTCCCCCGCCGGGTCGCATAATCCCATACATATTGAGAGAAGTAGCCAATGAGTCCTCCTTGAGGCGGGGGAAACCACCCAGCGAATCAGGAGGAAAATTGAGAGGATGCATCGCCTCCAGGAGAGTCCCATGACCAGTGCGCCCCACCCTTCTGCCCATGGGGATACGCTGAAAGCCCGGGTCGAACAAGCCACAGGCGTCAAGCTCAACCATTGCTATCAGTGCGGCAAGTGCGCGGCCGGGTGCCCGGTGGCCCAGGACATGGATTTCACCTCCTGCCAGGTGCTGCGCATGGTCCAGATGGGCGACCCGGAACTGGACCGCAAGGCCCTGGGGAGCGAGGGCATCTGGATGTGCCTGGCCTGCGAGACCTGCTCCACCCGCTGCCCCCAGGAAGTGGATGTGCCCAAGGTCCTGGACCACCTGCGCCTGGAAGCGGTGGCCAAGGGCCTGGCCCATCCCAAGAGCAGGGACATCCTGGCCTTCCACCGGGCCTTCATGGATTCCGTGAAGCAGACCGGGAGGCTCTACGAAATCGGCCTGGTGGCCGACTACAAGCTGCGCAGCCGGCATTTCCTCAAGGATGTGGCCCTGGCGCCCAAGATGTTCACGCGGGGCAAGCTGCCCCTGGTCCCCCACCTGATCCAGGGGCGGGAAGCCATGAAACGGATCTTCCGGCGCACGCTCGGGAACCACCGGTAGCAGGAGGGTGAAACCATGAAGATCGGCTACTATCCCGGTTGCTCCCTGCTGGGCTCCAGCAGGGAATTCGACGAATCGGTGCGGGCGGTGGCGAAGGTCATCGGCCTGGAGCTGGTGGAGGTCCCGGACTGGAACTGCTGCGGCGCCAGCAGCGCCCATGTGCTGGACCACACCCTGTCCCTGGCGCTCCCGGCCCGGATCCTGGCCCAGGCCGAGCAGGCCGGGCTCACCGAGATCCTGGCCCCCTGCGCCGCCTGCTACAACCGCCTCACCTCCGCCCGGGCCGCCCTGGAAGCGGATCCGGAAGAGGCCAGGAAGGTGGCTGAGGTGATCGAGATGCCGGTCACCGGCAAGGTGAAGGTGGTGAACATCCTGGAGGTGCTGGACCGGTTCCAGGAGGTGATCAAGGTGAAGACCGTGGCCCCCCTGGGGCGCAAGGTGGCCTGCTATTACGGTTGCCTGCTGGTGCGGCCGCCCAAGGTGGTGAACTTCGACCGGCCCGAGGACCCCATGTCCATGGACCGGATGGCCGCCGCCGCCGGCGCCGAGCCCGTGGACTGGAACTACAAGACCGAGTGCTGCGGCGCCGCCTTCTCCGTGACCCGCACCAGATCGTGGCCCGCATGTCCGGCAAGATCGTGGCCAACGCCGCCAAGCACGGCGCCGAGGCCATCGTGGTGGCCTGCCCCATGTGCCATTCCAACCTGGACATGCGCCGGCCGGAGATCAATGCCTACCTGGCGCCCAGCAGGGCGCCGAGCTCACATCTGGCCGGGACCGAGCACCTGCCGGTGCTGTTCATCACCCAGGCCCTGGGCCTGGCCATGGGCCTGGATCCCGCCTCGCTGGGCCTGCAGCGGCACATGGTGCCCGCCCTCGCCCTGCAATCTGCGCAGTCAGCAAAGCCTGAGGGAGACCGACCATGTCACGTATCGGCGTCTTCATCTGCCATTGCGGCGAGAACATCGGCGGCACCGTGGATTGCGCCAAGGTGGCCGAGGCCACCCGCTCGGTCCCGGGCGTGGTGCACAGCGTGGACTACAAGTACATGTGCTCGGACCCCGGGCAGAACATGATCAAGGCGGCCATCAGGGAGCACAGCCTACCGGCGTGGTGGTGGCGGCCTGCTCCCCGCGCATGCACGAGCCCACCTTCCGCAACGCCGTGGCCGAGGCCGGGCTGAACCCGTACCTGTGCGAGATGGCCAACCTGCGCGAGCACTGCTCCTGGGTGCACGAAGAAGGGCGAGCGCGACCACCGCAAAGGCCATCGACCTGGTGCGGGTCCATGGTGGAGAAGGTCAAGCGCAACCAGCCCGCTCAAGCCCATCCGCGTGCCGGTCACCAACGCGCGCTGGTGCTGGGCGGCGGCATCGCCGGCATCCAGGCGGCCCTGGACATCGCCAACGCCGGGCACAAGGTGGTGCTGGTGGAGAAGTCCCCCTCCATCGGCGGGCACATGAGCCAGCTGTCCGAGACCTTCCCCACCCTGGACTGCTCCCAGTGCATCCTCACCCCGCGCATGGTGGAGGCGGCCCGGCACCCCAACATCACCCTTCATGACCTACTCGGAGCTGGAGAAGCTGGAGGGCTTCATCGGCAACTTCAAGGCCACCATCCGCCGCAAGGCCCGCCTGGTGGACGAGAAGCTGTGCACCGGCTGCGGCGTGTGCACCACCAAGTGCCCCAACAAGAAGATCCCCGACGAGTTCAACGAGGGGCTGAGCAGCCGGGGCGCCATCTATGTACCGTTCCCCCCAGGCCGTGCCCAACAAGCCGG
>CAWFOJ010000032.1:0-3076 GCA_963816585.1 uncultured Holophagaceae bacterium | reverse complement strand
CCGCAACAGCATGCAAGTCTTCCAGGGTTAGCTCCACCATACGCTCAACTGGCCGGCCCGGAACGGCCAGCTGGACCGAAAAACCACCCGTCCAGTCCTGTCTGGCGCCATGGGCCTACGCTAGGATGGAGTGGGGCCGGCGGGCGGCCCCAGGTCTTGAGACTCTCCATGGATCCAGCCCTCCATCGCATCCTCCGGGCCCTGGGGCCGGACGCCCAGCTGGCGGTGGTGGGCGGCACCGTGCGGGACCGGCTGCTGGGCCGGACCGGCAGCGACTGGGACCTGGCCACCGGGCTGCTGCCGGAGGCGGTGCTGGCCCGGGCCCAGGCCGCCGGAGTGCGGGCCATTCCCACCGGGCTGAAGCACGGCACCGTCACCCTGGTGGAGGGGGGCCGGACCTTCGAAGTGACCACCTTCCGGGGCGACGGCGCCTACCTGGACGGACGCCGTCCCGAGTCCGTACCCTGGGCGTGTCCCTGGACCAGGACCTGGCCCGCAGGGACTTCACCATCAACGCCATGGCCGTGCCCGCCGAAGCCATGGACCGGGAGGACTGGGCCGCCGCCCTGGTGGATCCCCATGGGGGCCGGCGGGACCTGGAGGCCGGCGTGATCCGGGCGGTGGGCGATCCCCTGGCCCGGTTCGGGGAAGACGGCCTGCGCTGCCTGCGGGCCTGCCGGTTCCAGGCCCAGCTGGGCTTCGCCATCGATCCGGACACCCTGGCGGCCATCCCCCGCCGCCTGGAGGTGGCCGGGAAGGTGGCCGTGGAACGGGTCCTGGCGGAGCTCACCAAGCTGCTGTGCGGTCCGGCCCCGGACCGGGGGCTGCAGTCCATGGCCGCCACCGGGCTGCTGGACCTGTGGCTGCCGGAGCTGCGGCCCATGATCGGGTGCGCCCAGAACCACCACCACCGCTACCCGGTATGGGAGCACGTGCTTGAGGTGACCCGCCGGGCCCCCCCGGAGCCGGACCTGCGCTGGGCCGCCCTGCTGCACGATTGCGGCAAGCCCGCGGCCCGCACCGTGGATGCCCGGGGCGTGCACTTCAAGGGGCACGAGCCCATCTCCGTGGCCATGGCCGAGACCATCCTCGCCCGGCTCCGGGCCAGCCAGGCCCTGACCCGCCGGGTGGTGGCCCTGGTGCGGCACCACGGCACCCATCCCGGGCCGGGGTGGGGCGACGCCGCCTGCCGGCGCTTCCTGAAGCGGCTGTTGGAAGACCGGCTGCCCCTGGAGCGCTGGGCCCGATTCCGGTTCGCCGACCAGGCCGGGAAGGGCTTCGGGGAGGAGCCCTTCCGCCCCGCCCACGAGGCCATGGTGGCGCGCCTTGAGGCCCTGGCGGCCCAGGCGCCGCCCCTGGCGGTGGAGGCCCTGGCCCTGGATGGCCGGGACCTCCTGGCCTTGTCCGGGCGCCCCCCCGGGCCCTGGCTGGGCCAACTGCAGCACCACCTCATGGAGGCGGTGCTGGATGACCCGGCGTCGAACCATCCCGAGGCCCTGGGGCTGCGGGCCCGGGATTGGCTGGGCAGGCACCTCCATGGACGGCCCGGCCACGCCTAGGAGCCTGACTACGTATCAGAAGGCCCCGCCACGACGGCTGGAAGCCCGAATATCGAGCGCAAGACCTACTCCAGCAGGACCACCGCCTGGGCCGCCAGGCCCTCGCCCCGCCCGGTGAAGCCCAGCTGCTCGGTGGTGGTGGCCTTCACGTTCAGGTCCGCCGCGGGGATGCCCAGGATCGGGGCGATGCGTGCGCGCATGGCGTCCCGGTGGGGGCCGAGCTTCGGGCGCTCGCCGATGAGGCAGACGTCGGCGTTGACCACCCGGTAGCCCAGAGCCTGGACCTTGCCCATGACCGCCTCCAGCAGCCGGGCCGAGTCGGCGCCCCGGTAGGCGGGATCCGTGTCCGGGAAATGCCGGCCGATGTCCCCCAGCCCCGCCGCCCCCAGCAGGGCGTCCATGAGGGCGTGCAGCATCACGTCCGCGTCGCTGTGGCCCACCAGCCCCACCGGGTGGGGCACCACGCAGCCCATGAGCACCAGGGGCCTGCCGTCCGGGCGGTCCTGGAAACGGTGCACGTCGAATCCCTGTCCCACCCTCATGGCACCGACCCTCCGTCCGGCATGGGGTGGCCCCCGGTGCCGGCCGTGCCGGGACCGGGCCTGGCCGGGCCCGGCAGGCGCAGGGTGACGGTGGTGCCCTGCCCTTCCTCGCTGGCCACGTCGACGGTGCCCCCGTGCTCGGCCATGATGCGGCTCACCGTGGCCATCCCCAGGCCGGTGCCCCGGGCCTTGCCGTAGCTGAAGAAGGGCTCGAAGATCCGTTTCTGGATCTTCCTGGGGATGCCCTTGCCGTTGTCCGCCACCTGGATGGTCACGCTCCCGTCCCCGGCCGGCGCCCAGCTTAGGGTGACCTGCCCCCCTTCCCGCCCGGCCAGGGCATCCAGCGCGTTGGACAGCAGGTTCTCGATGACCCGGCTGAACCGGTGCCGGTCCAGGCTGGCCTGGCAGGGCGGGCCCTGGCACGCCAGGGTCACCTCCGCCTCCTGGGCCCGGGGCCCGAGGGGCTCCACCTGGGCCGCCAGGAACCGGTCCAGGTCCACCGTCTCGCGCTTGGGCTCGCGGACCTTGGAATAGTCCAGGATGTCCAGGCTCAGCTGGCTCAGGCGCTCGGCGGCGCCCAGGATCTGGACCAGGTGGTGCTTGGTGTTGGGTTCGCTGGCGGTGAGCCCCAGGAGCTGGGCGTGCCCGGCGATCACGAACAGGCCGTTCTTGAAGTCGTGGACGATGGAGCTGGCCACCTTGCCCACGGTGGCCAGCACCTGGTTGCGCACGCTCTCCTCCGCCAGCCGGGTGTGCTCGATGGCGATGGCGCAAAGGGACACGACGGCCTCGAAGGTGACCGGGTCCACGGCGCCCGGCACCGGCCGGCGGCTGTCCAGGTACAGGACGCCGATGCGCTCTCCCTGGACCTGCATGGGCAGGCACAGGATGGCCTGGACGCGCAGGTCCGCCACCGGCGCCCGGGCCTGGTCCGGCTCGTCCGGAGCCACGTTGGGGAGCCACACCGCCTCGCCC
>CAWFOJ010000031.1:0-4023 GCA_963816585.1 uncultured Holophagaceae bacterium | reverse complement strand
CCGGTCCCGGGGCGGCGCCACCACCGCCACCGTGTAGCCCAGGTCCCGCCCGGTGCGCAGGATGCGGCGGGCGATCTCGCCCCGGTTGGCGATGACCAGGCGCCGGATCGTCAAGCCTCCTCCCCGGGGAGCCACGGGGGCGCGGCCCGGTCGAAGTAGGCCCGCAGCCCGGCCTGGCCTTCCTGGGAGGCCCGGGCGGCGGCGATGGCCTGGGCGGTGGCCTCCTGCAGGCCGGGCCCCGGCAGGGGCGCCACCCGGCGCAGCAATTCCCGGGTGGTCCGGGCGGCCTCGGGCCCGGCCCCCAGGAACTCCTCCACGGCCCTGGCCAGGGTTTCCTCGGGAGCTGCCCCCGGCTCCACCAGGCGCTGCACCAGGCCCGAGGCCAGCGCCTCCCGGGCCAGGATGCGGCGCCCGGTGAGCATGAGCGGGGCCGCGTGGGCCAGGCCCAGGCGGCGCACCAGGTACGGGCTGATGACCGCCGGCGCCAGGCCGAGGGTGACCTCCGAGGTGGCGAACACGGCCATGGGGTCCGCCAGGACGAAGTCGCTGCACGCCGCCAGGCCCAGGCCCCCGCCGATGGCCGCGCCCCGCACGAAGCTCAGCACCGGGGCCGGGAAGGCCGCCAGGTCCGCGAACATGCGCGCGAGCTCCCGGGCGTTCTCCAGGTTCCGGTCCGGCCCGGCCGCGGCCTGCTCCTTCATGTAGCCCAGGTCCGCCCCGGCGCAGAACACCGTGCCCTCGCCCTCCAGCACCAGCAGGCGCAGGCGCGGGGCGGGCAGGGCCGCCAGCTCGCCCAGGACCTGGGTGATCTCCTGGATCATCCGGGCGTTGAAGGCGTTGCGCACCTGGGGGCGGTTGAGCACCAGGCGGGTCACGCCCCGGGCCAGGGCCTCCACCCGGATGGTTTCGCCGGCGAAGAAGACGCTTTCCTGGGGGAAGCCGGGAAGGGTGGTCATGGGCAGACTCCGGGCGGGACCAGTTCGCCGGGGCAAGGCTGGTCCTCGGGGGCGATGGTGTCCAGCAGGGATTTCGGCACCCGCACCGGGCATCGGAGCAGGGCCTGGGCCAGGGTCTTGCCCTGGGCGTCCAGGGTACAGGCTCACGGTGCCGCCGCCGCCCAGGGTCTCCTCCAGGAGGAAGTTCAGGGCCCAGAGGCCGGGCACCAGGTGACGCTGCACCCGGCCCCGGCAGGAGTCCCGGAACCAGTCCTTCAGGTCCTGGGCGGCGAGGTGGTCCCGGAGCCAGGCGTAGCAGGGGCCGGACCGGCCGATGAGGCCGATGTTGGCGGTGTCGCCCTTGTCGCCGCTGCGGGCGTGGGCGATGCGCATCAAGGGCAGGTGGACGCAGGGGCCCCGGTCCGGCACGGAGGGCCAGGGGTCCGGCAGGTCCGGAGCGGGCGCGGGGCCGGGGGTGGCGGGCCAGGGCAGGGGCCCGGCGGCGCGCGCCGGCTCCATTTGGCCGCCGCGCTCCTCCAGCAGCCGCACCGTGGGCAGGACCAGGTCCCGGGGGATGAGGGCGGGCCAGTAGCCCACCACGTCCGAAACCGCCGGGGCGCCGCCGGTGACCGCCACCCCCGCGGGCCCGGAGAGGATCATGGCCGGCAGCAGTTTGCGGAACGGCTCCAGGGGCTCCGGGCGGTCCGCCCGGGCGGACAGGCGCAGCAGGATCTCGCTGGGCCGCTGGGAGGGCGAAAGGCCCCGGTGGGTGGCGTCGTCCCCCACCCGCTCGGTGCAGGTGTGCTCCAGGAAGGGCAGCCCGGCCCGCTCCAGTTCGGCGCCCAGGCGGTCCCAGAACACCCGGGCGAGCAGGTCGGCCTTGTCCCGGGCGTCCGGGCCGGAGACGATCAGCGCCCCGCTGGCCTTGTACCCGCCGGCGTAGGCGATGCTCACCTTCAGCTGGCTGGTGGGGGGGCGGCCCTGGACGCCGGAAACCCGCACCCGGCCCGGGCCGTCCGGATCCAGGCGCACGGACGCGAAATCCGCCACCACGTCCGGGGTGAGGTAGGCGCGGGGATCGCCCATCTCGTACAGCAGCTGCTCCCGCACGGTGGCGCAGGTCACCAGGCCCCCGGTGCCGGGGTGCTTGGTGATGGCGAAGGTGCCGTCCGGGCGGCATTCGGCGATGGGGTAGCCCACGTCCTGGTAGGTGGGGACCTTCCGCCAGTCGGTGAAGTTGCCCCCGGTGGCCTGGGCGCCGCACTCCAGGATGTGCCCGGCGACGATGCCCGCCGCCAGGAGGTCGTAGTCCCCGGGGCCCCACCCGAAGGCGTGCATGAGGGGGGCCAGGGTTATGCCCGTGTCGGTGACCCGGCCGCAGATGACCACGTGGGGGTCCATGGCCAGGGCCTCGGCCACCGGCATGGCCCCGAAATAGGCGTTGGCGGCCAGCACCTGCCCGGCCAGGCGCTGGAAGGGCTCCTGGGTCTCCAGGTTGCGCAGGTCCGCGCCCCGGGCCAGGAGCTCGTCCAGGCGCGGGGCCAGGTCGTCCCCCTCCACCACGGCGATGCGCAGGCTCAGCCCGCGCCGCCGGGCCGCGGCGCCCAGGGCCTCGGCGCAGGCCCGGGGGTTGACCCCGCCGGCGTTGGTGACGATCCGGATGCCCCGGTCCAGGATCTCCTCCAGGAGGGGCTCGATCTGGGCCACGAAGTCCCGGGCGAAGCCGGCGGCCGGGTCCCGGCCCTTCTGCCTGCGCAGGATGCTCATGGTCACTTCCGCCAGGTAGTCGATGGAGATGTAGTCCAGGTGCAGGGGTCCGCGCACCTGCCGGCGCAGGGCGTACGGGTCGTCCCCCAGTAGCCGCCGGCGTTGGCGATGCGGATCAGGTCGGGTCGGGGCGTCGATGGGGACATGGGTCGGGGCCTCACATGCGCAGCACGCCCATGCGGGTGGGCGCCATGGGGGTGGACAGGGCGCAGGCCAGGGACGCGGCCAGCACTTCCCGGGTGCCGCGCAGGTCCACCACGCCGTCGTCCCAGAGCCGGGCCGAGGCGTAGTACGGGTTCCCTTCCCGCTCGTACTTCTCCAGGATGGGCCTGGCGATGGCCTGGGCCTCGGCGTCCTCCAGGCGCCGGCCCTCCCGCTCCAGCTGGTCGCGCTTGACCGTCACCAGCACCTGGGCCGCCTGTTCCCCGCCCATCACCGAGATGCGCGCCGTGGGCCAGGACCACAGGAAGCGCGGGCCATAGGCGCGGCCGCACATGCCGTAGTTGCCGGCGCCGAAGCTGCCGCCCAGGAGGAAGGTGATCTTGGGCACCTGGGCGGTGGCCACCGCGTGCACCATCTTGGCGCCGTCCTTGGCGATGCCGGCCCGCTCGGCGGCGGCCCCCACCATGAAGCCGGTGATGTTCTGCAGGAACACCAGGGGGATCATCTGGCTGGTGCACAGCTGGATGAAATGGGCGGCCTTGAGGGCGCTCTCCCCGAACAGCACGCCGTTGTTGGCCACCAGCCCGCAGGGCAGGCCCTCCACGTGGGCGAAGCCGGTGACCAGGGAGGTGGCGTAGCGCTCCTTGAACTCGAACAAGCGGCTGCCGTCCACCACCCGGGCCAGCACTTCCCGGATGTCCCCCTGGCGGCGCAGGTCCCGGGGCCAGGCCCCCAGGAGCTCCTCCGGGTCGTAGGCCGGGGGCTCGGGGGTGCGCAGGGCGGCGGCCGCCTGGGGCGCGGGCCCCAGGTGGCCCACCAGCTCCCGCAGGATCTGGATGGCCTGGGCGTCGTCCTCGGCGAAGTGGTCGGCCACCCCGGAGAGCTCCGTGTGCACCCGGGCGCCGCCCAGCTCCTCGGCGCTCACGTCCTCGCCGGTGGCGGCCTTCACCAGGGGCGGGCCGCCCAGGAAGATGGTGCCGGTGCGGTTGACGATCACCGTCTGGTCGCTCATGGCAGGCACGTAGGCGCCGCCGGCGGTGCAGCTGCCCATGACCGCGGCGACCTGGGGGATGCCCTGGGACGAGAGGACCGCCTGGTTGTAGAAGATGCGCCCGAAATGCTCCTTGTCCGGGAACACCTCCGCCTGCAGGGGCAGGAA
>CAWFOJ010000030.1:0-5785 GCA_963816585.1 uncultured Holophagaceae bacterium | reverse complement strand
ATCACCCACCCGCCCTGGTGAACAAGGGCAACGGTAAGGTCCGGCTATTCGAGCGCCAGGAACTGGAGAAGATCCTCGGCGAGCAGAAACTGGGGCAGAGTGGCTTGGTGGATGAAAGTACCGCCGTGCAGATGGGCAAGCTAGTGGGCGCCCAGTACATGGTGGTCGGCAAGGTGACCCGGTTCGCCTACAAGAAGAGCGGCTTCGGCACCGGCTGGGGCGTCACCAGCCTGATCAACAAAGTCACCCCCAATGCCGGCGCCGCCGCGGGCGCGGCCGGGGACGTGCATGTGGCCAAAGCCAGCTTCAGCGGGCGGCTGGACGTTCGCCTGTTCAGCGTGCAGTCCGGCGAGATCCTCATCGCCACCAAGGAGGAAGGGACCACCAAGGACACCAGCGTGAAGATCGCTGGCACCGGCAGCGAAGTCGAGTACGACCAGGAACTGGTGAACAAGATCTTCGAACCCATCGCTGACAAGATCGCCGACACCCTGATCAAGAAAATCTTCGAAGTGCAGGCCGCCGGCGACTGAGCTGTCGGGCCCCCGGATCCGCCGGGGCCGGCCACCGGTCCGTGCATCTTTATAGGGCCGTCACTCCGCCAGGCTCTCCAGCCATTGGGAGAAGGCCTTCTCCAGCTTGTTCTTGAAGTCCTCCTTCAGGTGCTGCTCGGCCTGGAATTCGGTGACGCCCAAGCCCTTGGCCTCCACTTCCATGGATTCGTACTCGTTGCCGGCCTTGTCCTTGAGGGTGATGGCCAGCACCCCCCGGGCGACGATGATGCCCGTGCCCGCGTTCACCGTGTGGTCGACCCAGCCCCCGCGCCACCAGCCGTTCCACTCCTGACGGTGGACGTCGACCTTGGCGGTCTTGGCGTCGCTGTGGTAGTCCATCACCATCTGGAACTCCCCGCCGTTCTCGACCCACCCCATCCCCGCCCTGAGGGCCGCGTTGCGCAGGATGGCGGCGATGGCGGTGGCGCCCTTGGCGCCCTCCAGGGACATGGTCAGGGAACCTCGCAGCTGGTCCGCCTGGCGGTCCACCGCCAGCTTGGCGGCGCGGATCTGGCCACGGAGGTCTTCGCTGCCACCCCCGGCGGCCAGCAGCGCCACCATGTCGTCGAGTTTGGCCAGCTCCACCTGGGCCTTCCTCAGGCGGCTGAGCAGGCGCATGCGCTCCCGGGCCGCCTTGGGGGCCTCGGGTTCCTGGAACAGTTCGTTCTTCTGGGCGGTGAACCGGGCCCGCACTTCCCGCTCGGCGGTGGGCACGTCCAGGTAAGCCAGGGCGTAGGCGGAGCCGCCCTTGGTATCCAGCCAGACTTCCTCCACCGCCAGTCCGGGAATCTCCGTGGCGTGGGTCTGGATCTGGGTGTTCTGGCCCACCTGCTGTTCCGAACTGCCGGTAGCGGCCCCGCCCGCCTGCCGGGTGACGGTGGCCTTGGTGGTCACCTGGGTCTCGGAGCGCACGTTGGCCCGCAGGCGGGTGAGCACCTCCGTCCGGGCGTTCCGGGAAGCCTGGGTGATGGCCTCCGCCTCGCTGCCGCCGGCGGTGGGGGCCACGCCCATGGCGTACACCCGCCCGGCCTGCTGGGGAAGGACATTGATCCAGATGGGTTTCACCAGCCCCTGGCGGATCGTCTGGGCCCGGGCGGGGACCAAGCATGCAACGCCGGCCGTGAGGGTGGTCAGCATGAGTCGAAACATTCGCATCACGGTTCCCTCCAGCATGGCCGGCCTGGTTTCGGCCTCTAGTTTGGTGTTTGGAATGCTGGAACTATGCCCCCATTGCCAAATGCGGACAAGGCCGACCCCGGGGCGGAATCAACGCCCCATGGAAACCGGCGGCTGGGAATGTTCCAATAGACTTCGCAGCCTGGCGAGACCCTCTTCAAGCGTCTTGCGGTTGGAAGGGGAGCCGATGGAGATGCGGATCCCGTCGACGGTGGGGTGCCTTCCCGCGGCCAGGACACTGGCGGGCACCACCACCACACCGCAGGCCAGCGCCCGTTTGGCGAAGGCCGTGCCGCCCCCGGGCGGGGCCGGCAGCCACACGTGGGGGCAGTGTGGTTCCCCGCGCCAGGGGAAGCCGTGCAGGCGCTCCTCGCAAAGGCGGTGGCGCATCGCCAGTTCCCGGCGCTGCACCAGCAGCCGCCGCCAGGCCGTGCCGTCGTTCAGCCAGCGGGTCGCCAGGGCCATGGTCAAGGCCGAAACGTACGAGGTGGTATGGTGGGCGCTCTCCCTCAGGACGTTCCGCAGCCTCGGCGGCACCACCAGGTAACCCAGGCGCAGGCCCGGAGCGACGGTCTTGGACAGGCCGGTGAGGTAGAGCACGCGCTCCGGCGCCAGGGCCGCCAGGGGCGGCGGAGCGTCCTCTTTTGAGCAGGCCGTAGACATCCTCCTCCACCAGCATCAAGTCCCATTTCCGGGCGATCTCCACCAGGCGTCCCCTGCGTCCTGGACCCATGGTGGCTGTGGTGGGATTGTGCAGGGTCGGTGAGACCACCGCCAGGCGGAGCCCGTTCCGGCAGGCTCCTTCAAGGGCCTCCGGAACCAGTCCTTCTTCATCCAGGAGAAGGGGATGCAGCCTGCGCTGCCACTGCCGGGCCGCGGCGATCAGCCCGGGGTAGACCAGGGCCTCGCAGGCCATTTCCTCCTGTTCCGGGAACAGCCCCAGTGCGGTGTCCATGGCGTGCTGGGCGCCGGCGCAGACCACCACGCTCTCCGGATCGACCTCCAGGCCGCGGCGGCCCAGCCAGGCGGCGGCGGCCTGCCGGTGGACCAGGATTTCATCGGGGCTCGGGTAGTGCAGGTAGCGGGCAGCCTGGGTGGGATCCATCCGGCTGACGGCCGACGCCAGGTCCCGGTCGCGCAGGGCCAGGGGGGGCACGTTCAAGGACAGGTCGATGACTCCGCCTTCGGGACGGTGCTGGAGAGCAAACAGGCCAGCCTCGGAGGCCACTCCCAGCACATAGGTTCCCCGCCCCACTTCGCCGCCCACCAGCCGGCGGCGGGCCGCTTCCCGGTAGGCCCGGGTGATGGTGCTCACGTTCAGCCCCAGGAGGTCGGCCAGCAGCCGGTGCGTGGGCAGGGGGTCCCCTGGGCGCAGGCGGCCGAGCCGGACCGCATCGGCGATGGCATCAGCGATGGCCAAGTAGACCGGTTGGCCAGTCCTCTTGAGAATGGGTACCCAGATTGTCATGCACACAATCTCCCAGAATCTCCTGACAAAATAACACACCGATTGGCAATCCATTTTTCCGAGCCCTCTCCGGGAGGCGCCAGACCTCCGATCGTGCGCCACGGTCAGAACATGGCATGGGAATCTCATACAAAAAGGAGCAGCGCCATGACCCCCGCAGGCAACGAACGCCTCCGCGAACTCCGCAACCTCGTCGGCAACACGCCGCTCCTGGCCATCGACCTGGAGTACCAGGGGAAGCCCCGGCGGCTCTATGCCAAGGCCGAAAACCTCAACCTGACCGGCAGCATCAAGGACCGCATGGCCTTCCACATCCTGCAAGACGGCCTACGAGCGCGAGGTGCATCAGCCCCGACGCGACACCATCGCCGAAGCCACCAGCGGCAACACCGGCATCGCCTTTTCGCCGCCCTGGGCAGGGCCCTCGGCCACCCGGTCAAGATCTTCATGCCCGACTGGATGAGCCTGGAGCGCACCCGCATTATGGAGAGCTACGGGGCCACGGTCATCCCCGTCTCACGCGAGCAGGGCGGCTTCCTGGGCAGCATCCGCATGACTGAGGAGTTGGCTGCGCAGGGCGCTGCGTCTTCCTGCCACGCCAGTTCTCCAACCGCGCGAATCGTAGAAGCCCACTCGCAGAGCACCGGCCCTGAAATCTGGGCGCAGCTCGGCGAGCTAGGCCTTCAGCCCCGACGCCTTTGTCGCCGGCGTCGGCACCGGCGGCACGGTCATGGGCGTCGGGCAATTACCTGAAGAAGTGAACCCGGCCGTGCGTGTCTATCCCGTCGAACCGGCCAACTCGCCCACCCTCTCCACCGGCTGCAAAGTCGGCAACCACCGCATCCAGGGCATCTCGGACGAGTTCATCCCCGCCATCGTGGAGCTGGACCAGCTGGATGGAATCATCGCTCCCGACGATGGGGATTCCATCATCATGGCCCAGAAACTCGCCTCCCAGCTGGGCCTGGGCGTGGGGATCTCCAGCGGCGCCAACCTGATCGGCGCGCTCATGGTGCAGGAAAAGATGGGCCCGGACGCGGTGGTGGTGACCGTGTTCGCCGACGACAACAAGAAGTACCTGAGCACCGACCTGATGCGGGACGAACCGGTCAAGGACGGCTTCCTGAGCCCGGACGTGGACCTCAAGGGCTTCCATGCCTACAAGCGCTCCTGCGCCGTATGCTGCGACTTCGACCCGTGCGCCCAGGTCCTTCCGGAGGGCCTGTCCGCTGAACTGGAGGAGGTCCTGGCGAAAAGGGCCGCGACCAAGAGCGGCTGCTGGTACCCGAGCCGGAAATAGACCCGCCGATACCCTCACGGAGGGATTGAGATGACCGGTCCGCGCATCCTGATCGTAGGCGGTGTCGCCGGAGGCGCCAGCGCCGCCGCCCGGGCGCGAAGGCTGTCCGAAGAGGCCAGCATCGTGCTGTTCGAACGGGGCCCTATGTCTCCTTCGCCAACTGCGGCCTGCCTTACCACATCGGCGGTGTCATCGGGGACCGGTCCTCGCTGCTGGTCCAGACCCCGGAAAGCCTCATACGCCCGGTTCGACATCGACGTGCGGGTCAACACCGAGGTGATGGCCATCGATCCCGCGGCGCAGATCGTGGTGGCCCGCGACCTGAGATCCGGCCGGGAGACGCAGGAGCCCTACGATGCCCTGGTGCTGAGCCCGGGCGCCGCGCCCATCCGGCCGGCGATCCCCGGGGCCGACGATCCGAGGGATCTTCACCTTGCGCAACATGGGCGACATGGACGCCATCCTGGCGGCGGTGCCCAGGCGGGGCTCGGCGGGCCCTGGTGGTGGGGGCCGGGTTCATCGGGCTGGAGCTGGCGGAACAACTGCGCCGCAGCGGGCTGCCGAGTCGCCCTGGTGGAGAAGCTGGACCATGTGCTGGGCGCGGCCGACGGCGAGATGACCGTCCAGTGCAGGAAGAACTGGCCGCCCAGGGGGTGGACCTGCGCCTGGGGCGCTCGGTGGCCGCCTTCGAGCCGGATGGGGAGGCGCTGACGGCGGTGCTCGACGACGGCGCCCGCCTCGGCTGCGACCTGGTCGTGCTGGGGGTAGGGGTGCGGCCGGAGACCCGCCTGGCCCAGCAGGCCGGACTCGCCCTTGGCAGCACCGGCGGCATCCTGGTGGATGCCCAGATGCGCACGAGCCGGGCCGAACATCTTTGCGGTGGGCGACGCGGTGGAGGTGCGGGAATTCATCGAGCGGCGACCCGGCGCTTGATACCCTCTGGCCGGGCCCGCCAACCGCCAGGGACGCATCGCCGCCGAGGTGATCCTGGGCCGGGACAGCCGCTACCGGGGCACCCAGGGCACGGCCATCTGCAAGATCTTCGACCTGAGTTTCGCCATGACCGGCCTCACGGAGACGGCGCTCAAGCGCAAGGGCCTGCCCTACCGCCGGATCTACGTGTTCCCGCCGGACCATGCCACCTACTATCCCGGTGCCCAGGCCATCACCCTGAAGCTGCTGTTCGAGCCGGGCAGCGGGCGCATCCTCGGCGCCCAGGCGGTGGGCCGCGCCGGCGTGGACAAGCGCATAGCAATACGTTATGTTATGTACGTCTCCTTTGGTTGG
>CAWFOJ010000029.1:0-4666 GCA_963816585.1 uncultured Holophagaceae bacterium | reverse complement strand
CACCCCCCTGGCCGTGTGCCGGCGCAGCCGGGTGTGGAGATGGACCCGGACTACCAATCGAACACCCCGTCCAGATCGTCCTCGCTCACGTCGAAGACCGAGTTGTGGGGGGGCAGCTGCTCCCGGGTCATCCATTCGGGCAGGCGGTCGTGGGCGGGGGTGAAGCCGGCGCGCTTGTTGAACTCCCGCTCCAGGGCCAAGGTCTCCCGCCCCAGCACCTGCAGGATGTCCGGCGGCACGTCCCGGCCATAGCGGGCCTTGAGCAGCGCCGGAATCACCTCCGGGGCCACCGCGAACCCGAAGCCGGCGAAGATGCAGGCGCCCAGGGTGTCGTACCCGGCCATGCTGATCTGGGCGCCCCGGGACAGGGCGGCCTGGAGTTTGGGGTCCAGGTGGTCCACCTTGGCCCGCACGGTGTTGCCGGCGGTGTGGTCCGCCCCCTGGGGGGAGGTGGCGTAGGTCACCCCGGTGCCCTTGATCGCCCGGGGCTCGTAGGCGGACATGGCCTGGCCCTTCACGACCGGCACCTGGGTGATGGCGAACACTTTGCCCACCATGGCCGCCCCGTGCCCCAGGACCCGCCCCAGGGGCGTGCCCCGGCGGACCTCCTGCAGCAGCTCCAGCGCCCTCGCGCCGTCCCCGAACGCCATCAGCCCGGCCCGGGCGGCCACGCCCAGGGCGGCGCCCAGGTCGATGGTGTCCAGGCCCAGGTCGTTCACTTCCCAGTTCATGCGGGCGATGGTGTCCAGGTCGTCGATGCCCAGGTTGGAGCCCATGAGGCCGATGGTCTCGTACTCCAGGGGGGTCACCAGGCTCTTGCCGTCCGGTCCGCCGTAGTTGTTGGAACAGCGGATCACGCATCCGGGCATGCACTGGTGGGTGGGGGTGCTGTCCCCGCCCCGCTCCAGGGTGACCTCGCGCAAGCGCTCCCCGCTGATGGCCTCCGCCGATTCGAACCATCCGCTGGAGAAGGCCCGGGTCGGGAGCCCGCCCAGGGCGTTGCACGTGAGCGCCATGGCGGCGGTGCCGTAGTCCCGGTACAGGGCGGTCTGGGGATGGGACGCCAGGTTGAGGGTGAACGCCTTCTGGGCGGCCTTGAAGGCCTCCGGGTCGGCGATGGGCGGCTTGGGCGCGCCTTTGGCGTCGAAGACGACGGCCTTGAGCCCCTTGGCCCCCATCACCGCCCCCAGCCCGCCCCGGGCGGCGATCCGGGAGGGCACCCGCTCCTTGTCGAGGTTCTGGATGCCGGCCGCGGACAGGCGCATCTCCCCCGCCGGGCCGATGAGGGAAAGGGCCACGTGGTCCCCGTACCGCTTCAGGAGCCGCTCCGCCGCATCCCCGACGCCCAGCCCGGCAAGGTCGGCGCAGGGCTCCAGCCTGGCCCCTTCCTGGCTCAGGTGCAGGACCCGCCAGCGGGTCCGGTCCTCCCCGGCTGCGGGAACCTGGTCCTCGATGATCAGCGCCGCCATGCCCAGGCAGGCCATCTGCATCCCGGTGGTGCCCCCGGCGTTGGCCTCCTTGATGCCGCCGGTGAGGGGGCTCTTGCCGCCGATGGAGATGCGGTCGCAGCTGGAGAGCATGTGCCCCACCAGCAGCCCCGGAGCGAAGACCAGCCGGTTGTTGGGGCCCAGCGGGTCGCAGGTGGGGGGCGCCTCGTCCAGCATGATGCGGGCCGCCAGCCCCCTTCCCCCCAGGCGCGACCAGGCCTCCGGCACGACTTCCCGCTGCAGCGATCCCTCCCGAAGGTTGGCTCTCCAGATCAACATCACATCCTCCCCCCGGCCGCAGGCCTCGGAGCGCCTGGACTATGCAGGAATCGCACCAACCTGCCTCCCGGTCACCCCCGCCGGGCCATGGACGTCACGGCCCGGACCGCCGCGTCCATGTCCTCCATGGTGTTGAAGAGCCCCGGGCTGAACCGCACCGCCCCCCGCCCCAGCGTGCCCAGGCGTTCGTGGACCCGGGGCGCGCAATGCAGCCCGGCCCGCACGGCGATGTGGAAATCCGCGTCCAGGATGGCCCCGGCGTCCTCCGGGTGCACCCCCTCCACGTTCAGGGTCAGGACCGGCACCCGGTCCTCCAGGCCCCCCCCGCCGTACAGGGAGACGCCCCGGACCCCCTCCAATCCGTCCCGGAGGCGGGCCAGGAGGGCCAGCTCCCGGCGGTGGATCGCCTCCAGGCCCTGGCCCAGGACGAACTCCACTCCGGCCCCCAGCCCCAGGATGCCAAGGAGGTTGAGGGTCCCCGCTTCCAGGCGGTGGGGCAGAGCCGGGGTCTGGAACGGGCTGCGGGAATCCACGCCGGTGCCCCCGTAGCGGCTGGGCTGGACCTCCACGCCGGGGGCCAGGACCAGGCCGCCGATGCCGGTGGGGCCGAACAGGCCCTTGTGCCCGGTGAAGGCCACCGCCGATACCTGCCAGGCGGACAGGTCCACCGGGACGATCCCGGCGCTCTGGGCCGCGTCCAGGATCAGCAGCACCCCCCGCGCGGCGCACACCGCGCCGATCTCACGCACCGGCTGGACCGTGCCCAGGACATTGGAGGCATGGTTCAGCACCACGGCCCGGGTGTCCGGGCACAGGGCCCGGGCCACGGCTTCCGGGTCCACCCTGCCCCGGCCGTCGAAGGGCACCAGGTCGAAGCGGATCCGGCCCTGCTCGCGCAGGTGGTGCAGGGGGCGCAGCACCGAGTTGTGCTCCAGCTCCGTGGCCACCACGTGGTCCCCGGGGCGCAGCAGGCCATGCAGGGCCAGGTTCAGGGCGTCCGTGGCGTTGCCGGCGAACACCACCCGGTCCGGGTCCGGCGCCCCGAACAGCAGGGCCACTTGGCGGCGCACCTGGTCCACCAGGTCCCCCGCCTGCACCGCCAGATCGTAGCTGCCGCGCCCCGGCGACACCCCGGCTTCCCGGTAGGCCCGCACCATGGCCTCCAGGGTCCCGGGCGGCTTGGGGAACGTGGTGGCGGCGTTGTCCAGGTAGATCATCCGGTCGCCCATGGTCAGCCTCCTCCGGAGTGCAAGGGTTGTGCCCATTCGATGCTAGAAGCAGGACTTGGGATTGGGCAGCCCCGCCATGCGCCGGGCGCCCAGGCGGATCCCGCCCGGGAACAGGCCCTCCAGGTCCCCCAGGCTGAGCCCGGTGCCTTCCCGCAGGTGCCGGTTGAGCGGGGCGCGGCCGTGGTAGGCGTAGTAGTCCCGGAAGAACCTCAGGACGTTCCAGTGGGTTTGCCCCAGGTCCTCCAGGCCGGCCTCCCGGGCCAACTGGGCCGCCGCCGCCTCGCTCCAGTCGGCGGCGTCCCAGAAAAAGCCCTCCCAGTCGAACCAGATGTCCCGGCCGTCCAGGACCCGGACCACCCGGCCCAGCTCGGCCATCAGCTTGGCGCGGTCCTCCTCCACCATCCGCTCCCTCCGTTCACGGCACCGGCACCTGGAGGGCGGCCAGCGCCGCCCTGACCCGGGCCGGGTCCGCCGGCAGCTCGTGGATCCAGGCGCCGCAGGCGTCGTGGATGGCGTTGATGACCGCCGGGGCGGTGGAGACCATGGACATCTCCCCCACCCCGGTGGCCCCCAGGGTGCCGCGCAGGCGCGGCGTCTCCCGGGTGACCACGGTCATGTCGAAGGCGGTGCGCATGGTGGGGAACTTGAAGGTCGCCCAGTCCCGGGTCCGGCCGGTCACGTATTCCTCCCGCAGCGCGTAGCCGACCCCCATGTCCATGCCGCCCTCCAGCTGCCCTTCCACGTTCTGGGGGTTGATGATGGGGCCGGGGTCCACCACGACGGTCATGCGCAGCACCTGCACCTGGCCGGTGGCGGTGTCCACCTCCACTTCGGCCATCTGGATGGCGTGCACGTTGGACTCGAAGGAGGGCCCCTGGCCGGTCTGGGGGTCCAGGGGAGCGGTGTCCAGGACCTTCTTCTGGCCCAGGTAGTGGGTCGGCCGGCCCGCCTCCCGGAAGGCCTTCCAGGACAGGGACCCCACCTCGGCGGCCGCCTGCCTGAGCTGGTTCAGGGCGTCCACCGCAGCGCCGCCGATCATGTAGGTGATCCGGCTGCCGGACGCGGGGCCGCTGGCGGCCGTGTGGTCCGTGTCCCGGGTCGCCACCCGCACCCGGTCCAGGGGCAGCCCCAGCACCTGCGCCGCCAGCTGGCTGAGCATCGAGTCGTTGCCTTCCCCCGGGTCGGCGGCGGCGGCCGAGACCGTCACTCCGTCATCCGGGTCCAGGTCCACCGCGGCGGCGGCCTTGTCCCCGGGCTGGCCGATGCCGAAGGCGGCGGCGCCCAGGCCGACCCCGCGCCGGACCGTGCCGCTCCCGGCCTCGTCCCGCTCCCTCAAGGCGCGCTGGTAATGAGGCTGGAGCGCGTCGCACAGTTCCGGGAACGGCCACACGTCCTGGACCACGCAGCCGGTGGCCTTGGTCTGGCCGGGGCGCAGGGAGTTGCGCCGGCGGAATTCCAGGGGGTCCAGGCCCAGCTTCCCGGCCAGCATGTCCATGGCGCATTCCAGGGCGTAGTGGGCCTGGGGCGGGCCGGCGCCCCGGGCGGCGGAGCCCCAGGGGTTGTTGGTGTAGACCAGCCGGCCCAGGGCCTCGATGTTGGGTATGAAGTAGGAGCTGGACAGCATGTGCAGCGCCCGGCGCAGGATCACGTCGCCGATGGACTGGTAGGCGC
>CAWFOJ010000028.1:0-5453 GCA_963816585.1 uncultured Holophagaceae bacterium | reverse complement strand
CCAGGTGCGCTGCACCTGGGACGTGAACCGCAGCCACCGGCTGAGCCTGTCCGCGGAGGCGAACCAGCGGGCCTTCAAGGAGTGGGCCGGGGACAACCCGAACCGGCCGAAAGAGGACACCATCAAGCAGGACGCGCGCTATCCCTCGCTGGTGGGCGCCTACGTCTACCAGGCGGGCTGGGGGCAGGTGAGCCTGCGCGCCCTGACCCAGCAGTGACGGCGCCTACCGGCCCCCCGCCGGCGCGGTGCCTTCGGCCCGCCAGGACATCTGGGGCAGCGCCTTGCAGCTCTCCGGCAACTTCGCGGTGGGCCGGCGGGACAAGCTGGTCTACTCGGCCTACACCGGGGAGGGCGTGGGGGTTTACGGCTTCAACCCCCAGGCGGTCAGGTACGCCCCCGACCTGAGCAGGGTTTGGCTGTATCCGAGCACCGGATGGCAAGTCGGCTACACCCACCACTGGACCGGCCGGGTGCGCTCCAACCTCATCGCCACCGGGCTGCGCTGGCGCCACAGCGCCGCGGTGGGCGCCATGGACTTCAAGCAGGCGGAGGACTACTTCCTCAACACCATCGTCAAGGCGACCCCCAGCCTGGAGGTGGGGCTGGAATACGGCTACGAAGGGGTCAAGACCTTCGGGGCCCAGGCCATCACCCAGCGGGACGGCAGCAAGGGCGGCACCAACAAGTCCAACAAACTCCAGCTCGCCCTCACGGCTAAATTCTAGGCCGGGCCGAACGGGCGCAGCTGGAGGCCGCCCCACAGCAGCAACCGCACCAGGGCGATCACCGCCGACACGTACAGCAGGGCGCCCAGGCCCCGGGACCGATCGCGCGCCCAGTCCCAGAGGCGGATGGCGCCGAAGGTCACCCCGCCCACCAGGAGCACCCACAGCACGCCCTGGCCAGGGGTCAGGTCGTGGAAGGGCCCGTCCATCAGGCCCGGGGTCCAGGGGGTGCCGAAGATCAGGGCCAGGTGCGCCACGTAGGCGAACAGGGAACGGCGCCCCAGGGGCGCCCAGGCGGCCGCCAGGGCGGGACGGAGCTCCACCAGCCAGGCCAAGGCGCCGAACAGCGCCAGGGCGAAGCCAAGGCGGCAGGTGGTGTAGGCGTAGGCCCCGCGCCAGGCCTGATCGGGGGGCAGGGTGGCCAGGGGGACCCGCTGGGCGACCCAGGACACCAGCAGCGCCGACGCGCCGGCGCCCAGGCACGCCAGGCGGAAGGTCCGGACCCGGCGTTCCGGGGGCGCTTCCAGGAGCAGCGCGCCCAGGCCGCCACCCAGGAACATGTACGCGCTCGCCGGGAACAGGGGGAACAGGGAGCCGTGCTCGGTAACGACAGGTAGGCTCCGATGCCCTCCGGCAGCCACCGGAACCAGTCCACGGCAGCCACCAGTGGCGTGGCCAGGAGGATCCCCAGCCCGGTCCCCACGCTCCAGGCGGCGTAGCGCCGCACTGTGCGCGCCCAGGCCAGGAGCGCCGTGAGCAGCGCCAGGGTGGCCCCGTTGGCCTGCAGGATGTTCACGGCCAGGAACGCCCGCCAGCTGACCGGGCTCACCCAGCGCAGGTCGGCCAGGCGGTTGGCCGGAAACACCATCAGGTAGCCGATGCCCGCCACCAGGGCGGCCATGCGCAGGCGGCGCCCCAGGATCCCCGGCGCCAGCCGGCCGTCGGTCCCGTACCGCAGTCCCAGCACCGACGCCGCCCCGGAGATGAGCAGGAACATGGGGGCGGTGAGCCCCCGCAGGCTCTCCCAGATCCACCAGGGCACCTGGTCCTGGTTCAGGCACGCCGGGGCCACCATCGCCGCCAGGGCGTGGCCCTGGATCATCAGGCCCATGGCGACCAGCCGCAGGAAATCCAGAAGATGCACGCGCGGTGGCCGGGACTCCGTTCCCTTGAGTGGCGATGGCATAGAACTGACGACCTGGAAAAAGAATGGGCAGGGCGAACCGGGACGCAAGGGCGGACCAGCCGGCAGGGAGGTCCGCCAGTCGTGAGATCCGCGCCCAGGAGGGAAGGTTGATGCCTTCAACAAGATTATTCCGCCGCCCTTGAGCCCGCGGAAGGGGAGCGGGTCACACTTCCGGAACCGCCGCCTTCCGGCCCGGCCGGGAGGCGGCGCCCTTCACCCGTGGGCGGGCCGCAAGGCCGGCTCCAGGTGCGGAGCGGAGATGAAGCCGTCCATGGCCAGGGCGATGCCGCCCATGGGCACCACCTCCGCCCCAAGGGGCGAGAGGATCACCCGCAGCCCCTCCCGCAGGGGCGCCAGGACGTGGATGTCCAGGGTCCGGTGCAGGGCCTCCTCCAGGAAGGGGAAGACCGTCGCCAGGGTGCCTCCCAGCACGACCATCTCGGGGTTGTACAGGTTGACCAGGGTGGCCAGGGCCAGGCCCAGCCAGCGGCCCGCCTCGCTCAGGACCTCCAGGGTGGCCTCGTCCCGGCCACGGGCCGCGTCCGCCACTTCGGCGAGGCTCGCCAGGAACCGGCCCCGTTCGGCCAGGGTGCGCAGGATGCCCCCCTCCGAGACGTAGGTTTCCACGCAGCCCCATTTGCCGCAGCCGCAGGCGCGGCCTTCCGGGACCGCCGTCACGTGGCCGATCTCCCCGGAGAACCCCCGGGCGCCCCGGTACAGGCGGCCGTCCAGGAACAGGCCGGCGCCCAGGCCCGAATGGCAGGAGAGGTAGACGAAGTGGGACGACCCCTTGCAGGCGCCGAACAGGCGTTCCGCCATGGCGGCCGCGTTGGCGTCGTTGTCAACGTAGACGGGGGTCTCCAGCCCTTCCTGGAGCAGGGGATGGATGAGCACCCCGCGCCAGCCCAGGTTGGGAGCCAGCACCAGGCGCCCCTCCCGGTCCATCAGCCCGGGGATGCCCACCCCGATCCCGCGCACGACCTGGTCCGGTCCGCTTTCCCGGATGATCTCCTGCAGCCCGTTCCGGAACCGGGCGATGGCCTGGTAGATGTCGCTGCTGCCCTGGAGGTCCAGGCGGGAGAGGGGCTCTCCGGCCAGGCTCGTGGAGATGATGCGGATCTGCCGAGGCTCCAGCCGGGCGCCCACGAAGATGCCGGCCGCCGGGGAGATGTTCAGGGCCGTCTCCGGGCGGCCCACCCGGCCTGGATAGGCCGGCTCGCCCCGGGTGATCAGGCCCTCCTCCAGCAACTGGGCCACCACCAGGGAGGTGGTGCCCCGGTCCAGGCCGGTGAGCCGCTGCAGGTCGGTCTGGGAACTGTTGGGGTGCTCGCGCAGGGCGTGGAAGAGACGGACCCGGTTCACCCGGCGGATGGCTGTGGAATTGACTTTGGCCGCCATTCGGCCTCCTCCCGGAAAAATGCCCTGCGGGCTTGGCTTCCAGACGGGATCGCCCGGGCTCCCTTGTAGATAGGCCATCCTATCACTCTGCCAGACCGATTGTCATGCTAACGGCCAGAATGGAATCCACACCCTTTGAAAGGGGAATGCCGGTTTCGTGTTTTAAATTTAAGTCGAATCTTTATAATAGATAATTTAATTGTATTGAATTAATTCAAGGCCTGGAAGATTCATTAGTTTTTCCCCTTGACTAAATCCACCCGGATTCCTATGATGCTTGTTGATCCATCCAAAAGCACGCTCCGGGTTCGTCTTCATTCACCTGTTTCTCAAGTAAATAATGGGCATAGGCACGGCGCTCCGGTTTGGTAGCGGTTTGTGGGCGGATTGGGCGTTCACCCTGGCGGTCTTACGATGTGTATATGCTAAAAAAATCGAATTATGTATCAGTATCCATCCGGAATGGGGCGTCAGCGGCCCCTTCTGGATTCGCGCGCGGCCCGGCCAGCCCTGGCCAAGCCGGCTAACGGAGAACTCATGGGGCAGATCCTTCAGTTGAGGAACATCTCCAAGACCTTTCCAGGGGTCAAGGCCCTGCAGGGCATCTCTCTGGACCTCAACGAAGGGGAAGTGCACTGCCTGTGCGGAGAGAACGGCGCCGGGAAATCCACCCTGATCAAGATCCTCTCCGGGGCCTACCAGCCGGACGAGGGCGGGGAGATCGTCTTCGACGACCAGAGGGTGATCCTGACCCCGCGCCTGGCCCTCTCCCTGGGCATCCAGACCATCTACCAGGAGCACATCGTCTTCGACACCCTGAGCATCATGGAGAACCTCTTCGCCGGGGCCGAGATCGTCACGGGCGGGATCCTCAACCGGCGGGAGATGCGCCGTCAGACCGTGGAGGTCCTCAAGTACCTCAAGAGCGGCCTGGACCCGGACCGGAAGATGTGGGAACTGACGTCCGGCGAGCAGAAGACGGTGGAGATCGCCAAGGGGCTGCTGTTCAAGCACCGGGTGATCATCCTGGACGAACCGACCGCCTCGTTCTCCTCGGCGGAGATCGAGAACCTGCTGGAGATCGTCCAGGCGGTCAAACAGAGCGGCATCGGCATCATCTACATTTCCCACCACCTGGACGAAGTGTTCCGGGTGGGGGACCGGGTCACGGTCCTGCGGGATGGGCGCAAGGTCAGCGAGCACCCCATGGAAGGGCTTTCCAAGTCAAGGCTGATCAAGGACATGATCGGCCGGGACCCGACCACGTTCTACCAGCGGGAGAAGGTGGAGATCGGCGAGCCGGTGTTCGAGGCGAGCCACCTGCACGGAAACGGCGTCCAGGACATCTCCTTCGTGCTGCGCCGGGGTGAACTGCTGGGGATTTCCGGCATGACCGGATCGGGGCGTTCCGAGCTGATGAACCTGCTGTTCGGGAGCGAACCTCTGCTGTTCGGGGAGATCCGGGTGAACGGCAAGGTGGTCCGGCACGGCAGCCCCAAGGGCGCCATCCGCAACAAGATGTGTTTCCTCACCGAGGACCGCCAGCACTCCGGGCTGTTCCTGCCCCAGACCGTGGCCCAGAACGTGGCGGTGGCCAATCTGGTGAACGTGAAGAATTTCGTGGTGCGGCCCGGGGAGGAGGTGCGCCGGGGCGACGACTACGTGCGCCGGCTGAACATCCGCACCCCCGATTCCCGCACCCGGGTGGTGAACCTCTCGGGCGGCAACCAGCAGAAGGTCGTCCTGGCCAAGTGGTTCGCCACCAACGGCGAGATCTACCTGTTCGACGAGCCCACCAACGGCATCGACGTGGGGTCCAAGCAGGAGATCTACCAGGTGATGGTGGACCTGCTGCGCCAGGGCAACGCGGTCATCATGGTCAGCTCCGACCTGCCGGAGGTGATCTCCATGAGCGACCGGGTCCTGGTGATGAAAGGCGGGAGAAAGGTGGCCGAACTGAGCGGCGCGGAAATCACGGAAGAGAACATCCTGACCCATTCCATTGGAGACAGTGCCATATGAGCGATGCGCAAGCGGCGGAGGCGAAGGCGGTGGACCAGAAAGGGCCGGCCAAGGCCTCCCTCTTCAGCCGGCACGAGAACCTGACACCCCTGTCGATCTTCGTCGGGTTCATCGTCATAGTC
>CAWFOJ010000027.1:0-9976 GCA_963816585.1 uncultured Holophagaceae bacterium | reverse complement strand
GCAGGGGCAAATTCAAGGGTTCCGTTTTTTCGGTCGACCGTTCATCCTGCCGCCCGGCGTTCGGCTTTCTTGCGCTCGTTCTCGGACAGGATGCGCTTGCGCATGCGGATGAAGTTGGGCGTCACCTCAACCAGTTCATCCTCTTCGATGTATTCCAGCGCCTGTTCCAGGGTGTGCTCCCGGGGCGGGGTCAGCCGGGTCGCCTCGTCGCTGCCGGAGGCACGCATGTTACTGAGTTTCTTGCCCTTGGCGATGTTCACCACCAGGTCGTTCTCCCGGGCGTGCTCGCCCACGATCATGCCTTCATAGCACTTGGTATTGGGGTGGATGAAAATGATGCCCCGGTCCTCCAGGTTCATGAGGGCGTAGCCCACCGACTCGCTCTGCTCCATGGACACCAGCACCCCGTTCTTGCGCCGGGGCAGTTCGCCCCGGTACGGGCCGTAGTGGCTGAACAGGCTGTGGATGATCCCTTCGCCCCGGGTGTCGGTCATGAATTCCGAGCGGTAGCCGATGAGCCCGCGGCTGGGGATCTTGAAGTGCAGGCGCACCCGCCCCAGTTCCTGGGCCATGTCCTGCATCTCCGCCTTGCGGGCGCCCAGTTGCTCCATGACCACGCCCATGCAGGACTCGGGCACGTCCACGGTGAGGTCCTCGTGCGGCTCCAGCTTCTCGCCGGTGACCGGGTCCGTGTGCAGGATCACCTCGGGGCGGCTCACGCACAGCTCGAACCCTTCCCGCCGCATGGTCTCGATGAGCACCGACAGGTGCAGCTCGCCCCGCCCGGAGACCTTGAAGGAATCGGGGCTGTCCGTGTCCTCCACCTGCAGGGCCACGTTGTGCTGCAGCTCCTTCATGAGCCGCTCCCGGATGCGCCGGCTCTGGGTGTGCTTGCCGTCCTGGCCGGCGAAGGGGCCGTTGTTGACCATGAACATCATCGAGATGGTCGGCTCGTCGATATCCACGTACGGCAGGGCCTGGGGGTTGTCCGGGCCGGCGATGGTCTCGCCCACCCGGATGTCCGGGATCCCCGCCAGGGCCGCGATCTCTCCGGCGGAGGCCTGGGCGAGGTTGACCCGGGCAAGCCCCTCGAAGCCGTACAGCATGGTCACCCGGTGGTCTGCGACGGAGCCGTCGCGCTTGACCAGGGCCACCTGCTCGCCCACCTTGATCTGGCCGTTGACCACCCGGCCAATGCCGATCTGGCCCACGAAATCGTTGTAGTCCATGAGGGTCACCAGCATCTGCAGGGAGGCCTCGGGGTCGCCTTTTGGGGGCGGGCAGTGGCGGATGATGGTGTCGAACAGCGGGTCCATGGTCTCGGACTCGTCGTTCACGTCGGTCATGGCGTAGCCCTGCTTGGCGCTGGCGAACACGCACGGGAAGTCCAGCTGCTCCTCGCTGGCCCCCAGCTGGATGAGCAGGTCGAACACCGAGTCCTGGGCCCACAGGGGCCGGGCGCCCGGGCGGTCCACCTTGTTGATCACCACGATGGGCCGCAGGCCCAGGGCCAGGGCCTTGCGGGCGACGAACTTGGTCTGGGGCATGGGGCCGTCGAAGGCGTCCACCACCAGGAGCACCGAGTCCACCATGCTCAGCACCCGCTCCACCTCTCCGCCGAAGTCCGCGTGGCCGGGGGTGTCAACGATGTTGAACCGGTAGCCGCCCCAGTGCAGAGCCGTGGTCTTGGCCAGGATGGTGATGCCCCGCTCCCGCTCCTGGTCGTTGCTGTCCATGGCCCGCTCCGCACCTGCTGGTTGTCCCGGAACATGTGGGCGCCCTTGAACATGGCGTCGACCAGCGTGGTCTTGCCGTGATCGACGTGGGCGATGATGGCGATATTGCGGATCTTCTCGATGGCTGTCATGCAGGTCCTTGAAAGACTCACGGATCGGGGGGGGCGGCGGTGCGCCGAACCCTAGATTTTAACAGGCGGCCTTGAAATCCCGTAGAACCCAATTGGCCGGGTGGGACTAAACTGTTATGGATAGCCCATTGGTCATCTCGACCTTCCCCGGAGCCAGCCATGCATATCAACGAGCTGCTCACCACCATCGTGGACCTGGGCGGTTCCGACCTGCACCTGAAAGTGGGGAACCATCCCATCGGCCGGGTGAAGGGCCGGCTCACCCCCCTGACCCAGTTCAAGAAGCTCGTCCAGGAAGACACCATCGCCATGGCGTACTCGATCATGGCGTCCGAGCGCCAGAAGGCCAAGTTCAAGGAAAACATGGACATCGATCTGGCCTACTCGGTTCCCGCCCTGGGCCGGTTCCGGTGCAACATCTTCAACCAGCGGGGCACCGTGGGCATGGTGCTGCGGGTGATCCCCCGGCGCATCTTCTCCATCGAGGACCTGATGCTGCCCCGGGTTCTGAACAAGATCTGCGAGGAGCAGCGGGGCCTGGTGCTGGTCACGGGCACCACCGGGTCCGGCAAGTCCACCACCCTGGCGGCCATGATCGACCTGATCAACTCCACCCGCTGCGAGCACATCCTGACCATCGAGGACCCCATCGAGTACCTGCACCGGGACAACATGTCCATCATCAACCAGCGGGAGGTGGAGGCCGACTGCCGGTCCTTCTCCACCGCCCTGCGGGCGGCCCTGCGCCAGGACCCGGACGTGATCCTGGTGGGTGAGATGCGCGATCTACGAGACCATCGAGACCGCCATCCACGCGGCCGAGACCGGGCACCTGGTGTTCTCCACCTTGCACACCCTGGACGCGGCCGAGACGGTCAACCGGGTCATCTCCGTGTTCCCGCCCGCACCACCAGAAGCAGATCCGCATCCAGCTGTCCCAGGTGCTCCGGGCCGTGATCAGCCAGCGCCTGGTGCCCCGGGCCGACGGCCAGGGCCGGGTGCCCGCCGTGGAGGTCATGGTGGCCACCGAGACCGTCAAGGCCTGCATCGAGGACAAGGATAAGACCAAGGGGCTCAAG
The DNA here is from genome assembly GCA_963816585.1 of uncultured Holophagaceae bacterium. Classification (GTDB taxonomy): domain Bacteria; phylum Acidobacteriota; class Holophagae; order Holophagales; family Holophagaceae; genus Mesoterricola. Next base: position 7,030 of record CAWFOJ010000027.1, on the reverse strand, counting down.
GACGTGATCGCCCAGGGCACGTCCAAGTACCGGCATGCAGACCTTCGACCAGAGTCTGTATTTCCTTCTTCAGCAAGGGCTCATTACGGTCGAAGAGGCCCTCAAGCGGGCCACCAACGTCGGCGAGTTCCGCCTGAAGCTGGAGGGCATCCGCTCCGCCAGCGACCAGGCCATGGTCAGCATGACCCGGGGCATGGCCATCAGTTCCGGGGCGGGGCGGGAAGCGGCCCTGCCCCGCACCGTGCCCCAGCTGCCCCCCCCGCCCGCCCAGACCAAGGGTCCCAAGGAACCCCCGGGGGAGGTCAAGATCACCTTGGCCCGCTGACCATGGCCTGGAGCAGGCCGACGTGGGCGTTGCTGAAGCCCAGCCGGGCGGAGAGCACCTTGGCCGGCGGGCCGACGCCGTCGAACAGGTAGCCCCCGGCGAGCAAGGGTCCCCCCAGGACCGCCAGGACGGCCCAGCGCAGGGCGGGAGGCGGGGGCGGCGGCGCGGGCAACGGGCGCACGGCACCGGGCTTGGGAAGACCCAAAAAAAGCTGGAGCTGAAAGGGGTTTGGTGATTGTATATGCATGTCTGTACCTGATCTTTCCAGCCTAAGTCCGGGCCCCCAGTCCCTGGCTTGCAACCCCGCCGGCAACCATCCTCTCCAGACGAGGTCTCCCGTGTCCCATCGCGTGGTCGAGTGCGTCCCCAACTTCTCCGAAGGCCGTGACCTGGCCAAGATCAAGAGCATCACCGACGCCATCCAGGCGGTCGCCGGCGTGCGCCTCCTGGACGTGGACCCGGGCGCCGACACCAACCGCACGGTGGTCACCTTCGTGGGCGATCCGGACCAGGTGGTGGAGGCGGCCTTCCAGGCCGTGAAGACCGCCGCCCAGGTGCTGGACATGGGCACCCATCACGGGGCCCATCCGCGCATGGGGGCCACCGATGTGTGCCCGTTCGTGCCGGTGCAGGGCATCGACCTGGACGGCTGCGCGGAGTTGGCCCGGCGCCTGGGGGAGCGGGTGGGGCGTGAGCTGGAGATCCCGGTGTACCTGTATGAGCATGCCGCCAGCCGGCCCGAGCGGCGCAACCTGGCCATGGTGCGCAAGGGCGAGTACGAAGGGCTGCCCGAGAAGCTGCAGGATCCCCAGTGGGCGCCCGATTACGGCCCGGCCCGGCGCCACGCCAAGGCCGGGGCCCTGATCACCGGCGCCCGGGAGTTCCTGGTGGCCTACAACGTCACCCTCAACAGCCGGGACAAGGCCCACGCCACCGATATCGCCTTCGAACTGCGGGAGAAGGGCCGGGTGGCCCGCCGGGGCCAGACCAACGCCTACTACGGCAGCGGCAAGGAACTGAAGTACGCCGAGGGGTGCTTCCCCTGCGGCAACTGCGACTTCGACGCCCCCACCTTCGAGGCCCTGGAAGCGCACTGCCGGGAGGCCCACGGCTACGACCTGCGCCGCCTGCTCAGCCTCAACGACACCGACGCCGGCAAGGGGGTGGTGGGCAAGAAGGCCTACCGGGCCGGGCTGTTCTCCCACTGCAAGGCCATCGGCTGGTACGTGGACACCTACAAGCGGGCACAGCTTTCCATCAACCTGACCGACTACAAGGTGACTCCGCCCCACCTGGTGCTGGAGGCCGCCCGGCGCATGGCCGTGGAGCGGGGCCTGGTGGTCACCGGCAGCGAGATCGTCGGCCTGGTGCCGTTCCAGGCGCTCTACAAGGCCGGCCAGTTCTACCTGCGCCAGCAGGGCAAGTCGCCGTTCGTGCCGGTGCCGGACGTGCTGGAGAACGCCGTGTTCTCCATGGGCCTGGCGGACGTGGCGCCGTTCGAGATCGAGAAGAAGGTGCTCGGGCTGCCCAAGCGGGCGGACCACGCCCTGGCGGGCATGGTCGTGGCCGACCTGGCGGACGAGGTGAGCCGGGACACCCCCGCTCCGGGCGGAGGCTCCATCGCCGCCCTGGCCGGGGCCCTGGGCGCCGGACTGGCCTCCATGGTGGCCAACCTGGCCCAGGGCAAGACCAGGACCCGGGAAGACGAGGAAGCGGTGCTCACGGCCGCCGAGCAGGGCCAGCGCCTCAAGGACCAGCTGGTCCGGGCGGTGGACGAAGACACCAACGCCTTCAACGCCTATATGGACGCCCGGCGCCTGCCCCAGGGGACCCCGGCGGAAAAGGAGGCCCGGGAGGCGGCCATGCAGCAAGGCCTCAAGGCCGCCGTGGAGGTGCCCTGGGCCACGGCCGCCGCTTGCATGGAGGTGATGCGCGCCGCGGACCTGGCCATGGCGGCGGGCAATCCGGCTTCCATCAGCGACGCCATGGTGGGCGCGCAGATGGGCTTCGCCGGCGTGCGCGGCGGCATCTGGAACGTGCTCATCAACCTCAAGGACATCAACGACCCGGCGTTCAATGCGGACATGCAGGCGCGCTGCGCCAAGCTGCTGGCCGACGCCCGGGCCCTGCTGGAAGGCGCCCTTGCCTACGGCGACGGCAAGCTCGCGGCCATGCTGGAAAAGAAAAGCCGATAGGAAAGGAGAGAGAAATGGCAACCAGTGGCGGAATCCAAGACCTGCGCCGGGACGAGACTCGCGTCATCCGCGCCCCCCGGGGCCCCCGGAAGACCTGCAGGAGCTGGCTCACCGAGGCCGCCTACCGGATGATCCAGAACAACCTGGACCCGGATGTGGCGGAGAACCCCAAGAGCCTGGTGGTCTACGGCGGCATCGGCCGGGCCGCCCGCAACTGGGCCTGCTTCGACGCCATCCTGGAAGCCCTCCGGAACCTGGAGGACGACCAGACGCTGCTGATCCAGTCCGGCAAGCCGGTGGGCGTGTTCCGCACCCACCCGGACGCGCCCCGGGTGCTCATCGCCAACTCCAACCTGGTGCCCCACTGGGCCACCTGGGACCACTTCCACGAACTGGACCGCAAGGGCCTGTTCATGTACGGACAGATGACCGCCGGCTCCTGGATCTACATCGGCGCCCAGGGCATCGTCCAGGGCACCTACGAAACCTTCGCCGAGGCCGGCCGCCAGCAGCTACGGCGGCAGCTGGGCCGGGCGCTGGATCCTCACCGCCGGCCTGGGCGGGATGGGCGGGGCCCAGCCCCTGGCCGCCACCTTTGCCGGCGCCACCTCCCTGTGCGTGGAATGCCAGCAGAGCAAGATCGATTTCCGGCTGCGCACCGGCTACCTGGACGAGCAGGCTGCGGACCTGGAGGACGCCCTGCGCCGGGTCAAGCTCCACTGCGAGCGCAAGGAAGCTGTGTCCGTCGGCCTGCTGGGCAACGCCGCGGAGGTCCTGCCGGAATTGGTGAAGCGCGCCCAGGCGGGTGGCCTGAGGCCAGACCTGGTCACCGACCAGACCGCCGCCCACGACCTGATCAACGGCTACCTGCCCATGGGCTGGACCGTGGACCAGTGGCTGGCGGCCCAGGCGGACCCCTCTCTCCACGCCCGCCTCACCGCCGAAGCGGGGCGCTCCTGCGCGGCGCACGTGAAGGCCATGCTGGCCTTCCAGAAGATGGGGATCCCGGTGGTGGACTACGGCAACAACATCCGGCAAGTGGCCAAGGAATACGGCGTGGCGAACGCCTTCGACTTCCCGGGCTTCGTGCCCGCCTACGTCCGCCCCCTGTTCTGCGAAGGCAAGGGGCCGTTCCGCTGGGTGGCCCTCTCGGGCGACCCCGAGGACATCTACAAGACCGACGCCAAGCTCAAGGACCTGTTCCCCCAGAACCTGCACGTGCACCGCTGGCTGGACATGGCCCGGCAGCGCATCCACTTCCAGGGCCTGCCGGCCCGCATCTGCTGGCTGGGCCTGGGCGAGCGGCACCTGGCCGGCCTGGCGTTCAACGAGATGGTCCGCACGGGCGAGCTCAAGGCCCCCATCGTCATCGGCCGGGACCACCTGGACTGCGGCTCGGTGGCCAGCCCCAACCGGGAGACCGAGGGCATGATGGACGGCACGGACGCGGTGTCCGACTGGCCCATGCTCAACGCTCTGCTCAGCGCCTCCGGCGGCGCCACCTGGGTGTCCCTGCACCACGGCGGCGGCGTGGGGATGGGCTTCTCCCAGCATGCCGGCCTGGTGATCGTCTGCGACGGCACCGATGCCGCGGCCAGGCGCCTGGAGCGGGTGCTGTGGAACGACCCCGCCACCGGCGTCATGCGCCACGCGGACGCCGGCTACGAACTGGCCCAGGCCTGCGCCCGGGCCAAGGGCCTGAACCTGCCCATGCTCAGTCGTCAGTCCGTCTCGCGTACCCCCGCAGGGGATACCGAGAAGGCCTGAGTTTCCGGGCCCGCCCCCGGCCGGGGGCGGGCCCGGACCTTGACGAGGGAGGCCCCCCGTGCCCCTGACCAAGAAAGCCCAGGCGCTCCGCGCCCAGACCGGTTCCACCACCCTGTACCAGTTCGTCAAGGACCACATCCGCCAGAAGATCAACGACGGCACCTGGAAGGCCGGGGACCGGGTTCCCTCGGAGCACGAACTGGTGGCGGAGCTGGGCGTGTCCCGCATGACCGTGCACCGCGCCCTGCATGAGATGGCCGGCCAGGGCATCCTGATGCGCTACGCCGGCATCGGCACCTTCGTGGCGGAGGAACGGCCCCAGTCCGGACTGGTGAAGATCGCCGACATCGCCACCGAGACCCGGGCCCGGGGGCATGAGTACGCCTGCGACCTGATCCGGGTGGGCCGGGAATCCGCCAACCTGGAAGTGGCTTCGGCCCTGGACCTGCACACGGGCGACTCGGTGTTCCACGCCATCTGCGTGCACCGGGAGAACGGCGTGCCCATCCAGGTGGAAGACCGCTACGTGAACCCCAAGGCGGCCCCGGATTTCGCCGCCCAGGATTTCACCCAGGTGGGCTTCTCGGAGTACCTGGTGAAAACGGTGCCTCTGGACGAGGTGGAGCACGTGGTGGACGCGGTCCAGCCCACCGCCGAGGAGGCGGAACTGCTGGAGATCAAGACCAGCCACCCCTGCCTGGTGCTCACCCGCCGCACCTGGTCCAACCGCCAGGTGGTGACCTTCGTGCGCTGCATCCACCCGGGGGCGCGCTACCGCCTCGGGTCGCGCTTCAAGGTGAGCGGGCCCCAGTGGTTCGGGTAGCCCGAAGCGGGTAGTCGTCCAGGTCCCCCCCATTCGCCCGGCCGTTCCGTCGGCTTCAGAGAGCCTTCCAAAAACTATGTGTCATTGCTCAAAAATAATGGAAATCTCATGAAACCCGATCCCATCTACATCCAGCCCGGGACCTTCTGCATCGCCGGGACCAGCATCCACCGGCACATCGAAGGGCTGGAACAGCACATCGCCAGGCTCCAGACCCTCCTCGGGGAGGACCTGAACGCCGCCCTGGCGACCATGAGCGAAGCCACCCAGGCGGACACCTCGACCCTCATCTGCTTCACCGGGGCCTTCACGGGCATGTCCACCCTCCTGAACCTGTGCTTCTATGCCCGCGGCATCATCGCCCTGGAGGACGGCATGGAGACCCAGCGGGACCGGCTGATGGTGGAGGGCGTACGCAAGATCCTGGTGCCGCTGGTGCTGGGCCAGGGGGACCTGCTGCGCAGTTCCATGAACTCCCACCGGGACGTTCCCGGTCCGGCCCTGCGCAAATGGTACGGCCAGGCCCTGGGGGAACTGGACGCGGTGTGCGGCCTGGTGGCCCGCCTGAACTGAACCGCAACGGCGCGTGCCGGGGCACGCGCCGCCGCGGCCGTGACGGAAACCGTTACGGGTGGATCAGGGCCGGGTCGGTGACCACGCCCTTGTAGTGGAACTCGCCGTCCTTCACCACCTGGATCTGCACGTCCTTGACCACTTCGCCGTTGTGGAAGCCGCGGATCATGCCGGTGAGGCCGTTGTAGCTGGTGACGGCGGCGATGGCTTTCTGGATGGCGGAGCCGTCCAGGCTGTTGGCGCGCTTCATGCCGTCACAGATGATCATGAAGGCGTCGTAGGCGGAAGCGCCCACCATGTCCGGGTCGACCTTGAACTGGGTCTTGTACTCCTTGAGGAAGGTCTGGACGATGGGCCGCTTGTCGTCCCGGTTGAGGTTAGTGGTGATGACGAAGCCTTCCGCGGCGGCCTTGCCGGCGATCTCCACGAACTCAGGGGAGTCGGCGCCCTCTTCGCCCACGAACTGGGCGGTGATGCCCATCTCACGGGCCTGCTTGACCATCGGGCCGCTCTGGAAGTAGTAGCCGCCGGAGAACACGCAGTCCGGGCTCTGCTCCTTGATCTTGGTCAGGTAGGGCTTGTAGTCCTTTTCGGACATGGGGTAGGTCTGCCAGGAGACCACCTGGGCGCCCGCGGCCGCGGGGGTGTCCATGAAGGCCTTGAAGCCGGCCGCCATTTCCTTGCCGAAGTCGTTGTCGCTGGTGAGCACGGCGATCTTCTTCTTGCCCAGGATCTTCACGCAGGTGTAGCCGCCCGCCTTGCCTTCCACCGTGCCCAGGAAGCCGTTGCGGAAGCAGAAGGTGTTCTTGCCGCCGGCGGTGACGTCCGGGTGCACGGCATAGGCCGCCACCAGGGGGATCTTCTCGTCGTTGAACAGCGGGGCCACGGCCCGGGACGGCATGCTGTAGGACCCGGCCACGACCGCCTTGACCTGGTCCTGCTCGATGAGCTTGCGGGCCAGGGCGGTGGCCTGCTTGGGATCGGCGGCGTCGTCGTAGATCACCGCCTCCACCTTCTGCCCCAGCACCCCGCCGTTGGCGTTCACGTAGGCCACCGCCAGCTGGATGGAGTTCTTGACGCTGGCGCCGTCCGAGGCCGCGAAGCCGGTGATGGGGGCCAGGACACCGATCTTGACGGTCTGGGCCGGAAGCGCGGTGCCCGCCACGAGCGCCAGGGGGATCAGGAAGAGTTTGTTCATGGCAGCTGCTCCTATGCAAAAGACTGGCCCGCCGGGTTGGCAGGCGGTCTGAGAATGGACGTTGCGACTTCGCCGGTCCGCTCCGGCTGCTTGAAAAAGGCGCGATCAACCAAGATAAGCCTCTTTGACTTTCGGGTGTTCGATCAATT
>CAWFOJ010000026.1:0-7238 GCA_963816585.1 uncultured Holophagaceae bacterium | reverse complement strand
CTGACGACTTCGAGAGCGGACAGCAATTGGTACATGTATTTCCACCGCCCAGATACGATCTGAAATGGATACTTTCACCTGATTGATTTGGCGCGGACGACTGCGGCGTGATGCTTGACTCATGTCCAATCAGCCAGGGCTGGCACGCGGCCGGGCTGGGTCGGGCCAACACCTTGCAATAAAAATTTTTAACCATCCTCCCGGAAGGAAGGGGATTCCCACGGCTTACGCCGTAGGGTTTCTGCTTCGGCCCCGCCCACGGCACGGCTGCACAGGCTGCCCCCATGGGCCCCTCGGCGGTTCCTCGTGGGAGGATCGCTTGAGCGGCATGGCGGCCGGCGTGCGCGCCATGGCCGCAGGCCCGGCAGAGAAACACCGCCTGGCTCCGCTGGTTCCCGGCCGCCACGTGGCCGCAGGCTGAGCACCGCTGGCCGGTATGGGCATGGCTCACGGCCACCAGGGTCGAGCCATGCCACCGGCATTTGCAGTCGAGCTGGCGCCGGATCTCGGCAAAGGCCACGTTGAGCCAGGCCCGCGCCAGTCTCAGGTCCTCGGCCCGGGCCCGGAAGTGCTTGTTCCTCGGTGAGGTCCAACCGGAAGGGATGGCCTTTGCGGATGACCACGGCGAAAATATGGCGAGACAAAAAGTCTTGGCTAGACCCCGCCCTTGAGGACGGGGCTTGCGCCCCATTCAGGGTCAAGCGGGAAATCGGGTTTTGCCGCCACCCCGCTCGGCCCTGGGGCCCGTGACGGCGGCATCACCGCCCGGAGGCCCGGCACGATGTGCGGAAGCAAAAGCCAAGGACGCTGCGCCGAGTCCCAGGAGCAGCCCAGCGTCCGCCCCTGTGGACCAGGCTCGTGGAAAAAAATCCATTGATGGTTTATTTATTCGAACTTATATTCCTCGAGCCAACAACCTGGCGAAGTTTGTTGAATTATATCAACTCATTGGAGCCGGCGATCGGTTTCAAAGGCAATAAAAAATGAAAAACAAATTATCTTTCTTGACTTTAACCATCGTTTCCGCCCTGATGGGGCTCGTCCCGGGCTGCGGCGGTGGCTGCCAGGACTGCAGCACTGCCGGTACCTCCAGCAGTTCCAGCGCCACCGGCGGCTCCGGCACCGGGAGCAACCTGCCCACCACCGCGCAGATCCAATGGAACAGCGCCAGTTCGGGCAACCACAGTCCGTTCCTGACCGCGGGCGCCACCTACACCTTCACCACCCAGGGGCGGGAACCCAATGCGGGCGCCACCATCGCCGGCTACGAATGGGTCTTCAACGACGGCACCCTCCCCCAGCAGGTCCCACCCCCCGCCAGCGGCGGCACTCCCAGCATCCAGCACGCCTTCAGCAGCGCCGGCCAGTACAAGGTCCAGGTGCGGGCCTTCGACAGCTTCCAGCTCACCGGGCCTTACACCGGGGTGCAGGTGACGGTGACCGCCCCGGGCGACGTTCCCCCGGTCACCCCCCCGCCCACCGAGACCGCCTCCGACCGTCTCCTGATACCGGGCCAGTCGTACAACTTCACCAGCAACCCCGCCTGGACCGCACCGGCGATCGCCACGGCCGCGGCATCCGCCTCCGTGAGCGGCATCCTGGACTATTTCTGGGACTGGGGGGACGGCTCGCCGGTGGAAATGACCCAGGGCAACCAGGCCTTCCATGATTGGCTCCAGGCGGGCGTCTACGCGGTGCGCGCCTGGGCCGAGGACAGCCTGGGCGGGATCGGCCAGCCCTCCGCCCCCGACATGGTGACCACCGCCTCGCCTTGCCAGGACATCACCGCCAACCCGGTCACGGATCCGTCTCCGGTAGGGTTGGACCCGACCGTCACCGCTCCGGCCGCCCAGGCCATCCTCACCTTCCAGGTGGCCTCTGCCGTTTCCGGCACCATCAGCGCCAGCGACATCACTGTGAACCCGGATGACCCCCTGGGCGGCGCGGCCGTGCCGAACTCGGCGGCCTATGACCCCACCACTGGGACTGGATCGGTCCAGGTGTCCTATCCCGCGGCCCCCGCCCCCGGCAGCCGCGTGGTGCAGCCTTCGGTGGTGGTGCATGACGACGAGAACACCTGGACCTGCGGAGTGACGTTCCAGCCGCTGGACATCCAGACCGTTCCGGTGCCGCCCAAGTTGACCCTGACGGCCACATCCGTGGACCAGAACGGCAACCCAACCTCAGCTACCCTGCTGCCTTCAAGCAGCAACACCAACATCTATGGAATCCAGGCGGGATTCATCACTGCCGCCGCGGACAGTGTCAATGTGATATTCACGGCCACCACCGATCAGGATTCCTTCACCCCAGTGCTCTACACCTGGGAGTTCCCCGGCGAGCCCCCGCTGGCTGCAGGGACATCCGTGGGATCCATCCAGACTTTCCCATTCGGGGCTGGCCTCATCGCGCCCCAGGTGGCGACCTTCGTGGCGACGGTGACCGCGGACAACCAGAAGGGCGGGGTCACGCAGGTTTCAATCCTGGTGACGGTGACCGCCTCCAATTGAGCACTGAGCCCGTCCACTCATCCGGAGCGCAGGATGAATAACAAGTTGATAGTCATGTTCATGCTGGCCTCCGCGGCCCTCGGGGCCCAGGAGAACGCCGGCGCCAAGTGGGTGGGCGTCGAGTTGGGCGGCCGGGACTACATCAACACCCTGTGCGTGCGGGACGGCCTGATCTACGGCCTGGACGCGGGCACCTGGTTCTCTCCCCGCTGGGGCGGCGAGCTCATGGGCATGCGCACCAAGCTCAACCAGCGCTTCGCCGATACGCCCGGATGGGAGACCCACTTCATGGTCTCCGCCCTCTACAACCTGGATCCCTCCTGGGGCAAGGTCGTTCCCTACCTGCGGGCCGGCCTGGGCGCCTCCCGGTTGCCCAGCCCCTACTCCGGCAACGCCACCGACGCCTCCACCGCCTTCGCCGGCCACCTGGGCGGGGGGTTCCAGTTCCTGCTGGGCAAGCACGGAGAGGCGCACCTGGAGGTGCGCGGCGTGCAGGTGGAGGCCCCGTCCCGCCATGGGGAGACCATGCTGCTGGCCGGGCTGGGGCTGCGGTGGTGCAGCCACCCCGCGCCGCCGACCCCGGAACCGGCTCCCCAGCCGGCGCCGGAACCTCCGCCGCCGCCCCCACCACCCCCTCCGCCTCCGCCGCCGCCCCCACCACCCCCTCCGCCTCCGCCGCCGCCCCCGCCGCCGCCGGTCGCCCAGTCCAGGGCCGCGGCCCAGCGGATCGTCCTGGACGAGAGCGTCCTGCATTTCGTCAACGACGGCTACCAACTCTCCCCCGAGGGCGCCGCGGCGGTGGCCAAGGTCGCCGACAGCCTCCGGAACTACTCCGGATCCTATACCCTGCTCATCACCGGCCACACGTCCCTGGTGGGAAGGCGTGAGCACAACCTGATCCTCAGCCGCCAGCGGGCCGAGTCCGTGGCGCGGGTGCTGCAGGCCCGGGGCATCCCCGCTTCGGCCATGACCATCACCGGCATGGGCCCGGACGTGCCGGTGGCGGACAACGGCACCGCCGCGGGCGCCGCCCGCAACCGCCGGGTGGAGATCGAGGTGCGCCCGGCGGACGGGGAGAACCTGATGATCCAGAAGACCGACACCGCCCCGGAAGAAGGGGCGGTCCAGCCCCACCGGCCCCACCGGCCCCGGCACGCCAAGGTGCATCCATAGGTGCAGGGCCAGGAAGGGACGCCGGTGCGCCCCGGCCCCAGACCCGTTCCTCGGCGGGGCGCAGGGCGGCCTTCATGGTGGAGCCCGGCTGGCGCTCAGCCTTCACCGCCCTGGTTCAGCCGGCCGGAAAGGCTCCCCTTTTTCGATGGATCTACCCTGGCGGGTGGCCGCCAGGGTCTTCTGGCGGGTCACGTTGGTGGAGTAGACCCCCAGGATGACCAGCGCGCCCCCGGCCACCGTGAAGAGGGTCAAGGGCTCGTGCAGCAGGAAGATCCCGGTGGCAATGGCGAACAGGGGGTTCAGGTAGGTGAACACCGACGTGCGCACCGGGCCCAGGGCCTCCACCCCCTTGTACCACACGTGGTAGGCGAACACCGAACAAGGCGCGGCCAGGTACAGGCCGGCCAGGCAGGTGGGCCAGGACAGGTGGCGGATCTGCAGGCAGAGCGGCTGGGGGGCCAGGGGCGTGGCGAAGAAGGCCAGGGGCAGGAGCAGGAGGGTGCCGGCCATCTGCACGTAGGCGATGGCCACGAAGGGGCGGTAGGCCTGCATCAGCGTCTGCCCGTAGACGGTGAACCCGGACCACACCAGCGCGTTCAGGAGCAGCAGGGCGTCGCCCTTCCAGGAGTTGGACTGGACCAGGCCGCTCCAGCGGCCGTTGGTGATGATGAGGAGGACGCCGGTGAAGGCCGCGGCGATGCCGGCGGCGGCCAGGGCGCGGATCCGCTCCCGGCCGATGGCGTGGCTGATGAGGGCGGTGAAGATGGGGCTGGTGGCGATGATCAGGGAAGAGATGATGGTGGTGGTGTAGCGCAGGGCCAGGAACTGGAAATAGAAGTACCGAGGAGATGGCGAAGAAGCCCAGCACCAGGAAGCGCGGCACGTCCCCCCGCCGGAGACGCGGGCGGTCCCGGCCGCACCCGAGGATCACCGCGAACAGCGCCGAGGCCAGGCTGAACCGGAAGATCACCAGGTTCAAGGGGGACAGCTCCCGCAGCCCGATCTTGGCCGCGGCGAAGGACGTGCCCCAGAACAGCGAGCCCGCCGCCAGCCCGAGGTATACGCAGCCTGACTTGGTTCTGCCCATCCCAAACCCTTGCTTGTCGACGGTTGACTTTCCTGTTCCCACTATCCTACAAGGATCACCCGCCGGTGCCCGCGGGCAGCCCGAGCAGCCTGAGCAGCAGGCCGACCCGGTGGCGGGTCTCGGCGGCGTTGAGGGGCTTGGGCAGGAAGTCCTGGATGTGCGGTCCCAGGGGATCCAGCAGCGGCATCTGCTCCCGGGACACCAGGATCAGGACGGGCAGGGAACCGCCCTGGGGCGAGGCCCGGAGGTCCCGGATCTGCTCCTCGGGGCACGGGCCGGGCAGCCCCAGGTCCAGGATCAGGAGGTCCGGGGGCCCGGCCTGGAGGGCGTCCTTCATTTCACCCGAGTCCGCGGCCCAGATCTTCCCCCACGACTCCGGGGCCAGGTGGCTGGCGATCTGGCTGCGCACGAAGGGGTCGGCGCTGGCCACCAGGATCCGGGCCTGGGCCGCCGGGACGGCGCCGGGCCGGGAGGACAGGTTGAGCAGCAGCCGCAGGCGGATGTCGAAGGCCGGGTTCTCGATGCTCTTGGGAATGAAGTCGTCCGCCCGGCCTCCAGGCTGCGCTCCCGCACATCCCGGCCCAGGGCCGAGCAGATGGCGAAGACCACCTGGCGGGTGGCCGGGTTCCCCTTCACCCGCCGGCAGAACTCCAGTCCGTCCACCTTCGGCATCACGATGTCGCTGATGATCAGGTCGGGCGGCTCCTCGTCGAGGGTTTCCAGCGCTTCCAAGGCGGAGGCACAGAGCTCCACCTCCACGCCCAGGTGCTTCAGGCGGGCGCCCTGGAGCGCCCGTATGCATGGCTCGTCATCCACCAGCAGCACCCGCTGGGCAGGCGTTTCAGGCGCCATGGCCAGCCTCCTCCCGGGGCTGGACCGGCCCGGCCAGGGCGGCCCGCCGGGTCGCCAACTCCGCGGGCGGACGCCGCCCCGCGGGATTCGGACAGCCGGATGCTTGCCCATCCATGGCTATCCCTGCCCGGGCGCCGGATTCCGCCACGCCGGTCGCGTCCTGAACCATCCTAGGTATCCCTCGTCAAGTGGTACAGGTCCAAGTATGGCCGTCTTTCGCTGGGCATGCACCAAGTCAATCCGGTTCCGCCGCACCGTCCCCGCTCGCCGCGCTGTAATGCCCTCCGTGGCGCCGCACCTGGATGGGCATGCCGAACAGCCGGGACAGGGGCGCGGAACGGAGCACCGTCTCCTTGGGCCCGTCCAGGAACAGCCGGCCGTCCTTGAGCAGGATCACCCGCTCGATCTCGGGGATGACCTCCTCCACGTGGTGGGTGACCAGGATGACGGTCTTGCCCAGCCGGGCCAGACGGGAGACCATGCCCAGGAACCGGTGCCGGGCGGCCAGGTCCAGGCTGGCGGTGGGTTCGTCCAGGAGCAGGGCGCCCGGGTCCGGGGCCAGGGCCCGGGCGATGAGCACCCGCCGGGCCTCCCCGGTGGACAGGGTGTCCATGGGCTGCTCCGCCAGGTGCTCCGCCTCCACCAGCGCCAGGGGTGCAACCTTGTCTTGCCGAAACGACAGGGGTAGGCGCGAGTGTCGGCTGCAAACCTGACCAGGGAGGCACTTAATATTCTACAACAGCCCCGTGGTCTGTGGCTGCTTCCTGGCCGATTGGAGTGCTAACGACTACGCCCCTGACGGAGGAAAGTCAAAAGGGCAAAAGGTCAAATGTGCGGATTTGCTTGTGTTTGCAGGCTCTTTTGTTGGGGACGGCGGGTATATGCACCTTCATCGGCCGAGAACGATTACACCTTACCACCTTGGCCTCAGAACTCGTCGATCGATTCAGGAATTCTGCGTCTCGAGCCGGCGCAGAGGGACCAGGCGCGATCGGCCATTTACGCCGCCCGGGTTATTCGTACCCCCGGGAGGGCGGGTCTTGACTCTTACGGCCTTCAACACATAGAGCACCTGTGAGCTGGAAGTACCCAGCTCCCGTCCAATGGCGCGAGTGGTCATGCCGGCAAGGTACATCTGTTTGATTTGCAAGTAGCGGGCGCAAAGTTCTGGTTCATGGCAAATGATCCATCCATGCCAGCCGCATATTTTACATGTCGCTATCTTCCGTACCACGGGTCTTCCCCCCGCCACCTTGTAATGCCTTCAGCAACTCACGCCCTGTCCACTATGTTCCGCCTCAAGATCAGGCAGCAGAGGTCCGGGCGGAGAGAAAGGTCGCCTATTCAATGGTGACTGGAATATTAACGGTGGACACAAGTCTAAGTCCACGCTTCTTTCGCCGGGGCCAGGAAATAGCCGCCGAACCTTAAGACCATGGCCGTGTTACACTTGCTGCACTCGGAGGAGCACCTATGCCGGAAGTAACCGATCACCAATCCATCGTTGACGACGAACACCTTAAGCTCTTGTCATTGGGCTACATGATTTCAGCCGGCGTTGCGGCTTTCTTTTCTTTGTTCAGCCTATTCTATATTTTCATGGGCATCATCATGAG
>CAWFOJ010000025.1:0-9246 GCA_963816585.1 uncultured Holophagaceae bacterium | reverse complement strand
GCCCGGCTCAGGGCGGCGGTGAGGTTGAGCATGGGCGTGATGCTGCGGGAGACGGCCTGGCCCTTGAGGTCCAAATCGGTCTGGTTCACCAGGGCCAGGAGCCGCTGGGCCCCTTCCGGGCCGATCCGGGCCAGGACCCGCTGGTAACCGTCCAGCAGGAAGGCCTGGCGCGGTCCCAGGCCAAGGGCCTCGGCCAGCTCCGGCGCGCCCTTCACCCCCTGGCGCCGGGCCTCGGCCAGCCGGCACAGGCGTTCCACCTCCCGCCGGGCCTGGCCCAGGAGCATCAGGGGCCCGTTGCTGGAAGGGTTGTCCTCCAGGGCCAGGCGCAGGGCCCCCAGGGCCGAAGCCACCTGCCCCCCCTGCCAGGCCTTGGTCCAGGCGAACAGGTTCTGCTCCCCCAGGCGGAAGGTGGCCTGGTCCACCAGGGCCAGGTTCACGGTCCGCTCCGGGCAAAGCAGGTCCAGGACTTCCAGGGTCCGGCGCAGGATCCCCGGGTTCCCCCCCATGCGCCCGGCGATGCGCGCCGCCACGCCCCCTTCCAGGCGCAGGCCCAGGCTCCCGGCGGTCGCCTCCACCCAGGCGGCGGCTTCCTTCGCCTCCAGGGAGCCCACCTTGAGCACCCGCCCCTGCTGGGCCCACTCACTGAAGGGCTTGGCGCCCAGGATCCGGCCGGGCCCGGCGGTGAGGGTGCCCCGGGCCACCAGCAGCAGCCGGGTGCCCGGGAGGGGCGACTGGAGCGCCTGAAGGACCGCGGCCGGCAACTCCCTGGCCTTCTCCAGCAGGTTGTCCGCCTGGGGCGCCAGCACCACCCGGTCCGCCCCCAGGGGCGCCGATTCGGCCAGGGCGTTGAGCACTTCCGCCCAGGGACAGCCCTCCCCGCAGACGGTGAAGGAGAACACTTCCCACTCCGGGTCCACGTGCACCGCCTTCCAGGCCGCGACGGCGGCGGCGCGCCCGTCGCTGTCGTCCCCGTGCAGGAGCGCGTAGCGGGCTTCCAGCCATGGGCGGGGGGGGGCATGCCGGGCACTTAGTCGCTCCCTTCCAGCAGCTGGGTGAGGAAGCTCTCGGCGAAGTCGTCGGCCAGGGTGTCCAGCACCCGCAGCTCCTGGTTGTCGAAGCTGGCGAAGTTCTGGTCCACCCGGTACTGGTTGGAGAAGGTGAGCTTGGGGCGGGCGATCACCAGGTCCCCGGTGACGCCGTCCAGGAGCTTCACCGAGGCCCCCACCAGCACTTCCACCCGGGTGGCGCTGCCGGCGGACCCGGGATTGGCGGCGCTGCCCAGGGACAGCCCCAGGGGCTGCACGTCGTAGCGGTCCAGGGTGGCCTGGATCACCCACCGGGAGCTGGCGGAAGGGGGCACCAGCTTCCAGGGGGAGGCGGCCACGATGCGGTTCTCCAGCGCCTTGCGGAACACCTCCTCGGCCCCCAGCCTGGGGGTGTGGTTCTCGAAGCCGCCGATGCGCACGGTGTCGCCCTTCACCATCCAGGGGGCCACCCGGGTCCGGCTGTCCAGGCGGTGGTACTGGCACCCCAGGGCGGCCGCCAGCGTCAGCGCCGCCACCAACGCCGTCCGCAGCCGGCTACGCGGGGTTGTAGATGCCAACATAGGGGAGATTGCGCAGGTAGCCTTCCAGGTCCAGGCCGTAGCCCACCACGAAGTGGTCTTCGATGGAGAAGCCCACGTAGTCCACCGGGACGCCCACCCGGCGCCGGCTGGGCTTGTCCAGGAGGGTCACGATGCGCAGGCTGGCGGGTTCCCGGTCCAGCAGCAGGTTGCGCACCTTGTGCAGGGTCAGCCCGGTGTCCACGATGTCCTCGATCACCAGGGCATGCCGGCCGCGGATGGACTTGTCCATGTCGGTGAGGATCTTCACCTCCCCGGTGCTCTCCAGGCCGTTGCCGTAGCTGGCCACCCGCATGAAGTTCACGTCCAGGTCCAGGTCGATGGCCCGGGTCAGGTCGGCGAAGAACGGGTAGACGCCGTTCAGGAGCCCGATCACCACCAGGTCCTTGCCTTCATAATCGGCGGTGATCTGGGCGCCCAGTTCCTTGACCCTCCGCTGGATCTGCTCCTCGGTCAAAAGCGGGTAGATGCGACTGCGGGACTTGACCATGGCTTGCTCCATTCGGCTCTTTACATTCAACCCTAGGCGGGGCTCCGGGGTCTACCGGGTTGGTGGCCACCTCTCCCCTTGCCTTTTGTTCGCGAGCCCAAGATGATAGCCCTTTCGAGCGTTCCATTTGATGGAAAGTTGATGGATTCCAGGGCGAGCGACTCCCCCTATCATGGTCCTGAGGTGGATGGCTGGGTGACCGCCGCCCAGGCCGGGGACCAGGCGGCTTTCGGACAGCTGGTGGAACGCTTCCAGCGGGACGTGTACGGGAAGGCCTTTGCCATCCTCAAGAACCACCTGGACGCCGACGACGTGGTGCAGGAGACCTTCCTGCGGGTGTACCGGGCCCTGCCCGGGTTCCGGTTCGAGTCCTCCTTCCGCACCTGGCTCATCACCGTCACCACCCGCCAGGCCCTGAATTTCCTGGCCCGCAAGCGCAACACCCACGAGAGCCTGGATCCGGTGGAGGGCGGTCCCGAGCACCTGGCCCTGCGGGTGGAGAGCAACCAGCTAACCACGCTCCTGGACCAGGAGTCCCGGCGCCTGCTGCGGGAGGCCATGCCCCACCTGCCCGAGCGCCAGCGCCAGGCCCTGGAGTTGAAGATCCAGAAAGATTGGAAATACGAAGACATAGCCCGAGAGATGGACATCTCCGTGGGCAGCGTGAAGGCCCATATCTTCCACGCCATCCAGAACCTGTCCCAGATGATCCGAGGAGGTCGGCCATGAGCGGACCTTTTGCCGTCCCAACCGAAGCCTGCGCCAAGGCCCTGGCGGAGATCGAAGCGAATCCCCTGGACCTGACCCCCGGGACCGCCACCCACGTGCTGGTCTGCCCGGCCTGCTCCGAGACCCGGGTGGCCTGGCTGGCCCAGGCGGAGGAGAGCGCCGCCCAGGCGCCGGCCGGCTACTTCCAGTGGCTGCCCGGGCGGATCCTGGCCAAGCTCCCCGGCACCCCCCGGCGCGCCCGGCCGCATCTGGCCCTCTGGGCCCTGGCTGCGGGACTGCTGGCCGCGGTGGGGGTGGGCGGGTTTCTGGCCGGGCGGGCCAACCGGGCCCCCATGGTGGAGGCCACCCTGGTCCCGCTAGCCCCGGCACCGGACATCCGCGAGACCCTCCCGGACACCCCCTTCCAGGAGGGGGATGAGGATCTCGCCCTGCTTCCCAACCTGAGCCCCGAAGAGGCCCAGCGCCTCATGGAACGGGTGAGCAGCCCAGGCGACCAGCCCTGACGCCCAAGGAGTCGTGCCCGTGTACAGGTTCCTGCTGATCCCGTTCCTCGCCGCCACCCTCGCGGCCCAGCAGGGTCCCGGCGCCGGTCCCCAGCCCGGGCGGGCGGCAAAGGAGGCGCAACTCCTGGCCCAGTTCTACGAACTGCGGGTGAACCGGATCCGCCAATCCCTGGGCCTGCCCGAGGACCGGGCCCGGGCCCTGGCCGAGCGCTGGGGGAACTGGGATCGGGAATTCATGGACCGTGGCCGGCAGATGATGCAGCTCCGGGCCCAGTTCAACCAGATCCTCATGGGCCCAGGGAACGAGGACGAAAAGAACGCCCGGGCCAAACCCCTGCTGGACCGCTTCATGGACCTCCGGCACCAGCAGGAGGACAGCAAGCGGCGCTTCGAAGTGGACATCCTGCAGGGCCTGCCTCCCGCCCAGCAGGTGCGCATGATCCTGCTGGTGGAGGACATCCAGAGCCGGATCCGGGAGACCCTGCGCGAAGCCCGCCGGGGCGGAGGACGGCTCTAGAATCTACTGGAGCCCGTGTCCCGTTCAGTGGCAGGTCCGTCGTCCGGGTTCCGGAGCGTTCGCGCCGCCACACCGTTGGCGAGTCCGCCTGGCTTGGCAGGTGCGCAAGGGCCTGCCAAGCTTGGCAAGGCGATTCCCGCAGGTCGCCCAAGTCACCGATACCTGAGTTCTTTGGTCGGCCCCGACGAACCAGCGAGTGCTTCGTCAGACCGCGCCGCGCGCGGACTGACGAAGCCGGGCACCGGCGGGTCGGCGCGAGGCCCCGGAACCCGGGCGACGGACCTGCCGCTGACCGGGACCCGGACGCCACAATAAGGCTGGGCTCTTGTGGAAAACCTCAACCCATGGGAATCTGGGTGTTTGGGCCAAGTCCGGCGGGCGCAGCGCAGCCATGACGATCCGGCGGCGCCCCGGGAGACAGCTTGTCCTTTGATACCTTCGCAGCCCTGGGCTGTTCGGAACCGTTCCTGTCCGCCCTCGCCCGGCGCGGCTTCACCACCCCCACCCAGGTCCAGGCGGAGACCTTCGGCCCCGGCCTCGGGGGTCGCGACCTGCTGGTGCAGAGCCGCACCGGCTCGGGCAAGACCCTGGCCTTCGGCCTGCCCCTGCTGCACCGCCTCAAGGATGGCCGGCAGGTCCAGGCCATCATCCTCACGCCCACCCGGGAACTGGCCCAGCAGGTGGCGGCCGAGCTGGGGAGCGTGACCCCGGGCCTGGAGACCGCCCTGCTGGTGGGCGGGCTCAGCTACATGCCGCAGTTGAAGGCCCTCAAGGGCGGCGCCCGGGTGGTGGTGGGCACCCCCGGCCGGGTCCAGGACCACCTGGACCGGGGCACCCTGGACCTGTCGGGGGTGACCATGGTGGTGCTGGACGAGTGTGACGAGATGCTGGACATGGGCTTCCTGGAGGATGTGGAGAAGATCCTCGCGGACGTGCCCCCGGGGCAGCAGACCTACCTGTTCTCGGCCACGCTGCCCGCCCCCATCGCCGCCCTGGCCAAGCGCTTCCTCCAGGACCCGGTGCGCATCAGCCACGCCCAGGCGGAAGGCACCTCCCAGCACGCGGACATCACCCACACCCCCTGCCTGGTGGCCGAGCACCTGCATACCAAGGCCCTGGTGAACTTCCTGCTGGCGGACCAGCCGTCCTCGGCGCTGATCTTCACCCGGATGAAGGTCACCTCCGAGGAGGTGGCCCAATCCCTGCGGGACGCGGGGCTGCCGGCGGACTGCCTGCACGGGGACTTGAGCCAGCAGGTGCGCAACCGCATCCTGGCCCAGTTCAAGGGGGGCAAGCTGCGCTACCTCGTGGCCACCGACGTGGCGGCCCGGGGCATCGACGTGGAGGCCATGCCGCTGGTGGTGCACCTGGGCATCCCCACCCAGCTGGAGAGCTACATCCACCGCTCCGGGCGCACCGGGCGCGCCGGCGCCAAGGGCGCCTCCCTGGCCCTGGTGGGCTTCAAGGAATCGCGCATCCTGCTGGCCTGGGCCCGGCGCGGTGGGCTGAAGCTCGAATGGCGGGCGGTGCCCACCCAGGGGGAGATCCGGGAAACCCGGACCCGGCGCCTGGCCGACCAGGTGGCGGCAGTGGACGCGCCCCGGCACCTGGAGGCGGCCCGGCACCTGCTGGAGGGGCGGGATCCGGTGGCGCTGGTGGCTTCGCTCCTGTCCCTGGTGGATGGGGAGGGGGGCGAAGGGTTCGACATCCCCGACCTGCCCAAGCCGGAATTCCGGCCTTCGAGCCGGCCCTCCAAGCCCCGGCCGGGGGAAAAGCCCGGGTGGACCCCGGGGGCCGGCCGGGCCCGCACCCGGCGGCACGGCCTGGGCAGGCGGCCAGCGGGCGGCAACGCCCTGCGCCGGCCGCGGAGTGGACATCCCGGGGCGGCAAGGACCGGGACCGGAAGGCTTTTCCGCCGGCCCCGCGGAAATGGAGCCCGGGCCCCGGGACGACCCGGAAGCGCAAAAGCTGAGAGCTACTGGGTTTTGCCGGCCCAGGGGTCCGGGGGCCCAGGCACGTTGACGCCCCAGGCGCGCTGTTCCACCGGCAGAGTGCGGGCCCGTTCCCGGGCCTCCCGCACGGCGGTGATGGTGGCGCTGGTGCTGGGGGTCTTGGGGGCGGTGCCGGGCTTGAAGGCCAGGCGCACCAGGTCCGTTTCCTGGGTGGCGCTGGTGGCCACCAGCCCGGTGGTGCGGTCGATTTCCGCCCATTCCATGCCGTCCGGCACCGGGAACTCCTCCTTGGGGGTGGTGGGCAGGGCGGTCTTCATGAAGTCCACCCAGATGGGCAGGGCCACCTTGGCCCCGTCGGCGCCGGGGAAGATGGTCTTCTTGGCGTCCAGGCCCACCCATACGCCGCAGGCGACGTGGGTGGAGAAACCCAGGAACCAGGCGTCCGTATGGTCGTCGGTGGTGCCGGTCTTGCCGGCCAGGGGCCAGCCCAGCTCGTTGGAACGGGCCCCGGTGCCCCGCTGGGCCACCCCTTGCAGGCACTGGATGAGTTGGTAGTTGCTCATGGGGTCCACCACCTGGTCCCCCGGGGCCCCATCATGGGTCTCCAGCACCTTGCCCCCCCGGTCCACGATCTTCTTGATGAGGAAGGGGGGCGGCGCCTGCCGGCCGCCGTCGGCGAAGGTGCTGTAGCCCCGCACCATGTCCTTGAGGGTCAGGTCCGCGGAGCCCAGGGCCAGGCTGGGAAACGGGTTCAGCTTGCCCCCCACCCCGGTGTTCCGGGCGAAGGTGATGACGCTGTCGATGCCCGTGGCCTCCAGGGTCCGCACCGCCGGCACGTTGCGGGAATCCCGGATGGCCTCCCAGATGGTGACGGGCCCCCAGTAGTCGCGCTCGTAGTTCTTGGGCTCGTAGACGGTGGTGTCCATGGTGAAGCGGGTGGGCACGTCCGCCACCAGGGTGGCCGGGGTCTTGCCCTCCTGGAAGGCGGCCCCGTACACGAACGCCTTCATGGTGGAGCCCACCTGGCGCTCCGCCTGGTAGCTGCGGTTGAACTTGGAGCGCTTGAAATCGTAGCCCCCCACCATGGCCCGGATCTCCCCGGTCTGGGGCTCCACCGCCATCAGGGCGCCCTCCACCTCCGGCTCCTGGTCCAGTTCCAGGCGCATGGGCAGGCCCTCGTCGCTGGCCTCCCTGACCATGAACAGGGGCGCGGCGCCCCGGGGCAGGAGGGACCGGACGTTCTTGCCGGCCCAGGCGAAGGCCGAGTCGGGCACCGTCACCGTGGTCTGCCCCACCCGCACCCGGGCGCCGCCGGGCTGCCAACCCTGGACCACTCCGCGCACCGAGTCCCCCTCCTGGAAGAACCGGCTCCAGCCGGGCAGCTGGGCCGTGTCCGGGTTGTCCACGGCCGCTACCCCGTCCTTGCGGAAGCCCCGGCGCCGGTCCACCGCCCGCAGGCCATCGCGCACCGCCTCGTTGGCGGCGGCCTGCCACACCGAGTCGATGGTGGTGGTCACCTCCAGGCCCCCCTCCAGCACCCGGTCCCGGCCGTACTTCTCAGTACAGGTACTTGCGCACCTCCTCCACCGGGTAGGGGGCCACCGCCTCCTCCTGGGGGTTTTCCCGGGCCAGGCGGATGGGACGGTCCATGAAGGCCTTGGCGTCGCCATCCTTGAGGTAGTGCTCGGCGGCCATGCGCCGCAGCACGTGGTCGCGGCGCAGCTTGGCCGCCAGGCGGACTTTGGGGTCGGGGTTGTAAGGGTTGTACCAGTTGGGGTTCTGGATCAGGCCGGCGAGCAGGGCGCACTCCTCCACCCCCAGCTGGGGGGCGCTCTTGCCGAAGTAGAATTCGGCCGCCGCCTCGATGCCGTAGCGCCCGCCGCCGAAGTACACCTCGTTGGCGTACTGCTCGAAGATCTGCTTCTTGGTGTAGGCCTTCTCCAGCTTGAGGGCGAGGATGATCTCCTTGAGCTTGCGGTCCAGGCGCCGCTGGCGCTTGGCGGTCACCGTGCGCACCAGCTGCATGGTGAGGGTGGAGGCCCCCTCGCGCCGCTGGCCGAAGCTGGTGATGAAGTTGAACCCGGCCCGCAGGATGCCCCGGGGGGAGATGCCCCGGTGGTTCATGAAATCCGAGTCCTCGGTGGCGATGACCGCCCCCACGAAGGCGCGGGGGATGTCCCCGAAGGGGATCACCACCCGGTTCTCCTCGGCGAACACGCCGATCACGTCCCCGTTGCGGTCCAGCACCTTGGTGATGGTCTTGGGCACCCGCAGGGCGAAATAGGTGAGGAAGCTGTCCACGTCCCGGGACATGATCGACCAGGCCACCGCCAGGGTCACCGCCCCCGCCCCCGCCAGGCCCAGCAGGGTCCAAAGGACCCAGCCCCAGGAGGATTTCCGGGCGGAGATGGTTTTCCGCGGGTAATGCGCCTTGTTCGCCATGCACCCAGGTTACCCTAAGGGCATGGCACGACCTATCCTTGCCCTCGTGGCGAAAGCCAGGTCCCCCTGGCTCTCCCATTCCCTGCGGGAGACGGTCCCCCCCTTCCTGGACCGGGGCTGGCAGGTGATCTGCCATCCCAAGATCCGCAACGTCTGGCTGGCCGCCGGGCTGCCCGCCGAGGCCTTCAACGGGGATCCCCTGTTCGGCGCCGGCGCGGCGGCGCCGGACCTGTGCCTGGTCCTGGGCGGGGACGGCACCCTGCTCACCGCCGCCCGTCACGTGGGCGTGCGGGGCACGCCCCTGCTGGGGATCAACCTGGGGTCCCTGGGCTTCCTCACCTCCCACCCGTCGGAACGGGCCGCGGGGGTGGTGGAGGAGTATTTCAAGGGCAGGTTCATCGCCGAGAAGCGCTCCATGCTGGACACCCGGGTGCTGCGGGGGGAGGAGGCCCTGGCCGGGCGGCCGGTGCTCAACGACGCGGTGGTGGTGAAGGGCCTGGTGGCGCGCATGATGGAGTTCCGGATCCAGGTGGACGGCAGCGACGCCGGCAACCTCCGGGCCGACGGCCTCATCGTGGCCACCCCCACCGGGTCCACCGCGTATTCCCTGTCCGCCGGAGGGCCCATCCTGCACCCGGCCCTGGACGCGGTGGTGATCTCCGCCATCTGCCCCCATACTCCTCCTCCTCCTCCTCCTCCTCTTCCACTCTAGCCAACCTCACACTGCTCCCTCTTCTTTGCGAGTTTGCTTCGCTTTGTGATCGACTTCGTCATCACATCGAAGCCCAAGCAGCTCGTGCCACCAAGCTCTCAAATGCCTCTGAGCAGATGCCATCCTCTCCCGCTTCGGCCTGCTTGCTGCAGTTTCCTCCTTCCCCTCATCGCGCCTTATCGAACAGTCCCCTTTGCAGAAGATGATGATCAGTCTGAAGGAGAAAATAATGATGAGAAAGAGGGATCACATGATGAAGGATCGTGTATCTTTTTCT
>CAWFOJ010000024.1:0-4538 GCA_963816585.1 uncultured Holophagaceae bacterium | reverse complement strand
GGGGCTCGAGCGGCGAACCCGCTTCCACCGTTTCCGGCTTGCCGGCGTCGGGGCGTGAACACGTAGCGCGTCCGCGAGATGTCGAGGCTGCCTTCCGTCCCCAGAAACACCACCGTGGGTTTGGATTCCTGGAGCGGCAGCACGCTCGATTCGAACGTCAGGTTCCATCCGCCCGCGTACTGGAGAATAGCATTGACCGTGTCGGGATTCTCGCGCCCGTCATGCCGCACGTAGATGCCGCCCGCCGTTTCGGCGGCAAGTGGATGATCTTTTCCATCATCCACTGCGCCACGTCCGGCCCAATGCGTCAGGATGTCGGCAAGCAGGCCGTTGCCGTAATCCGGAAAATAGCGCCAGGAATCGTAGCGGATCCATTCATAAGGCCGTTTCGGCGCGTGGCCTAGAAAACGCTCCCCAATCGAGTCCGGCAGGCTTCGGCGCCGCCCAGGCCATGGTGGTGATGGGCGTCGCCGGCGAGATGGCGGCCGAGGGGGCCCCGGGCCCGGGCTCCCTGCAGGTCCGGTTCCTGGACGCCCTCTACCGCCTGGACGCCGGGGACCTGGCCGGGCGGGCCCGGGTGGAGGCCTGACGTGCGCGGGCTGTACCTGGTCACCGACCGGGGCCTGTGCGGGGCCCGCCCCCTGGAGGAGGTGGTGGCCGAAGCGGTGGCGGGAGGGGTGGCCTGCGTCCAGCTGCGGGAGAAGGACCTGTCCATCCGCCGGTTCCTGGACCTGGCCCAGCGCCTGAAGGGCCTCCTGGCCCCCGCGGGGGTGCCCCTGATCGTCAACGACCGCCTCGACGTGGCCCTGGCCGGCGGCGCCGACGGGGTCCACCTGGGCCAGGAGGACATGCCCTGCGACCTGGTGCGCTCCATCCTGGGTCCCAAGGCCATCGTGGGCCTGTCCGTGGAGACCTGGGAAGACGTGGAGCGGGCCCAGGACCTGGACGTGGACTACCTGGGGGTCAGCCCGGTGTTCCAGACGCCCACCAAGACCGACACCAAGGCCCCCTGGGGCCTGGAAGGCCTCCGGCGGATCCGCGCCTTCTCCCGCCATCCCCTGGTGGCCATCGGCGGCCTGAACGCCGGCAACGCCCAGGACGCCGTGCGGGCGGGAGCCGAGGGCATCGCCGTGGTGTCCGCCATCTGCGCCAGCCCCGCGCCCCGGGAGGCGGCCCGGGAACTGGCCCGGATCATCCAGGCGGCCATGACGGGCAACCGGGCGGTGCGGCGGTAGCGTCGGCGCCTCCTGGAAGCGCCGCCGGCCAAGGCCGCCAGGACGATGGCGCACCGGGAAATCACTCCTTCAGGGAGCCGGCGAGGATGCCCCTGACGAAATAGCGCTGGAGGGAGAAGAACACCAGCAAAGGCAGCAGCATGGAGAGCACGGCCGCGGAGGTCAGGTATTCCCACTCGCCCCCCTGGGAGTTCACCAGGTTGCCCATGGCGACGGTCACCGGCGCGACCTCCGGCGAGGCGCCGAGGAAGACCAGGGCGACCAGGAGATCGTTCCAGATCCACAGGAACTGGAAGATGGCGATGGCGGCGAGCGCGGGCAGGGACGTGGGCAGGACGATGCGGAAGAAGATCTGGGCGTGGCTGGCGCCCTCCAGGGCCGCCGCCTCCAGCATCTCCTCCGGGAGTTGGCCCATGTGGTTGCGCAGAAGGTAGATGGTGAGCGGCAGGGCATACGCGGTGTGGGCGATCCACACCGCGGCGAAAGATCCCTGGAGGTGGATCTCCAGGAACAGCTTCAGGACCGGGATCAAGGTGACCTGGAGCGGCACGACCTGGAATCCCACCACCGCCAGGAACAGCGCGTCCCGCATGGGGAAACGCATCCAGGCGAAGGCGTAGGCTGCGAAACCGGCCATCAGGATGGGCATGACGGTGGCCGGGATGGTGATCACCAGGCTGTTGCAGAAACTTTGCATCAGGCTGCCCTGGGCCAGGACGTGAGCATAGTTCGCCAGGGTGAATTGGAGCGGCGTGGAGAGGGCCGTCCACCACCCGGTGGTGGCGATGGCGTCGGCGCGGCGGAACGAGGAGACCACCAGCCCAGCCGTTGGGGTCAGCCAAAGAAGCACGATGGCCGCCAGGAGCAGGTTCACGGCCCAGCGCGAGGCGCGGGCCACGGCCGGACAGGGCCGCTTGGCTGGGCCCGTCATTGGGTTCCTGCCTTCTTGCTGAAACTCTTGAGGTTCATGACCAGGATCGGCAGGGTGGCGGCGAGCATGACCACCGCGAGGGTGCTTGCCCGCCCGAAGTTGTTGAAGATGAACATTTCCTTATACATTCGATCTCCGATCACCTCGGTCCCCAGCGCGCCGCTGGTCATGACGTAGACGAAGTCGAAGATCTTGAGAGCGATGATGATGTAGGTGGTGAGGACCACCACCCCGGTGGACTTCATCAAGGGCAGGACCACCCTGAAGAAGATCTGCACCTCGCTGGCGCCTTCCAGCCGGGCGGCTTCGATGAGCGACTCGGGAATGCTCCTGAGACTCGCCGAGAACAGGACCATGGCGTATCCAGCCTGGAGCCAGACCACCCCCGCCATGAGCGCCCAGTTGTTCAGGGATTTTTCGAACAGCCACGCCCGGGGTTCGAAGGACGGGATGATCCAGTGGAGGAACGCGTTCACCGTGCCGGCCTGGGGCATCGCCGCAGGCTGGTACCTGGTACATGAACCGCCAGATGATGCCGGCGACGGCGAAGGAAATGGCCGAGGGCATGAAGATGGCGGATTTCAGGACCTTTTCGCCGGGCGTCCGGTCGGCGAGCACCGCGATGGCGAGACCCGACAGGGCGGCGATGGGCGGGAACACCAGGATCCAGCCCAGGTTGTTCCTGAGCACCACCAGCATGTTCTTGTCAGTGAAGAGGTGGCGGTAGTTCCCGAGGCCCACGAAGCGGGAGGATGCGGCGTCCATCAGGCTCAGGGCCACCGTGTGCAGCACCGGATAGACCAGGAGCCCGCCCAGGAGCAGGAACGCTGGCGCCAGCCACAGCCAGGGCCGCCATGCGTTCCTGGCCCGGGCCCCCAGACGGGCCAGGAGCCATTCAGCGGCATAGGCATACCCGCACAAGAGCACCGGCACGCCCACCACCGCCGTGAATCCCCACAGGAAGCTGGACCATCGCATCGCCTGACTCCGATTCCAGGAAGGGCCGGTGATCACGGGGGGTAGGCATCCCTGCGGACCGTCTCCAGCCCGGCCAGGATCCCGTCGAGATCCTCGGGATTGGCAACGAAGCTCAGGCAGGCCGACCAGAACTCGCTGCTCATTTCGCTCCGCATCATGTCATCGGCGCCGAACACCGCGGCATCGGCCTGGGTCAGGACCGCGGCGGCCTCCCGGCTGACCGGATCCGGGTAGACCGCCAAGGGCACTCCGCGGTTGGCGGAAAGCCCGCTGGCCGATTCGGCCCAGCAGGCCTGGGCCGGCGCCGAGGCCAGGTACCTGACGAAGGCTTCGGATTGGGGGGTCCGTCTGAACATGGACACCAGGTCTCCCGCGATCACCACCGCCTTCTTGTACTCCGGCCGGATGGCCGGGAAGGGGAAGAAACGGTAGTCCTCCCCGGCCCGCTGCTTGGGGAACGCCTGCCGGATGAAGCCCTGGATGAAAGAGGCCTGGAAATGGAACAGCGCCTTGGGCGGGGTCAGGAACATGGGCGCGAAGGCGTGGCTGAAGGGGGTCGAAAGGACGTAGCGGCTGCCCCCGAACACCATCTTCGGGTCGTTGACGATCCTGCCCCAGGCCTGCCACGCCGCGCGCATTTCCGGGGACGTCCACGGCAGCCGGCCCAGGCACCAGTCGGCATACTTCCTCGGGCCCGTACATGCGCAGGAAGATGGTCTCGAGCCAGTCGGCCCCCACCCAGCCGCTGGAGGCTCCGCTCTCCATGCCGATCGCCCAGGGGGTGGTGCCACGGGCCGCGAGGGTCCTGGAAGCCTCCATGAGCTGGTCGAAGGTCTCCGGCACCTGGATCCGGGCGCCCTCCAGGTCCCCGGGGCGGTACCACACCAGGCCCTTGAGCGCCGCCTTCACGAAGATCCCGGCGACCATCGTGCCGGTCCTGCCCAGGGCCACCCAGGCCGGGCCGTAGGAGGCCCGGAGACTGGCCATGTCCAGCACCGTGCCCAGGTCCACCAGCCGGCCCTGGGCCGCCAGTTCCGCCATCCTGGCCGGGTCCGGGAGCACCGCCAGGTCCGGCGGGTTGCCTGCCTTGATCCGGGTGGTCAGCACCGCGTTCAGGTCGCGGGTGCCGGTGAATTCGACGCTCACCCCGGTCTGGGCCTCGAACGGCTTGACCATGCGGTTGAAGGTCTCCAGTTCCTGGCCGCCCCAGATCCCCAGGACCGTCACCGCCCCCCGAGCTTCGGACCGATGGGAGCCGTGGCCAGCAGAGCCGCTCCCATGATTCCTAAATGAAGACCGCGTCTGCCTGCCATCGGGGTTCCTCCGGGCCACCCCCGTCAAGGGCCTTCCGGGACCATCTCAGGCAAACTACAATGCGACAGTGCAACGTCACC
>CAWFOJ010000023.1:0-5329 GCA_963816585.1 uncultured Holophagaceae bacterium | reverse complement strand
CGCCGACGACGTATTGCTCGGGCTCCCGACCCGGGCCTTCTCCAGCGGATGGTTCGAATCGGCGGAGGCCATCAGCGGGGAGCGCTTGCGCGAGGTCACCCTGGAGCGGGGCGGGGACAGCACCCCCACCCACCAGTGCATGCCCGGATGCGTGATCCGCTGTTCCAACAACTACGGCGGACCGGACGGCAAGAGCCTGGTGACCCCCCTGGAGTACGAGACCATCGGCCTCATGGGCTCCAACCTGGGCATCGACGACCTGGACACCATCGCCCGCATGAACTGGGAAGTGAACGACCTGGGCCTGGACACCATCGACCTGGGCGCCGCCCTGGGCGTGGCCGCCCGGGCCGGGCTGATGGCGTTCGGGGACGGCGCGAGGGCGCTGGAGCTGCTGCAGGAGGTCCGCCGGGGCACGCCCCTGGGGCGGGTCCTGGGGCACGGGGCGGCCATGGTGGGCAAAGTGTTCGCCATCACCCAGGTGCCGGTCGTGAAGGGCCAGGCCATGTCCGCCTACGAGCCCCGGGCGATCAAGGGCACCGGGGTGACCTACGCCACCTCCCCCCAGGGGGCGGACCACACCGCCGGCAACACCGTGCGGGCCAAGGTGGACCACCTGGACCCCAAACTCCAGGCCGCCCTGTCCCGGGGCGCCCAGATCAGCATGGCCGGGTACGACACCCTGGGCGCCTGCATCTTCGCCGGCTTCGGGTTCGCGGTGGCCCCGGAGGTGATTCCGGCCCTGCTCAAGGCCCGCTATGGCCGGGACGTGCCGCCGGACATCCTGCAGGTGCTGGGGCGGGAGACCTTGGCCCTGGAGCGGGAGTTCAACAAGCGCGCCGGCTTCACCCCCGCCCACGACCGCCTGCCCGAATGGATGACCCGGGAGCAGCTGCCCCCCCACAACTCGGTCTTCGACGTGAGCGAGGACGATCTGGACGGGGTGTTCGATTGGTAGTCCGGGTCCATCTCCACACCCGGCTGCGCCGGCACACGGCCAGGGGGGTGGTGCGGGAGCTCGCCGTGGACCTGGATCCGGGGGCTCGGGTGGAGGACCTGCTGGCCAGCCTGGACCTGGCGGACCAGGGCGGCCTCATGCTGGTGGTGAACGGGCGCACCGCGAAGCTGACCCAGGAACTGGAGGACGGGGACGAGGTGCACCTGATCCCGGCGCTTTCGGGGGGGTGAGGGCGAAGGTCACAATCTGCCCCCCGGGGGGGAGTTGTGACGCCCGTACCCCCGCCCCGGACTGAGAATGGTGCCATCCCGTAAAACCGGAATCCGGAGGGAGGAGCATCATGAGCGGATACGAAGGCCCCCGCTGTGTCCATTGCGGTGTCAAGGCCTGCAGCGAAAAGGACGCCACACCGCCGGTGTTCTGCCCCATGGCCAACGAGCCGGAGGTCCTGGCCGGCGCCCGCAAGGCCGTGCTCACGGACCCCACCCTGCGGCGCATGACCCTGGAGTCGGCCCGCACCGAGGCGGCGGGCTACTGCAAGGCCACCCGCGTCGAGGAAGTCATGGACTTCGCCCGGCGCATGGGCTGGAAGCGCCTGGGCATCGCCCACTGCATCGGCCTCATGCGCGAGGCCCGCATCGCCCACGACATCTTCGTGGCCAACGGCTTCCAGTGCTTCACCGCCTGCTGCAAGATGGGCGGCATCGACAAGGAGGAAGTGGGGCTGGCGGACGCGGACAAGGTCTGCCCCGGCGGGTTCGAGGCCATGTGCAACCCCATCGGCCAGGCCGCCATCCTCGCCGACGCCGAGACCGAGTTCAACGTGGTGATCGGCCTGTGCGTGGGCCACGACAGCCTGTTCTTCATGCACTCCAAGGTCCCCACCACCGTGCTGGTGGCCAAGGACCGGGTGCTGGGCCACAACCCGGTGGCGGCCCTGAACACCTGGCACAGCTACTACCGCAGGCTGGACGGCGGCAAGAGCTGACCCGTTCCCGATGTGCGGGAACCCGTCAGCGCCTGCCGGTGACCTGGACCGCAGGGTCAGGGCCATCCTTGGGCGTCTCTCGGGGGATTTCAGGCCCCAACTGGAAAACGGCCTTGTTTGACCACCGCAAGGAACTGGTCCAGATCCCAATTCCCGCCGCTCAATACGAAACAGACTTTTTCCTGGGGTGACACCTTCACCTTCCCCGAAAGTACGGCAGCAATTCCGACCGCAGCCGCGCCTTCGGCGAATACCTTGCCCGACTCGGCCAAAAGCCGCAGGCCTTCAATAATGTGGCGTTCTTCAACAACTTCAATGGCATCCACATGTCGTTCGAATACGGAATGGGCGAAACTGCAGGCCATTTCCGCCTTCACTCCATCGGCGATGGAATGCCCCGCCGGTACATCGGTAGGCCTGCCATTGGCTCTGCTCACGCAGTACTTGGGCGCAACCGACGGCTCTACGCCGATGACCTTGACGTGCGGCATGGCCCCCTTGATCCCCACGGAAACACCCGAAAGGAGGCCGCCGCCGCCCAGCGGCACCACCACCGTGTCCACATCTGGGAGGTCTTCCAGGATTTCCAGGGCGATCGTGCCTTGCCCGGCCATGACGGCAGGATCATCGAAAGCGTGCACCAGGACGTATCCCCTTTCTTCCGCCAGCTTGTTCACGAAGGCCCATCTGGGCTCCTGCTTGCCTTCGAACAGGATGACTTCGGCCCCCAAAGCCTGGGTCCTTTCAATCTTTATTTTTGGCGCATCATGTGGTATGACGATTGTTGTTTTCGCACCCAGTAATTTCCCCGCATAGGCGAGGGCCTGGGCGTGGTTTCCGGATGAAGAGGAAATGAAGCCCCGGGCCCTTTCTTCCGGGCCGAGGAGGAGGGTCTTGCTCAGCGCCCCTCTTGCCTTGAATGAACCCGTGACCTGGAACATTTCAGGCTTCAGAAACACCTTGCAGCCCAGCCTATCCTCCAAGGGAAAGCTGCGAATCACAGGGGTGTGCACGACTTTCCCGCTGATCCGTTCCTTGGCCTTCTGGATATCGGTCCATGTCAATGACCTTTCCACGTGTCCCTCCTCTCCTGGGTGGGGCGGCGGAACCCCTGTCTCCCTCCATTCTGGTGAGGCAGGCGGGGCCGGCCGGCCCCCATGTTCGCGCGCCTATTCGAAGAATTCGAAGAAAGTCCCTGCCTTGCTTTCCATGGCGTTCTGGTAAATTTTGTAGGACGTGGTGTTGTCCTGGATGGCCATGCCGGTGGAATCGAAGATCGTGATCTCTTCGTCGTTCTCCCGCCCCGGCTTCTCCCCCAGCAGGACCTGGCCGATCTCCCCATGGATGTCATCCCGGGTGATGATGTTCCGGTTCAAGGGATGCCAGGTCTCGCCCTTCTGGACGCACTGCTCGAGGGAGTCCACCACGATCTTCGCGTGGCGGAACACCTCGGGATCCAGTTCCTGCTTGCCCTGCTGATCCGTCCCGATGGCGATGATGTGGGTGCCGGGCCTGACCCAGGGGGCCTCCACCACGGGGCCCTTGCCCCGGGTGGTGGTGATCAGGATGTCCGCCTGCGCCACCGCCTCCTGCCTGGAACGGGCCACCCGGACGGGGATGTGCAGTTCGCTCTCCATGTCGGCCTTGAACCTGGAAGCGGCCTCCGGGCTGCTGTCCCAGGCATGGACAGCTTCGATCTTCCGGACCTGGGAGATCGCCCGGAGCTGCATGCGGGCCTGGTTGCCGTTGCCGATGGAGGTGATCCGCCGGGCGTCCTGGCGCGCCAGCGCCTTGACCGACGCCGCTCCCGCCGCTCCGGTGCGCAGGCCGGTGATCAGGCTTCCGTCCATGACGCAGACCAGGGCGCAGGACCGGGCGTCGAACAGCAGGATGGTGCCCATCCCGGTGGGCAGGCCGTATGCTTGCGGATTCTCCCCGAACCCCCCGGAGGAGGCCTTCAGGGAGATCACCTCGTTGGCGCGGTAGTAGCCGGCCTTGAAGTCGATCTCGCCGCGGGGCGCCGGGAGGTGGATCCCCATGTAGCCCGGTTGGAGCACCTGACCGGAGCTGAACGCCTTGAAGGCCTCCTCCACCACGCTGATGGCCTCCTTCATGGTGATCAGGCCGCGCACGTCCTCTTTATTGAGCAGCAGGGTCTTCATCGCCAGCTCCTTTCCTGGTCAGGCCCTGGTCAGGGCCGAGAGGAACCGCTCCACATCCCAGTTCCCTCCGGTCAGCACGAAACACACTCGGGCCGAAGGCGGGACCGGCAACATCCGCGCACCGGCGGCTCCAGCTAGGATTCCCGGAGGGCGTCCTGGTGGGCCTTGGCCATCTGGGCCAGGCTTTCGAAGCGGAAGTCGGTACTTGGGCATCTGCTCCGGCGGCAGGGTCGCGCCCCAGCCGGGCTTGTCGGCCCGGCGGTGGATCCAGGCCGAGCGCAGCCCCACCTTGTTGGCTGGCACGTGGTCGTGGAACAGACTCTCGGCCACGTGCAGGATCTCCTGCTTGCCGATGCCTCCCCGCTTCAGGGTGCGGATCATGAACTGGAAATTACGCACATTGGGCTTGTACCGAGCCGATGTCCTGGGCCGTGAACAGGTGGAAGAAATCCACCTGCAGCCGGTCCTGGTTGATCAGGACGTTCTCGTTGTCCACGTTGGAGATCATCACCAGCCGGTAGAACTTCTGGAAGTACTGGAGCACCGCGGCCGAATCCGGGAACAGCGGCCAGGTCCGCAACGAGCGTCCGTAGGCCCGGGACTCCCTGGCGTTGGGCCGCACCCCCCACTCCCGGGCGAGCCGGTCGTGGACCCGCGCCAGCAGGTCGGTGTAGAGCATGTCCGGGGTTTCCGCCTCCTGGGCCTCCTCGTGGCGGGCGTAGGCTTCCAGCACCCGGTCCCGGGGGAGGGTCACCCCGCTTCTGGCCAGGAGGGGCCTCAAGTGATCATAGATGCCGGTCTCCCAGTCGATCAGGGTCCCGTAGCAGTCGAACGACAGGACCTTGAAGTCGGTGAGGCGGAGGGGGGTCTGGTTGCTCTCAGTCTGCATGACGGCTCGGGGGTGTTGGAGAAAGGGCTAAATTATTATAGGTTTCCATCGAAAAAATTTTTCACCGAAGACGATGATCCAAACGGCATAAGATTACAAACACCCAACCAGCGGACTAGAGTGACATTACACTTTGATATCCATTCGCGGAAAGGCACGGAGGTTCACATGCCGCTTGGACCTGAACTTCGTTTTTTTGCGCGCCGAACGAAAGTCCAGTACCAGGGCGGGTATTACCTGTTTTTTGGCAGTGGGGACTACCACCGGTTGGCGAGCCATCCGGAAGTGGTGCGGGTCGCCCGGGAGGTGCTGCTGTCCGACGGCCTCAGCGA
>CAWFOJ010000022.1:0-10359 GCA_963816585.1 uncultured Holophagaceae bacterium | reverse complement strand
CGGTGAGCCCGGGCCCTTGAACGCCATCACCGACGTACCGGGGGTCCTGGTGGGCCTGGTCACCCTCCGTTCCGGGGACGGGCCCCTGGTCAAGGGCCAGGGGCCGGTGCGCACGGGGGTCACCGCCATCCTGCCCCGGGGCCGGACCTTCGATCCGGTGTACGCCGGATGGAGCGCCTTCAACGGCAACGGCGACCTGACCGGGACCCACTGGATCAGCGAGTCGGGCTTCCTGGAGACGCCGGTCCTGATCACCGGCACCGGCAGCGTGGGAACGGTGCGGGACGCGGCCTGGCAGTGGCTGGAGCGCAACGGCCACTACGCCCCGTTCGACCGGGACTACTGGTACGCCTATCCGGTGGTGGGGGAGACCTACGACGGCCGGCTCAACGACATCGACGGCCAGCACGTTCGCCCAGCCCACGTGTGGGAGGCCCTGGACACCGCCCGGGGCGGGCCGGTGCCGGAAGGGTCGGTGGGCGGCGGCACCGGAATGATCTGCCACCAGTTCAAGGGGGGCACCGGCACCAGTTCCCGGCGGGTGTCCGGCCCCCACGGCGCCTTCATGGTGGGGGTGCTGGTCCAGGCCAACTACGGCACCCGCGCCGAGCTGCGCATCGGCGGGGTGCCCATCGGCCAGGACCTGCTGGACCATCCCCGGCCGGCGTTCCACCCGGTGCCGTCCACCACCCGGCCCCTGGGCGGGGCGGCCTGCGCCGGGCCGGAGTCCGGCTCCATCATCGTGGTGGTGGCCACCGACGCGCCCCTGAACGCCCTCCAGTGCCAGCGCCTGGCCCGCCGGGTCCCGGTGGGCATCGCCCGCACCGGCGGCAAGGGCGGCAACGGCTCCGGGGACCTGTTCCTGGCCTTCGCCACCGGCAACCCGGGCGCGTTCGACCCGGAGGGGATCACCACCGTCCGGCAGTTCCCCAACGCCGGGCTGGACCCGTTCTTCACCGCGGTGGCGGACGCCACCGAGGAGGCCATCTGCAACGCCCTGGCGGCGGGCGGGGACATGACCGGGATCCAGGGCAACACGGTGCCCGGGCTGCCCCGGGAGAAGGTGCGGGAATTCCTGGCCGGGCATGGCCTGCTTGGATAGGCCCTCGCCCCTTGGCCGGCAACGGCGCCGGCGCCGCAAGACAGACTGGGTTCGGACCGGGATCCTCGCCTGGCCGCCCTGGTCCGCCTCGTAGCTCGTATGATTCGGTTCACGGGGAGCCCTGCCCCGACCCCTCGCTTCGTCCGGATCGGAAACGCCATGAGCAACTTTTCCCTCTACCTCGCCTCGGTCCTCATCTGGGGTTCCACTTGGATTGCCATCACCTATCAATATGGCGTGGTGCCGGCCGAGGTGTCGGTGGCCTACCGGTTCTGGCTGGCCGCCCTGCTGCTCATGGGCTGGTGCCTGGTCCGTCGCTTGAACCTGCGCTTCACCCTCCGGGAACACGCCTGGCTGGCCCTGCAGGGCGCCCTGCTGTTCGGGCTCAACTATGTCTGCGTCTACCTGGCTGAGCAGCGCATCGCCTCGGGC
This sequence comes from uncultured Holophagaceae bacterium, assembly GCA_963816585.1. Classification (GTDB taxonomy): domain Bacteria; phylum Acidobacteriota; class Holophagae; order Holophagales; family Holophagaceae; genus Mesoterricola. Next base: position 8,825 of record CAWFOJ010000022.1, on the reverse strand, counting down.
CTCACCGCGACCATCTTCTCGCTCACGGTCTTCCTGAACCTGCTGGGCGCGCGCATGGCCTTCGGCACGCCCCTGGCACCCAAGGCCATGCTCGGCGCGGCCCTGGGGGTCACCGGGGTGGCCTGCATCAGCCTGCCCGGCACCGGGGCCCTGGGCGCCGGGCAACTGGGCGGCCTTGCCCTGGCCGTGATGGGCACCGTGAGCGCCAGCGCCAGCCACCTCATCTCCCAGCGCAACCAGCGCCGGGGCCTGCCGGTGCTGCAGAGCAACGGCATCAGCATGCTCTACGGCGCCGCCCTCGTGACCCTCTACTGCCTGGTCATGGGCCGGCCGTTCGCCTTCGACCCGTCCCCGCGCTACCTGGGTTCCCTGGCCTTTTTGGCGGTGTTCGGCTCGGTGCTGGCCTTCGGCGCCTACCTCACCCTCGTCGGCCGGATCGGGGCCGGACGCGCGGGCTACGCCATGGTGGCTGTTCCGCTGGTGGCGCTGGCGCTCTCCACCCTGTTCGAAGGTCTGCGCTGGCAACCCGCCCTGGCCGCGGGGGTGGCGCTCTGCCTGGGCGGGAACCTGCTGGTGCTGCCCCGGGCGCCCAGGCCGGCCAAGGCCGCCATGCGCGGGAAGGATCTCCAGGCGGATTAATCCTCCAGGATCGCCTTGCCATTCTCCAGGCGGGCGGCCCATTGCTTGTTGTTGTCCGGGTTGCGCACCACGATGCGGATGAAGCGCTGGGCCACGATCTCGTTGAAGAGTCCTTGGTACTCCCCCTTGCCCAGCAGGATGGGCTTGGCCTTGCGGGGCTTGTCCACCCCTTTGGCGAACACCACCGCCGTGAGCCCGCCCGCCTCCAGGCCCACCCGCAAGGTGCTCCCGGTCATCTCCATGCGCTTGTTGGTGGCGGTCACCCAACCCTGGCGGGCGCCGTTCGGGTCCAGGATCCCGGTTTGGGTGTCCAGGTTCAGGGGCTGGAAGGGAGCCTGGGCCAGGACCGGCCCGGCCAGGGAGAGGCAAAGCAGGCATGAAAGGAACACTGAAGCACCCCCCAGGGCCCCCATCCTATCCCATTCCGTTCCAGGCATACACCAGCCGGCGCACCGCCAAGCGGGCGGCTTTCCACTCGCCCCAGGCCTGGCGCAGTTCCTTCCGGTGCAGGGCCATGGCCTGCCGCCACTCGCCCTTGCGCTGGATCCAAGCCTCCCGGCGCTGGGTCCGGCGCTCGGCCCGGCGGCGGTCCCAGGACTCCCGGTGTTCCTGCAGGGCGCGCAGGGCCTGGTCCAGGCGGGCCCAGGCGCCGGCCAGCCGGGCGTGCAGGGCCTCGGCCAGCTGGGGCGGCGCCTGGGCCAGGCGGGCCAGAAGGGCCTTCTCTTCCATGGCCAGGCGGGCCCGGCTGATCTCGGGCCTGGGCACGGTGCGCAGCCCGCTGGCCAGGCCGGCCCAGGCCAGGGCCCGGATCATCCATTTGGCGGGGTCCCAGTGGTACCAGTTCACCCCATTGCGGTAATCCCACTGCCAGGTGTGGTGGAAATTGTGGTAGCCCTCCCCGTAGGTGAGGGGGGCCAGCAGGGCGTTGTCCCGTCCGGAATGGGCGTCCGAGTAGGGCTGGGTACCGAACTTGTGGGCCGCGCTGTTGATCAGGAAGGTGGTGTGGTGGGTGACCACCACCCGCAGCAGCAGGCCGATGATCAGCTGCCCGGCCAGGTTGTGGGTCCAAAGCCCCACCGCCACCGGCACCAGGGCCGCGGCGCAAAAGCCGATGAGCAGGGGGTGGCGGTACTGCCACATGACCAGGGGATCCTTCTCCAGGTCGGCCACGCCGGAGATGGGCAGGGTACGGGCCTCCATGACCCAGAGCCAGTGGGAGTACCAGAAGCCCTTGCGGATGCTGTAGGGATCCTCGCCCTGGTCCACGTGACGGTGGTGGATGCGGTGGTCGCTGACCCACTGCAGGGCGGAATTCTCGAAGCTGGCGGCGCCCAGGCACAGCAGGGCCAGGCGCACCGGCCAGCGGGCCTGGTAGGCCCGGTGGCTGTACAGGCGGTGGTAGCCACAGGTCACCCCCATGCCCACGGCGCAGGTCATCACCAGGAACACCACCCATTCGCTCCAGTGCCGGAGGGAATGGGCGAACTCCAGGGGCACCAGGACCAGGGCAAGAGCCAAAGTGCCTAGCAGGAAAATGCAATTAAGAAGATCCCAACGTCTTTTAAAGTTCACTTGTGCTCCACTGGGACCCCCGATCCCGCTCTTCAAGGATCCTCCCGCGGGGGGTTCAGGACAATGGGCAGTTGCAGGAGCCCAAAAAATAAAGCTAACCCTATTCCTCAGGTTGAAGATGGCAACAGCGGGCGGGCCATCCGGCCGCGGAGACCCGGTTGCGCCCGCCGGTCTTGCTGCGGTAGAGGCCCTCGTCCGCCCAGGTGAGGAACCGGTCCGGGGTGGTGGCGGCGCTCATCGGGCGGCGCAGGTGCCGATGCTGAGGGTGATCAGGGTGAGCCATTCGCCCTTGCGCAGGGCCCGGCGCGCCCTCATCCCGGCCTCCCTGAGGAAGCCCTGGCCCGCACGGCCTGGGGAGGAGGGGCAAGCATGGGGGCGGGCCTCGGTGATGTTTTCAATAATGCCCTGGAAACAATCAGGTTTCCAGGACTCCAGGGACCGGCTCGGCGGCGTCCTTGCGCTTGCGCCACCAGATCCCCATCCGGTCGAAGTACAGGTAGATCACCGGGGTGGTGAACAGGGTGAGCACCTGGCTGAACACCAGCCCGCCGATGATGGCGATGCCCAGGGGCTGGCGCAGCTCGGACGCCGGTGCCCCGGCCCAGGGCCAGGGGCACGGCGCCCAGCAGGGCGGCCATGGTGGTCATCATGATGGGCCGGAAGCGCAGCAGGCAGGCCTGGAAGATGGCCTGCTCGGGGGTGGTGCCCTCCCGCCGCTCCGCCTCCAGGGCGAAGTCGATCATCAGGATGGCGTTCTTCTTCACGATGCCGATGAGCAGGATGATGCCGATGAGGGCGATCACGCTCAGGTCGGTGCGGCGTGACGAGCAGCGCCAGCAGGGCGCCCACTCCGGCGGAAGGCAGGGTGGACAGGATGGTGACGGGGTGGATCAGGCTCTCGTACAGCACGCCCAGCACCACGTACACCGCCACCAGGGCCGCGGCGATGAGGATCGGCTCGTTGGCCAGGGAGGCCTGGAAGGCCTGGGCGGTGCCCATGAAGCTGCCCCGGATGGAGGCCGGAAGGCGGATCTGCTCCTGGGCCTTCTCCACCGCTTTCACCGCGTCGCCCAGGGCCACGCCCACCGGCAGGTTGAAGGTGATGGTCACCGAGGGCAGCTGCCCCTGGTGGTTCACCGCCAGGGCCGCGTTCTCCATCTGGTAGTGGGCGAAGGCGGACAGGGGCACCATGGCCCCGGTGCTGGAATGGATGTAGATGTCCTTGAGGGAGTCGGGGTTCTGCCAGTACTGGGGCGCCACCTCCATGACCACGTGGTACTGGTTGAGGGAGGTGTACATGGTGGACACCTGGTCCTGGCCGAAGGCGTCGTACAGCGTCTTGTCGATGAGCTGGGCGGAGATGCCCAGGCGGGAGGCGGTGGCCCGGTCCACCACCAGGGTGGCCTGCAGGCCCATGATCTGCTGGTCGGTGTTCACGTCCACGAGCTGCCTGAGGCCGCGCATCCTCTCCAGCACCCGGGGCGCCCACTGGAACAGCTCCTTGGCGTCGTCGCCCTGGAGGGTGTACTGGTACTGGGCGTTGCCCAGGCGCCCGCCGATGCGGATGTCCTGGATGGGCTGCAGGTACAGGCTGGCGCCCGGCACCCTGGCCAGCTTGCCCCGCAGGCGGGCGATGATCTGGTCCGGGGTGGCGTTGCGCTTCTCCTTGGGCTTGAGGGACAGGAACACCCGCCCGGTGTTGGTGACGCCGCCGCCGCCCACCTGGGCCATGACGTGCTCCACGCCGGGATCGCCCTGGACGATGTCCGAGAGGGCCCGCATGCGCCCGCGCATGGCCTGGAAGGAGGTGTCCTGGTCCGCCTGGATCATGCCCGTTCATGCGCCCGGTGTCCTGCTGGGGGAAGAAGCCCTTGGGCACGATGATGAACAGGGCCACGGTGGTGACCACGGTGCCCAGGGCCACCAGGAGCACCGGGAACTGGTGGCGCAGCACCCACGCCAGGGCGGTCTGGTAGCGCCCCAGCAGCCACTGGAACATCCGCTCGGTGGCCCGGAACACCCGCCCGTGGCTCTCCTGGTCGTGGGACCGCAGCAGCCTGGCGCACATCATGGGCGTGGTGGTGAGGGACACGACCATGGACATCAGGATGGCCACCGAGAGGGTCACCGCGAACTCCCGGAACAGCCGGCCGACGATGCCGCCCATGAGCAGGATGGGGATGAACACGGCGCACAGGGAGATGCTGATGGAGAGCACGGTGAAGCCGATCTCCTCGGCCCCGCGCAGGGCCGCCTGCATGGGCGTCAGGCCCGCCTCGATGTGCCGGCTGATGTTCTCCACCACCACGATGGCGTCGTCCACCACGAAGCCGGTGGCCACGGTGAGGGCCATGAGGGACAGGTTGTCGATGCTGTAGCCGGCGAGGTACATCACCCCGAAGGTGCCCAGCAGGGAGATGGGCACGGCCACGCTGGGGATGAGGGTGGATCGCCAGTTGCGCAGGAACACGAACACCACCCCGATGACCAGGAGGATGGAGATGCACAGGGTGCGCTCCACGTCCCGCACCGAGGCGCGGATGGTGCGGGTGGAGTCGATCACCTCGGTGAGCTTCATGCTGGGCGGGATGGAGGCCACCAGCTGCGGCTGGAGCGCCCGGACGCGGTCCACCGTCTCGATGATGTTGGCGCCCGGCTGGCGGAAGATCACCACCATGATGGCCGGCTTGCCGTCGGCGAGGCCGTCGTTGCGCAGGTCCTCCACCGAGTCCTGCACGTCCGCCACGTCCCCCACCCGCAGGGCCGCGCCGGCCTTGTAGGTGATGACCAGCGGGGCGTAGTCCTTGGCCTTGAGCGGATCTGGTCGGTGGTGTTGATGGCCGAGGTGGTGCCGTCGTGGGTGAGGGAGCCCTTGGGCTGGTTCACGTTGGCGGCCGCCAGGGTGGTGCGCACGTCCTCCAGGCTCGATGCCCTTGGCCTGCAGGAGGGAGGGGTTGACCTCCACCCGCACGGCGGGCAGGGCCCCGCCCCACACGAACACCTGGCCCACGCCCGGCACCTGGGACAGCTTCTGCTGCAGGATGTTGGAGGCGACGTCGTACATCTTCGCCCGGGGCAGGATGTCCGAGGTGAGCGCGAGTACAGCATGACCGGGGCGTCGGCCGGGTTGATCTTGCGGTAGGTAGGGTTGCCCGGGCAGGTTGGCGGGCAGCTGGCTGCGGGCGGCGTTGATGGCCGCCTGCACGTCCCGGGCGGCGGCGTCGATGTTGCGGCTCAGGTCGAACTGCAGGGTGATGGCCGTGGCGCCCATGGCGCTGGTGGAGGTCATCTCGGTGATGCCGGCGATGCGCCCGAACTGCCGCTCCAGGGGGGTGGCCACCGAGGAGGCCATGGTCTCGGGGCTGGCCCCGGGCAGGGAAGCGCTGACGGCGATGGTGGGGAACTCCACCTGGGGCAGGGGCGACACGGGCAGGAACTTGAAGGCCAGGATCCCCGCCAGGGCCACCGCCATGGTCAGCAGCGAAGTGGCGATGGGCCGGTGGATGAAGGGCTCGGACAGGCTCATGGGTTCCGGCCGCTTCAAGCCCGGCATCGGCCTCGCCCCGGGCCCGGGCCCGGGCCGGGAACAGGCGCTTGGCCGCGCGGTCGAAGTACAGGTAGATCACCGGGGTGGTGTAGAGGGTGAGCACCTGGCTGAAGATCAGCCCGCCGATGATGGAGATGCCCAGGGGGCGGCGCAGCTCCGAGCCCACCCCGGTGCCGCAGGCCAGGGGCACCGCCCCCAGCAGGGCGGCCATGGTGGTCATCATGATGGGCCGGAAGCGCAGCAGGCAGGCCTGGAAGATGGCGTCCCGGGGCGCCAGCTTCTCCTTGCGCTCGGCCTCGATGGCGAAGTCGATCATGAGGATGGCGTTCTTCTTGACGATGCCGATGAGCAGGATGATTCCGATCAGGGCGATGACGCTGAAGTCCACCCCGAACAGCATGAGGGACAGCAGCGCCCCCACCCCCGCGGACGGCAGGGTGGACAGGATGGTCACCGGGTGGATGTAGCTCTCGTACAGCACCCCCAGCAGGATGTACATGGTCACCAGGGCGGCCAGGATCAGGAACGGGGTGTTCACCAGGGACAGGCGGAAGGCCTGGGCGGTGCCCTGGAACTCGGCCTGGATGCTGGGCGGGATCTGCATCTCCGCCTGGGCGCGCTCGATGGCGTCCACCGCGTGGCCGATGGAGGTGCGGGCCGCCAGGTTGAAGGAGACCGTGGCCACCGGGAACTGGCCCTGGTGGTTGATGGCCAGGGGGGCAGTGGTGGACTCGATGCGGGTGAGGGAGCTCAGGGGCACCGAGCCGCCGGCGGCGGAGCGCAGGAAGATCTGGTCCAGGGCCTGGGGCCCGGCGGCCATCTTCGGGTCCGCTTCCAGCACCACGCGGTACTGGTTCAGGTCGGTGAAGATGGTGGAGATCTGGCGCTGGCCGAAGGCGTCGTAGAGGGCGTTGTCCAGGGCCTGGGGGGTGATGCCCAGGCGCGAGGCGGTGGCCCGGTCGATCACCAGGCGCGTCTGCAGGCCGGAGTTCATGCTGGTCGCTGGCCACGTCCCGCAGCTCCGGCAGGGTCTGGAGCTTGGCCACGAAGCGCGGCACCCAGGCGCCAAGCTCAACGGGGTCCGCGTCCTCCATGCTGAACTGGTACTGGGTGCGGCTGACCCGGTCCTCCACGGTCAGGTCCTGCACGGGCTGCATGAACAGCTTGATGCCAGGCACCTGCTCCAGTTCCGGCCTGCAGGCGGCGGATCACGTCGCTGGCGCTGACCTTGCGCTCCTCCAGGGGCTTGAGGTTGATCTGGATGCGCCCGGAGTTGAGGGTGGTGTTGGTGCCGTCGATGCCGATGAAGGAGGTCAGGCTGGCCACCGCCGGATCCTTGAGGATCACCTCGGCCAGGGCCTGCTGGCCCTTGGCCATGGCCTGGAAGGAGATGGACTGGGGCGCCTCGGAGATGCCCAGGATCACGCCGGTGTCCTGCACCGGGAAGAAGCCCTTGGGGATCCACACGTACAGCGCCACCGTCAGGCCCAGGGTGGCGATGGCCACCATGAGGGTGAGGGGCTGGTGGCGCAGCACCCAGTCCAGGGTGCGGCCGTAGAAGGCGATGATGGCCTTGAACATGCGCTCGGAGGCCTGGTAGACCCGGCCCTTCTCGTGCTCGTGCTGGGTCCGCAGCAGGCGGGAGCACATCATGGGGGTCAGGGTGAGGGACACTATGGCCGACATGATGATGGTCACCGCCAGGGTCACGGCGAACTCCCGGAACAGGCGGCCGACGATGTCGCCCATGAACAGCAGGGGGATCAGCACGGCGATGAGGGAGACCGTGAGGGAGACGATGGTGAAGCCGATCTGCTCGGAGCCCCTGAGGGCCGCCTCCAGGGGCGCGACGCCCTCCTCGATGTAGCGCATGATGTTCTCGATCATGACGATGGCGTCGTCCACCACGAAGCCGGTGGAGATGGTCAGGGCCATGAGGGAGAGGTTGTTCAGGCTGTAGCCCAGCAGGTACATCACCCCGAAGGTGCCCACCAGCGACAGGGGCACCGCCACGCTGGGGATGATGGTGGCGGGGACGGTGCGCAGGAACACGAAGATCACCGCCACCACCAGGATCGACCGTGAGGATCAGCTCGAACTCCACGTCCGCCACCGAGGCGCGGATGGTGGTGGTGCGGTCGGTGAGGATCTGCACCTTCACCGCCGGGGGCACCGAGGCCTGGAGCTGGGGCAGCAGGTCCTTGATGCGGTCCACCACGGCGATGATGTTGGCCCCGGGCTGGCGCTGGATGTTCAGGATCACCGCCGGGGTGGTGTTCATCCAGGCGGCCTGCTGGACGTTCTCCGACGCCGTCGACCACCGTGGCCACGTCCGAGAGGCGGACCGGCGCGCCGTTGCTGATAGGCGACGACGAGCGGCCGGTACTCGTCGCTGGTGAGCAGCTGGTCGTTGGCGCCGATGGTGTAGGACTGCGCGCGGCCGTCGAAGCTGCCCTTGGCCTGGTTGACGTTGGCTGCGCCAGCGCGGCGCGCACGTCCTCCAGGTTCAGGCCGTAGGCGGACAGCGCGGCGGGATTGACCTGCATGCGCACCGCCGGCTTCTGGCCGCCGCTGATGCTCACCAGGCCCACGCCCGGGCAGCTGCGAGATCTTCTGCGCCAGCCGGGTGTCGGCCAGGTCCTCGACCTTGGACAGGGGCAGGTCTCGGAGGTCAGCGCCAGGGTCAGGATCGGCGCGTCGGCCGGATTGGTCTTGCTGTAGATGGGCGGCGTCGGGCAGGTCGCGCGGGCAGATAGGTCGCGGCCGCGTTGATCGCCGCCTGCACCTCCTGCTCGGCCACGTCGATGTTCAGGCTCAAGTCGAACTGCAGCGTGATGACCGAGCTGCCGTCGGAGCTGGTCGAGGTCATCTGGTTCAGGCCCGGCACCTGGCCGAACTGCCGCTCCAGCGGCGCGGTGACGGCGGAGGCCATCACCTCGGGGCTGGCGCCCGGATAGAAGGTCATCACCTGGATGGTCGGGTAATCCACCTCCGGCAGCGCCGAGACCGGCAGTTGCTTGAAGGCCACCAGCCCGATCAGCAATACGATGGTTCAGCGGCCACAACA
>CAWFOJ010000021.1:0-9133 GCA_963816585.1 uncultured Holophagaceae bacterium | reverse complement strand
TTTTTTTTTTTCTCTCTCTCTCTCTCTCTCTCTCTCTCTCTCTCTCTCTCTCTCTCTCTCTCTCTCTCTCTCTCTCTCTCTCTCTCTCTCTCTCTCTCTCTCTTTCTTTCTTTCTTTCTTTTTTTTAATCTCTCTCTCTCTCTCTCTCTCTCTCTCTCTCTCTCTCTCTCTCTCTCTCTCTCTCTCTCTCTCTCTCTCTCTCTCTCTCTCTCTCTCTCTCTCTCTCTCTCTCTCTCTCTCTCTCTCTCTCTCTCTCTCTCTCTCTCTCTCTTTTTTTTTTCCCATGGGCGAGCCTTGCCCGGCTGCACCGGGGCGGGGTCCAGGCCCACCCGCAGGGCGGTGGTGCGCCGAACCGGGAAGGTCCAGCGCAGGCTGCCCCCCGGGCCCAGGCGCAGGGGGTCCATGCCCGGGGGCTCCACCACCACCTGTCCATACGGGAGGGGCAGGGTGCCCAGCAGCCCGGGGCCGAAAAAGAAGTCCGCCACGACGGCATGCGCGCCCAGGACGTCGGCCGGCTCCGGGCGCGGCCCGGGGGTGTCGGGGCCCGCTTCCCAGCGCTGCCCGTCGAGCCGTTCCAGGGCAAAGCCCCGCAGGAGGGCCAGGGCCACGCGGTACCGGTCCCAGTCCTGGGCGTTGAGGGTCCGGGTGGGCTGGATGCGCAGCGCCACCTCCTGGCTGCCCAGGACCGGCCCGCCGCCGCTCAGGTCCAGCACGTCGCTCAGCCCGGCCCGCAGGCCGCCCAGGCCGTGCACCCCCAAGGGCAGGCGCCGGGTCCCCAGGTGCAGGCGCGGAAGGATGACGAAGAACCCCGCCGCCAGGACCAGGGTCCACACGGCGCAGCGCACCGCCAGGGCCCGGGGCGGGGGCTGGAACGGGCCCTGGCGCAGGGAAGCGAAGGATTCCCAGTTGAGCTGCAGCAGCACGGCCCCGGCCCCGGCCGCCCAGGCCGCGGACCACACCAGGAAGTCCAGCTCGGCGGTGGTGATGGTGGTGGTGAGGAACAGCAGGAACCCCATGAGCAGGATCTGGCGGCGCTGGGGCATCCCCCGGGGCAAGGCCAGGCGCACCCCGCACAGCAGGAACAGCATATAGACCACCGTGAGCAGGACCCCCGCCCGCAGCGCCAGCAGCGCCAGGCCCGCGCCCAGGCACACCACCTCCAGGACGCGCCGCCAGGGTTCCAGGGACCAGCCCCGCCACTGGACCAGGGCCGCGCCCAGCAGGGGCAGGGTCATGGCGCCCAGCTCCCCGGGTTCGTAGGCTCCGGTGGAGGCCAGCGCCCCCCAGGCCAGCCAGGGCGGCAGATGGTCCAGCCAGCGGCCGCTGTTCACGTGGAGTCCGGCCAGGTGTGATCCGGCCCGGGCGCCCAGCTGCCCAGCGCCGCCGCCCGGGCGGCCCCGGTCACCTGGGGCAGGGTGCCCGGCACCGCCGCTGCCAGCACCTCCTGGCGCAGGGCGGGGGGATAGGGCTCGTGGCGGTAACCCAGGAACTCCAGGAACGGATTGCCGTCCCGGAACCCGCCCGGTTCCACCCGCACCAGGGCCGCGTCGGCCCCATCGGCCCCATCGGCCCCATCGGCCCCATCGGCGCTGGCGCCGGACGTGAGCCCCAGGACGGCCCAGGGACCGGCGGCGGAAAGCAGGGGACGGGCGCGCATGGCCCCCCAATCATGCCACTGGGGGTCGCCTTGACAAAGGGATGAAACCCGGCGTGAAATAAGCCACTTAATCAGAAGGGGGATGCTGTGTTCGACGCCGTCCTCAAGAACCACGGTTGGTCCTTGAGGCCGGCCAGCCTGGACCGGGTGAACGGCCAGGGTTCGCCCCTGGACGCCGCCCTGACCCTGGCCCTGGAGATCGCCGGGGAACCGGTGCCCGAGGACCTGTCCTCCTGGCGCAACGCCATGCAGGACGAGGCCCGGCGCCGGCTCTATCCCCAGCGTTTCAGCCCCGGGCCGGGCACCGCCCTGGGGGAGGTGTTCTTCCCCCTGGCCCAGGCGGCCCTGCCGTTCCTGCCCGCGGAGGGCAGCATCGCCGCCCGGGTGCCCTTCCAGCCCCTGAGCGAGGAAGAGCTGCAGCTCTGGCCCTCCGGAGAGGAATACCGGCGGCTGCTGGTCCACCTGGAGCACGACGGGTTCCTGGTGGCCATGGCCATGGCCCAGCACTGGCGGGGCTTGACCATCGAGGACCACGTGCTGGGGGTCACCGGCCTGGCCCTGTGGTTCGGCCGGCAGCTGGCCAAGTCCATCCCGGTGGACCTGCCGCTCCTGCACGGCGGCGCCATCGGCCACGACGTGGGCAAGTTCGGCTGCGTGGGCGACGAGGCACGGCGCATCCCGCGCCTGCACTACTACTACACCAACCAGTACTACGCCGCCCGGGACCTGGGCGGCCTGGGGCACATCGCCACCAACCACTCCTGCTGGGACCTGGAGTCCATCCGCCTGCCCATCGAGACCCAGGTGCTCATCTACTGCGACTTCCGGGTCAAGGAAGTGCAGGACGCCGACGGCCGCCGGCGCATGGCGGTGATCTCCCTCAAGGAGGCCTTCGACACCATCCTGGACAAGCTGGAGGACGTGGACCAGGAGAAGCGCCGGCGCTACCAGGCGGTGTACCGGCGGTTGCGGGACATGGAGGACTACGCCCTGACCCTGGGGGTGGTGCTGGACCCGCCGGGCCTGCCCCTCTCCGGCCGGGTGCGCCCGTACCTTCCCGAGGGCCTGGACATCGTGGCGCTCATGGGCGGCCGGCAGCGCCCGGACACTGCCGCCCTGGCCAACGGGCCCCAGGTGGCCAGCGTCACCCGGCTCCTGGCCACCGCCCACAGCATCGGCGTCATGGAGCGGCTGCGCGACCTGCCCAGCCTGCGCCGGCTGCTGGAGGAAGTGCGCACCTTCAAGGGCTGGCGGGAACTGCGCACCTACATGGGCATCGTGGGCGACTACGCCCCGGCCTTCTCCGAGGACCAGCGGGTCCTGGCCCTGGAGTTCTTCCGGGGGCTGCTGGGCCACCATGACGACGACATCCGCTACCAGGCGGGGTGCCGCATGGCCGACCTGCTGGCCCTGGGGGAAATGGAGTGGCGCAAGGACCTGCCCAAGGACGCGGTGGTGGTGGACCAGGCCTGGGTGCTGCCCCAGCTGGCCCGGGTGCTGGACCTGCTGGACCTGGCCCCGGAGGAAGCCACCGAGGACATGTCGCCCCAGGAGCAGATCGTCTACTCGGTGCCCATCTTCCTGCGGCGCTTTTTCAGCCGGGCCAACCCCAAGCTGGCCGCGGAAGCCATGGCCATGGTGGTGCCGCGCCTGAAGGCCCGGGCCGGGGACCGGCGCCCGCTGTCGGCCCTGTACACCTGCGAGTCCTTCGAGCTGCTGGCCGGGTCCATGGACCCGGCCGGGCGGGCGTCCCTGCCCCAGGTGATCCAGGGCTGGGTGTTCCACGACGTGCCCAACGTCCGGCTCATGGCCTGGCGGGTGCTGCGCCTGCTGGCCGGCCACGGCCAGGAGGAGCCCGGGCTGCTGGAGGAAGTGGGCCGCTGCGTGGATGCCCAGGGGCCCTTCCCCAGGCGCCAGGCCAGCGTGGCCGAACTGTACCTGCTGGAGCACTGCGCCCGGCTCGCCGGCCGGACCCAGCTGGCCGACCGGTGCCGGGACCAGCGGGAGCAGGGCCGCACCCCCATCCGGGAGGTGATGCTGCGCAACCTCAAGACCCAGACCGGATGGGTGGAGAAGAAGGTGAACTGCGACTACCTGCTGGAGCTGGTCTCGGCCCGGCAGGAAGGCGACCCCCTGGCCGGGGAGGTGGGGTTCCACCTGGCCAACCTCCTGAAGGTGAGCCGGGTGGAGGGCACCCGCTTCAACGCCGGCCGCTGCCTGCTCAAGCTGATACCGGCCCTCACGGACACCCAGCGCAACGACATGGCCATCGAGCTGGTGCGCAGCCTGCAGCTGGACGGGGAAGGGGTGACCCGGTACATCCCGCGCTTCCTGGGGCCGCTCCTGGCCAGCCTGCCCGCCCAGGAGCTGATTGAACTGGTCACCGACATGGAGCAGGACTCCCGGCGAGGCACCGAGGGGCTGCAGCGGCTCCTGGTCCAGGCCGCCACCTGGCTGATCATCGCCTTGCCGGGCACCCAGGCGCCGGCGTCCGTGTCCCAGGACTGCCTGCGGCGCCTGGCCTGCATCCTGCTGGGGTCCCTGGCCGACAGCCGCACCGCCGTGGCCCACGAGGGCTACGCCCACCTGGCCCTGCTCCTGGACTGGCTGCGCCCGGATCCCCGCCTGGGCGAGCTGCTGCGCCTGACCGCCAAGAAGGTGCTGACCCTGCTCCAGCACATCCCCGGCGACAGCGGCCGGTTCTTCCTGGCCGCCCAGGTGCTGTCCAGCCTGGACAAGGCCATGAGCGTGGCCAAGGCGAGCTTCCCCAAGGCGCCCAGCATCGGCTTCCTGCCGGGCACCTTCGACCCCTTCACCGCCGCCCACGGGGAGATGGTGCGCCGGGCCCTGGCCCACTGCGACGAGGTGTTCGTCCAGGTGGACGACTTCTCCTGGCGCAAGCACGCCCAGCCGCGCTTCCTGCGCGCCGACCTGGCCTGGATGGCCCTTTCCACCATCCCCCACGCCTACCTGTTCCCGTTCGAGCCCCCGGTGAACATCGCCAACTTCAGCAGCCTGCAGCACCTGCAGAAGCGCCTGGGACGGCGCCGGGTGCACCTGATCGTCGGCACCGACGTGCTGGAAGGCGCCTCCGCCTACCGGAACCCCGCCTCGCCCATCTGGAACATCCCCCACCTGCTCACCACCCGGGAGGAGCATCCTTCCAGGACCTGGGAGAGCAAGCTCGGGCTGTTCCGGAACGGCGTCCAGGTGTTCCAGGTGCCCGCCAGCATGAAGAACGTCTCCAGCACCTACCTGCGGGAAGCCCTGGACCGCCGGGGCGAGCTGGAGCTGTTCTGCGACCCCCTGGTGGCCCGGGTGCTGCAGGAGCGCCGGCTCTACGTCAACTACCCGGCCCGCAAGGAGGAAGTGTTCCTGTCCCAGTGGCGCCTGCGCCCCAACCGGGAGGGGCGGGGCCTGCCCGCGGGCCTGGAGCGGCTGGTGCAGCTGGACGCTTCCCGGGCGGTGTCCCGGTGGACCGGGCACAAGCCCAGGACCGCCGTGCTCCAGTCCCGGGAGACGGGGGAGGACCTGGCCGCCCTCACCTGGCTGGAAGGCACCGCCACGGCCCTGCCGGTGGCCCTGGAGGACGAGTCCCTGGCCGAGGCGGCCGGAGGCCGGCTGCTGGGGACCGGAGCCCTGGTGGACGCGGTGTGCGCGTCCCGGGCGGACGAGCCCCTGATCCACCTGGACCAGCTCCTGTCCCGGATCATCGGGGACTGGTTCGCCGAGGGCCTCCTGTTCTCCCTGTTCGGCGTGCCGGTGGCAGGGGGCGAGCGGTTGTGGGAGATGCTCAGGAACCACGGCGCCGGCTGGCTGGGGGACAAGGCCAGCGTGTCCCGGGGGGTGCGCTGGGCCGGGATCGAGCTCACCAATCCCCTGGTGATCATCCATGACCTGGAGCAGCTCCTGCAGCCGCCGTACTACCGCATGCCGGCGGTGGAGGAGGCCATGGTGCGCACCCGCCGGGCCATCTCGGGGTTCTTCGCCGAGCGCCTGCCGGGCAGCGGGCTGCTGCACATCCACGAAAAGGAGACCAAGCGCCAGCTGGCCGTCTGGGCCCAGGAGCGCCTGGGCGAGAAGGGCGGCTGGGTGATCCTGGGCCTGGGCCGGCAGTTCTCCCGGGACCTGATCGGCAACAGCCCGACCATCGCCCTGGACCTGGAGCGCTACCTCACCCGCCAGGGCTACGAGGCGGGCGTGGCGCCCCCCTTCGACAGCCCCAGCCTGGAGCTGCAGCTCACCACCGCCCGGGAGCTGGGCCGCAATGCCCTGCTCCTGGTCCCGTTCGCCGACAGCGCCGAGCCAGTGCTCCAGGTGGTGCGCGCCTGCCGGAAGGTGAAGGTGAAGCTGCGGGAGGTGCTGGTGGGAGCCACCAGCGCCTCGGTGCACGCCGCCCTGCAGATTTCCGGCATCCCCCACCGCACCGGCCTGGTGGTGCCCCACTGGCGCGGGGTGGTGCGGGAAAGCGCGGTGATGCCGTTCCTGGGCGGGTGGAGCATCAAGGAGCGGCGGGCGGCGGGGGCCGGGCTGATCCCCTCCCTCAACGACTGCCTGCCCTACCACGATCCCCATCCGGTGGGCCTGGATCCCGACGGGGCCCTGGACTTCTCCCGTCTGGCCCTGGAGCAGGCGGTCCAGCTGTTCCGGGTCCTGGAAGAGGCGTACCGGGCCAGCGAGGGGCGGCTGCTGAACCTGGGAGACCTGGCCACCGTGGTGCGCCATCCCCGCTGCCCGCCCTACCCCAAGGGCCTCCTGCTGCCCCGGGACATCGCCCCCAGCGAGCTCATCAACCAGGATTTGGAAGCCCTGGCGCGGCTGTTCCCGGAGGGCCACCAGACCCACCGGGAGGGCTGGCGGCGGGCCTGAGGACAGGACAAGGCGTACCCGAGTTCAAGAAACCGGGCTACCGGTTGAGCGAGCCGGAACGACGGTGGTGTGCCTGGAACACAAGGGGTGGCCGCAAATCCTGACCGTATGTCAAGGTACTTTCCTTCGCCCTTAAAGAATTCCCGGGTACAATCCTGGAGATAGGCGTCAAGCCATTTACAACTTGTAAACATTTGTTTAAAATCAACCTAATGGTTCAATTGCATTTTTTGCACCACTTCATGCGGAAAAATCATGAGATCAGCAAGTGTAAGTTTGGTATTGGGTGACCTTAATCACATTGCAGAGGGCTCACTGAAAAAGGATTGACGCCATTTTGGGTGTTCTGATAATTGGAGCGAATCGATCGGATTGCCTTACATTATGGGGGAATTGGATTGTTCGGGGGTTCTCCCTCCTGGGGCACCCCTAGGGTTCCCGTTTCAGGCTTCCTGCAGGGGGCCTGTGCCCCGTGTCCCCCCTTTCACCCTTGTCAACCCAGCCCCTCGGGGCGCATCCAAGGAGTCTACTCATGACGTTCACGCTTCAGCTCCCCGCTTCCAGCGTCAGTCACTACGTCCAGAAATTCTTCGATCAACTCGTAGCCAAGAATCCCGGCGAGAACGAATTCCACCAGGCCGTGAAGGAAGTCGTGGAAACCCTGGTTCCCTGCCTGGAGCGGCACCCGGAATTCATCAAGAACCTGATCCTTGAGCGCATCACCGAACCGGACCGCGATCTTCCAGTTCCGCGTCACCTGGCAGGACGACAAGGGCAACGTCCAGGTCAACAAGGGCTACCGGGTGGAGTTCAACAACGCCATCGGCCCCTACAAGGGCGGCCTGCGCTTCCACCCGACCGTCAACCTGGGCATCCTGAAGTTCCTGGGCTTCGAGCAGATCCTCAAGAACAGCCTCACCACCGTGCCCATGGGCGGCGGCAAGGGCGGCACGGACTTCGACCCCAAGGGCAAGTCCGACGCCGAAGTGATGCGCTTCTGCCAGAGCTTCATGAACGAGCTCTACAAGCACATCGGCCAGAACATCGACGTGCCCGCCGGCGACATCGGCGTGGGCGGCCGGGAAATCGGCTACCTGTTCGGTGAGTACAAGAAGCTCACCCACTCCTGGGAAGGCGTGCTCACCGGCAAGGGCCTGGCCTGGGGCGGCTCCCTGATCCGTCCGGAGGCCACCGGCTACGGCTGCACCTACTTCGCCGAAGAGATGCTCAAGACCCGCGGCGACAGCCTGAAGGGCAAGATCTGCGCGGTGTCCGGCTCCGGCAACGTGGCCCAGTACACGATCGAGAAGGTCAACCAGCTGGGCGGCAAGGTCATCACCCTCTCCGACAGCAACGGCACCATCCTCGACAAGAACGGCATCGAAGGGCGAGAAGCTGGGCATTCCTCATGGACCTCAAGAACAACCGCCGCGGCCGCATCCAGGAGTACGCGGACAAGTTCAAGTGCGAGTACCTACGAGGGCATGCGCCCCTGGTTCGTGAAGTGCGACGTGGCCTTCCCCAGCGCCACCCAGAACGAGATCAACAAGGAAGACGCCCAGATGCTCGTGGACCACGGCTGCTTCGTGGTCTCCGAGGGCGCCAACATGCCGTCCACCCCGGACGCCGTCGAGATCTTCCTCGAAGAACAAGGTCCTCTACGGCCCCGGCAAGGCCGCCAACGCCGGCGGCGTGGCCACCTCCGGCCTGGAGATGGCCCAGAACGCCTGCTTCTCCAGCTGGACCTCCGAGGAAGTCGACCAGCGTCTGCACAACATCATGATCAACATCCACAAGACCTGCGTGGAGACCGCCAAGGAGTACGGCGATCCCGGCAACTACGTGCTCGGCGCCAACATCGGCGGCTTCCTCAAGGTCGCCACCTCCATGATCGACCAGGGCCTGGTGTAAGCTGAAAGGCAGACGGGCGGGGACGGCGGCCTTGCCGCCGTCCCCGCCTGAAGTACCGGACGTCGCCCACGTTCGCGTCGGCGGCGCCGGGCCACCGTCGTCCCAGTCCTGCGCATGGAGAACGGATTAATGGAATTGTATGGAAACGGGCGCATTGCGCTGGTGGATGATCCGGTCACCGCCGGGAAGCTGGAATGGCTCCCGCGCAAACGGTCCGCCCCCTGCCGGAGATCCTGCTGGCTCCGGTCACCGGCGACCCGGCCCTGGAACCGTGGATCGCCCACGGCCGCATGGCGCCGGGAGCCGGGCCGCGGTGCCTCTGGGAGGGGAGCGGGTCCGGGTGGACCTACCTGGCGGATGCGCCGGGGGTGCACCGCTACCTGAAGGCCATGATGCGTCCCCCCAAGCGCAAGGATTTCGTGGTGGGCATCTCCGGCCTGGGCCGGGTGGGCGGCCTGGCCGCCTCGGCCCTGGCCGCCGCGGACGCCTCCCGCACACGCATCGGCACCCTGCTCATCCACGACACCGACAGCACCAACCTGGCCCGCATGGAGCAGGAGCTGGCCTCGGTGGTCAGCTGGCGGGACGACATGCTGCTGCCCAAGGTGCAGCCGGCGACGCTGCCGGAGATGATGCGCCTCTGCGACGCCTTCCTGTTCGCCGCGGCCACGGCGGTGCCGCCCCTGGGCTCGCCCG
>CAWFOJ010000020.1:0-11661 GCA_963816585.1 uncultured Holophagaceae bacterium | reverse complement strand
ACGCTGCAGGGGTTCGACCTGATCATGGACGGCACGGACAACTTCGAGGCCCGGTTCCTCATCAACGACGTGTCCATCCTCACCGGGATCCCCTGGATCTACGCCGGCGCCATCGGCGGGGAAGGGATGGTCTGGCCCCTGGCCCCGCCCCGGACCCCCTGCCTGCGCTGCCTCATGGAGGAGCCCCCGGCGGGGGGCGACGTGGACACCTGCGACAGCGCGGGGGTCCTGGGCCCGGCCGTGGGCATCGTGGGCAGCTGGGCCGCCCTGGAGGCCATCAAGATCCTCACCGGCCAGGAGCCCCACCGGGACCTGGCCCGGTTCGACTTCTGGCGGGATGAGCGGCAGTTCCTGCAGCCCCCCGCCACCCGGTGCCGCTTCTGCACCGGCAAGGTCACCGAGTTCCTGAACGCCCGCTGGACCATGATGGCCTCCCGCCTGTGCGGCCTGGAGGGGGTCCAGATCCGGGTCAACCCGCCCGGGAAGCTGGACCTGGAAGCGCTGCGCCCGCGCCTGGAGCAGCGCACCGGCACCCCCTGGAAGCTCACGCCCCTGGCCCTGTCCGGGGAGGACGGCAGCCTTCGGGTGATGCTCTTCCGGGACGGACGGGCGCTCCTGCACGGCGACATCGCCCCTGAGCGGGCGCGCGGCTGGTACACGGAAGTGGTGGGCTGCTAGATGATCTCCCTGGCGCACGTCGGCAAGCAATACGGACGGATCCACACGGCCCTGGCGGACGTGAGCTTCCAGATCGACCCGGGGGAGTTCATCTTCCTCACCGGCCCCAGCGGCGCCGGCAAGTCCACCCTGCTCAAGCTGCTCTTCCGTGAGCAGGTGCCCACCACCGGGGAGATCCGGGTGGCGGGGCACCGGCTGACGTCCATGCCCCTCAAGGAGATTCCCCAGTTGCGCCGCAAGCTGGGCATCGTGTTCCAGGACTTCAAGCTGATCCGGTCCATGACCGTGTTCGAGAACGTGGCCTTCGTGCTGAAAATCCTGGGCGTCAGCCACGCCGAGCAGAAGCAGCGCGCCTTCCGGGCCCTGAAGATGGTCGGCCTGCAGCACAAGCTGGCCAGCTATCCGCTGCAGCTCTCCGGCGGCGAACAGCAGCGGGTGGCCATCGCCCGGGCCCTGGTGAACGATCCCCTGGTGCTCATCGCCGACGAGCCCACCGGCAACCTGGACCCGGACCTGGCCCAGGAGATCATGGCCCTGTTCGAGCGCATCAACGGCCAGGGCACCACGGTGCTGGTGGCCACCCATGACCGGAACCTCATCCAGCGCATGAAGAAGCGCGTCATCGGCCTGGACCACGGCCGCATGGCCTTCGACTACCCCGCTCCCGCCAGCATGGTGGTGCCGGCAGGGAGCTAGTTACTGGGGTGTCCGTGTCCCGGTGCGGCGGCAGGCCCGTCGGCCGGGTTCCCGGGCGCCGCGCCGACCCACCGGTGCTCGGCTTCGTCAGCCCGCGCGCGGCGCGGCCTGACGAAGCACTCGCTGGTTCGTCGGGGCCGACCAAAGAAGGCAGGTATCGGCGACCTCGGGGCGGGCAGCGGGAATCGCATCCGCAAACTTCAAGGGTCCTTGCATGCCACCTGTGCCCGGAGGACCCGCCAAGTCCTGTGAATCGGTGAGAACGCTCCCTGACCCACCAGCAACGGCCTGCCGCCGCACCGGGACACGGACGCCCTGGAGGACTAGCAGCACCTGGCCGGAACCCCTTCCGGGGTCACCGGCGGCCCGAAGGCATCGACCGGCACCGGCTCACCGTTGAGGGTCCGGTAGCAGCGCCGGGCCGCGTCCGCCACCACCAGCACCACGCCCACCATGAACAGGGTCATCAGGGTGCAGTCCAGGTAGCCCGTGAAGGCGGTGGCGGGGACGGCGGTCATGGGCCAGAAGATGTTCCGGATGGACAGCACCCCGGCGGACATGGTGATGGTGCCCACGAACAGCAGGGGGACGGCCGTGATGTAGGCGTACCGGGCCTTGCCCATGTTCACCAGGAAAGTGGTGCACACCGCCAGGGCGATGGTCGCCAGCAGCTGGTTGCCCGTTCCGAACAGCGGCCACAGGGTTGAGATGTTGCCGGTGTAGATGAGATAGCCCCAGGCCGCCACCACCGCCACCGTGCACACCAGGTTGCCCACCACCCAGTGGGTGTCGGCGAACCGCTTGTGCACGGTCCGGCCCAGCACCTCCTGCATCACGTAACGGGCGACCCGGGTGCCGGTGTCGATGGTGGTGAGGATGAACAGGGCCTCGAACATGATGGCGTAGTGGTACCAGTAGCCCATGAGGGTGCGCATGCCGGGCAGGCCCCGGAAGATCTGGGCCATGCCCACCGCCAGGGAGACCGCGCCGCCGCTGCGGCCCGCCAGGCGCTCGCCCACCTCCGCGGAGAACAGGTCCAGGTTGGTGGTGTGCAGCCCCAGCTTGGCGAACACCGCCGGAGCCGTGTTGATGGCGAAGTAGTCGCCCTGGCTCAGGGAGCAGGCGGCGATGAGGGCCAGGATGGCCACCAGGCTTTCGCACACCATGGCGCCGTAGCCGATGAACCGGGCGTCGGACTCCTTGTTGATCATCTTGGGCGTGGTGCCCGAGGACACCAGGGCGTGGAACCCGGAGATGGAGCCGCAGGCGATGGTGATGAACAGGAAGGGGTACAGCTTGCCCTTTATGATGGGCCCGCCGCCATGGACGAAGGAGGTGAAGGCCGGGAACTGGATGTTCGGGTGCACGACCAGCACCCCGATGACCAGCAGGAAGACGGTCCCCAGCTTCACGTAGGTGGAGAGGTAGTCCCGCGGGCTCCAGCAGCAGCCATACCGGCAGCACCGAGGCGATGAAGCCGTAGGCGCCCATGAGCAGGGTGATCTGGTGCGGGGTGTAGGTGAGGGTGGAGGCGTACGGGGTGCCGGCGAACCACTGCCCGCCCACCACCGCAGCGATGAGCAGGAGCACCCCGATGATGCTGGGGGCGACCACATTGACCTTGCCGGGGGCGCTCTTGAACATGGCCACGCCCATGAACAGGGCAATGGGCACCGTGCAGCCGATGGTGAACACGCCCCAGGGGCTGGACGAGAGGGCGTTGACCACCACGACCCCCAGGCCCGCCAGGGTCACCAGCAGGATGAGCAGCACCGCGCCCATGGCCACGACCCCCGCGAACGGCGAGATCTCGGTGCGGGCGATCTCGGCCAGGGACTTGCCTTGGTGCCGCATGGAGGCCACCAGCACCATGAAATCGTGGACGCAGCCGGCCAGGACCGCGCCGAACACGATCCAGAAGAACCCCGGGGCGAACCCGAACTGGGCCGCCAGGGTGGGCCCCACCAGCGGCCCCGCGCCGGCGATGGCGGCGAAGTGGTGGCCGAACATCACCCATTTGGGCGAGGGCACGTAGTTGTGCCCGTCCTCGTAGACGTGGGCCGGGGTCCTGCGGGCGTCGTCCAGGACCACGGCCCTGGCGGCGATCCAGGCGCTGTAGTAGCGGTAGCCGATGGCGTAGACGCAGAGCGCGGCCAGGAGCGCGGGGAAGGTGTTCATGGGGCCTCCGGGGATCCCCAGGCTGGGTTTTCCCGGCTACATATTAAGATTAAGACACAAGAACAAATAACAAAAAAATGTTTTCCGAACCCGCGGGCGGCCGTTTCCAGCCGGTGCGCCAGATCCTGGCCCTGGCTAAGCGCAAGTTGAAATCTTGAACATTATTCAAGTTCCCATGAGCCCGGAGCCCCTCCCGTCTGATTGGACCGGACCAGGGCGCTTCGGGGAGACCCGGATCCTGGCATGGGATCGTCGAGCAGGCAGAGCAGCGCCGAGCGAGGTTGAGAGGGCCCAGGTTCAGCTCGGAGGGGTCGGTCCCAGGTTTTGGTAGGTTTGCCAAAATGTAAATATTTTTAGCCCATTCGCTTGTTTCATAGGTCACAGGTTGGTCCCG
This sequence comes from uncultured Holophagaceae bacterium, assembly GCA_963816585.1. Taxonomy (GTDB): domain Bacteria; phylum Acidobacteriota; class Holophagae; order Holophagales; family Holophagaceae; genus Mesoterricola. The sequence goes on along the minus strand of CAWFOJ010000020.1, from coordinate 7,715 downwards.
GAAAAACCTGCGCTTACAATTAGGTAAGGCATCAGAGTCAGGAAGAAACACCTGGATATAATTAAAAAAAGAGTAAAAATTCTTATTTAACCAAGCTTATCGATTTGTGCCATGATTTTGAAAGTGGCCAGCCATTCAGGCATCGGGTCCCCAACGGCATGGCCGGTTGAGTCCCTTGTCCTCCCCGCCCCTTTCAGGCCTTTCGAAGTCTCCCGCCGCAGGTGAATCATGAGCAAGATCCCCAAAGGAACCTGGGTTGAAGTGGAACGCACCCTGGTTGGCGCCGATCGGCGGATGCCCGGCCGCCCCATCGATCCGGCCAAGCTCCCCTCCTACATGGTGCGGGTCTCCGGCTTCCTCCTGGAAGACGCGGAACTGGGCCAGCAGGTGCGGATCCGCACCATCATCGGCAAAGTGCACGTGGGCAAGCTGCGCATCCAGAGCCCCAGCTACGGCCACAGTTTCGGGCACACGGTGCCGGAACTGCTGCAGGGCGGCCGCGCCGCCCAGTGAAGCGATCCGGGCGGGACCTGTGACTTGCGCCCGGTCTCGCCACCCGGCCGATGAGGTCTGAGTAGAATGGGGGCATGCTCTACCAGACCCATGTGATCGTGCACCTGGACCATATCCGGGCCAACCTGCTGGCCATCCGCGCCGCGGTGGGGCCCCGGCGCAAGATCCTGATCGCGGTCAAGGCCGACGCCTACGGTCACGGGGCGGTGGCGGTCTCGCGCCTGGCCGAGCAGGAGGGCATCGACTGGCTGGGGGTGGCCACGGTCCCCGAGGGCCTGCAGCTGCGGGAAGCGGGCATCCGCCTGCCGATCCTCAAGCTGTCCCCGGCCTTCCAGGAGGAGATGGCCGAGGCGGTGCGCGGCGGCATCACCCTGCCGGTGTGCGACGCGGCCAACGCCGAGGCCCTGCAAGGCGTGTGCGGGGACCTGGGCACGGCCGTGGACGTGCACCTGGTCATCGATACGGGCATGTCCCGGATCGGCGTGCAGCCCCTGCACGCGCCCGGCCTGGCTGGCTTCCTGGCGGAGCGCTGCCCCCGGCTGAGCATCCAGGGCATCTTCACCCACCTGCCGGTGAGCGACGAGGCGGACCCCACCTACACCGAAGCCCAGATCCTGCGTTTCAAGGCGGCGGTGGACGCGGTGCAGGACCGCCTGGGCCACCAGGTGGAACTGGTGCACTGCGCCAATTCGGGGGCGGTGCTGGGGCACCCCGAGGGCTGGCTGGACCTGGTCCGTCCGGGGATCATGATCTACGGTTTCTATCCGGACCCGGGCACCCCCAGGACCGTCCCCCTGCTCCCCGGGCTGTCCTTCCTCACCCGGGTATCCTTCCTCAAGAAGATCACCGCCGGCACCCGGGTGGGCTACGGCCTCACCTGGGCCGCCCCGGAGGATACCTGGATCGCCACCATCCCGGCGGGCTACGCCGACGGTTTCAACCGCCTGTTCTCCAACCGCGGGCGGGTGCTCATCAGCGGCCGCTCCTACCCCGTGGTGGGCCGGGTGTGCATGGACCAGACCATGGTCAATCTGGGCCCGGAAACCACGGTCCAGGTGGGCGATCCGGTGGTGCTCATCGGCCGCAGCGGGGATGCGGCCATCACCGTGGACGAATGGGCCAAGGTGTTGGGGACCATCACCTACGAGGTCACCTGCCAGATCGGCCAGCGGGTGGAGCGGGTCTACCAGGGCGCTTGAAGGTGCTGTCAAGCTGGGAGCATGCCCCAACCCCTCAAGGACACCCGATTCCTCACTTCCGCCTCCGACGTGCGCCAGCTGGGGACGTGTCCGGCGGAAGTGGCCTTCGTTGGCCGTTCCAATGTGGGCAAGAGTTCCCTGCTCAACGCCCTGTGCTTCCAGAAGGGCCTGGCCAAGACCAGCAAGACGCCCGGGCGGACCCGGCTCATCAACGTCTTCGTGACCGGAGCGGACCGCTGGATCGTGGACCTGCCCGGGTACGGCTACGCCGCCGGTCCGGCCCAGGAACGGGAGACCTGGCAAGGCATGATCGAAGGCTACCTGGCCGGGCGCCCGAACCTGGGCATGGTGTTCGTGCTGGTGGACGCGGAGGTGGGCCCCACCCGGCTGGACCAGCAGATGCTCGCGTGGCTGCGCTCGGCCGGCCTGCCGCACCGGATCGTGGCCACCAAGTGCGACCGGGTGAAGCCCTCCCGGCAGCAGGCCCAGCGCCGGGACGTGGCCGCGGCCCTGGGGCTGGAGCCTGTGGACATCGCCTGGGTGAGCGCCGAGAAGGGCACCGGCATTCCGCAGATGCGCCAGGAGGTGGCGCACCTGCTGCAGGTCTGATGTCTCACCAGACGGTATAGTCCTTACATGGCCGCCGTCTTCCTCGCCCTCACCACCATCCTCATCTGGAGCAGCCTGACGCTGCTCAGCGCCGGGGTGAGCCACCTGCCGGCCTTCTTCTCGGCCGGGATCGCCCTCAGCATCGGCGGCCTGGTGGGGCTGTTCCGGGCGCGGGACTGGCCCATTCCGCCCCTGACCTTCGCCCTGGGGGTGGGCGGGATCTTCGGCTACCACGCCCTGTTCTTCCTGGCCCTGCGCCACGCCCCGGCGGTGGAGGCGAACCTGCTCCAGTACCTGTGGCCGCTGCTCATCGTGGTGCTGTCCCCGGTCTACCTGCGCCACAGCCGCCTGGCGGCCCACCACGTGCTGGGCGCGGTCCTGGGCCTGGGCGGCGCCGCCCTGGTGCTGTCCGGAGGCAGGCTGAGCCTGGACCTGGCCCACCTTTCCGGCTACCTCCTGGCGGTGGGCGCGGCCGTGGTCTGGTCCAGCTACTCCCTGCTGCTCAAGCGGGTGCCGCCCTTCCCCTCCGGCGCGGTGGGGGGCATTTCCCTGGCCTCCGGATTGCTTTCCCTGGGGCTGCACGCCCTGGAGCGCCTGGCCAGCCCCGGCCAGCCGCCCGTGGCCCTGGCCGCCCGGGACTGGCTGTTCCTGGTGCTCCTGGGCCTGGGCCCCATGGGCACGGCCTTCTATACCTGGGACGCGGCCATGAAGCGCGGCGACCCCCGGGTGATCGGGGCCCTGGCCTACATGACGCCGCTCCTTTCCACCCTCCTGCTGGTGGCCGTGGGCGGCCGGCGGCTGACCTTCCTCTCCGGCTGCGCCATGGGCCTGATCGTGGCGGGGGCGGTGGTGGGATCCCTGGGGCTGCTGACGGGCGGGGCCGAACCCGCCCGGGCCTCGGAATGACGCGTCACAGCTCGGCGTTCAGCAGCTCCACGGCCTTCTGCATCTCGAACCTGGCCCGGCCCAGGATGCCTTCCCGGTGCATCACCAGCACCAGGGAGCAGCGTTCCTGGGCGGCGAGGATGAGGACCCAATGCTGGTTGGTGCAGAAGGACACCTGCTCCACCTCGCTCCGGTCGAATTCCTCGATGGCCTGGTGCAGGTGCCGGTCCAGCACGTTCCGGTAGGCGCCCAGCAGCTGCAGGGCGTCGTTGGGCACCTGGATGGTGCGGGAACAGATGGGGTCGCCGTCCTTGTCGTTGAAGGTGGCGGCGATGGATTCCGGCACACGCTCGATGAGGTTGTCCAGAATCTCCTGGAAGGGCATGGGCGGACTCCATAGGGGCGTGCGAACATCTTGCCTCCCTCATCCCCCCAAGGGAAGGGAATTCCAGGCGAGCCCGCCCGGCGCCAGGGCCGCCAGGCCCCCGACCACCAGCGCCAGGAAGCCCAGGAGCAGCAATCCCAGGAGCAGGGCGTGCAGCAGGGTGGCCAGGACCCCTTTCCACACCGGGCACCCGTGCCAGGCCGCCAGGGCATGGCCGCGCAGGATCCAGAAATACAGCCCCACCGGCCACAGCAGCACGCCCGCCAGCAGGCCCAGGTGGCGCAGCAGCCCCGCCAGGGCCCCGAACACGCCCACCTGCAGGGCTTCCGCCTCGGCCACCAGGGTGTCCCGGAACCGCCCGCGGCCCAGGCCCCGCAACAGCCACAAGGCCAGGTGGTCCCAGACCGCGTCGTGGAGCCAGAGGCTCAGGACGGCCATCGGCGCCAGGAGCGCCAGCCAGGGCAGCACCCGCCCGAACCCCGGCAGAGGGGGCAGGCCTCCCAGGGCCGCCTTGAGGGCCTCGGCCTGGGCCAAGTCCGGCAGGCGCGAGCGCACCAGGTCCCAGACCGGGCCCTGGGCCTGCGGGAGGCTGGCAAAGACCCGGGCCAGGCCCAGGTAGCCCAGGGCCAGCCCGGCCAGGGCCGGAAGGGTCCGGATGAACAGCAGGTCCCGCACCGCCTGCCCCAGGTCCGGGTGCTGGGCGGCCCGGTCCCGGAACCCGGCCCCGGGCGCCCGGACGCAGCCCCACAACCGGCCCAATCCCGCCATCACCGGCACCGGGATGGCCTCAGGAGAAAACGCTGCGCACGCATGAAGGAATCCTCGCCAATGACAACGATCAGTGAGATGAATGATGTTGAAAAATCCCAACCACTTTCGGGCCGAGACCCCTCCATCCTATGACCAGTTCCCTCCACCGCGCCCCCCAAACTCCTCTGGATGCCCTCCGGTGCCTGCTGGCCGATGCCCCGGACGGGGATCCCGGCTTCCCCACCCGCCTGGCCCAGGCGGTGCAGAAACTGAAGAAGCAGGCCCTGGGCGAACTGGGCCCCCGCCTGTTGCCCGGGGCCGGTTCCCGGGGGCTGCGGCGGGCCATCCTGGGCTGTGTGCCCCGCCTCGACTGGCCCGAGTGGGTCCCCTGGCTCCTGAAAGGGCTTCAGGCGGAAACGGACCTGGGGTCTTCGACGAAGGCTGCGCCGCCCTGGGCGCCCTGGGCACCCGGGACAGCCTGGAGGCCCTGCGGAGCCTCCAGCGCAGCCGCCAGGATCCGGACCACCGGACCATCCTGGCCCGCGAGCTGGGCCAGTTCCAGACCCAGCAGGGCCTGGCCTACGCCCTGGCCCGCCTGGGGGAAGGGGAAAAGAACCCCCGGCTGGCCGCCCAGGGAGCCAAGCTCCTGGCCGCCCTGGTCCAGGAGCAGGACCTGCCCGCCCTGCAGGACGCCTTCCGGGACGGGGACCCCCTGGTCCAGCGCCTGGTGCTGCGGCTCCTGGGCTCCCTGCCCTGGGCCCCGGCGGCGGAGTTCCTCCTGGACCTGGCCGGGCGCACCCGCCTGGACTTCCTGGACCACCGGGAGCTCCTGGACCTGCTCAACCGCCTCCAGGCCCTGCCCCGGGCCTCGGTCCTGCCGGAACTGCTGCACCAGGCGTCGGCCCGGTTCGGAGCCCGGGCGCCCGTTGCGGTGGCGGTGCTGCTTCAGACCGCCAACCGGCCTGATGGGGACCCGGCGTCCGCCCTGGAGGCTTTGCGCCCCCTTGCCCAGAATGCGCTGGACGGGTTCCTGGCGGACGCCCTGGCGCTGGTGACGGAAGGCAAGGTGGCGCGCTATTCGGCCGCAGTCTCGGAACTGGCCCAGGCAACCGAGGCCCGCCTGACCCGGCTGGGGCTCCAGTGCGACCAGCTGGGGGAGGCCCTGGCCTTCCTGGCGGACCAGGGGATCCTGGCCCCGGAACGCCTGCTGGGGCCGTTCCGGGAGATCCTGCGGGCCCGGGCCGGGAGCGCGGATTTCATCTACGCCTATCTGCGCCTGCTTCCGGCCGGCGCCGGCGACGTCCTGGACGAGCTCCTGGCGGATCCCGACCCGGCCCGGCGGGAACAGTTCCTGGACGCCCTGGGCGCCAGGGAGGATGACGCCCTGGCGCCGTTCTTCCTGAAGGCGGTCCAGGATCCCATCGTCGACGTGGGCCTGGTGGCCATCCACCACCTGGGCAAGCTGCCCTCCAGTTTTCCGGCCTTGATGAGCCTGTTCCCGGGCGGCAACGTCGATCAGGTGCGGCTGGCCCTGGGGGTGTTCAAGGAGAATTGCACCCCCCAGGCGGCCGGCCCCCTGCTGGAATTCCTCCAGACCGACGGGCGCGACTTCCTGCTGGTGGACGCGGTGGACGCGCTCTCGGCCATCGGCCACCCGGACAGCGCGCCGGTGCTGCTGGAGCTGCTCCACGACGGCAAGCCCCTCAACCTGCAGGTGGCCCTGGCCCGGGCCCTCAAGCAGCTGGGCACCCGGGAGGCGTCCCTCGGCCTCCTGGCCCGGGCGGCGGCCCTGAAACACCCCGCCGTGCTCATCCTGGCCCTGGAGGGCGCGCTGCGCGCGTTCCCCGGCTTCGACCGGCCCCTGCCCCCGGACCAGCTGCCCGCCTTCCTCCAGCTCCTGGACCGCTGCTGCGACGACCGGGAAGGAGAAGGCCAGCGCCTGCGGGCGGTGCTCGCCACCCAGGACCTGTACGTCTTCGACCGCCAGGCCTACGACCGGCTCAAGGACCGGTTCTCGGACTACCTGTTCGACCTGCGCACCAAGGAGGCCTGGGACCGGGACAGCAACGACCGGGTGGCCGCGGTGGTCAAGGAACTGGGACGGCGCGCCCAAAGCCTGGGACAGCTGGCCCAGAAGGAGGCCGCCGTCCGCAGCCGGGTGCAGACCCTGCCCTCTCCCGGTGCCAAGCGGGCGGAGGCGCTCCTGGCCCTGCGGGAGGCCCTCCAGGATCCGGCCTTGATCCTGCGCCCGGAGCTGGGCCGGGAACTGGCGGACCTGGTGCTCTCCGGGCTCGCCAACCCCGCCGCAGAATGGCGCGAGACCGCCCACCTGTGCGAGATCGGCGGCCTCACCCGCCAGGACGGCCAGCTGGCGGAACCCATCCGGGACATCTATCTGCGGGCCACCGGGCTGGGCCTCAGGAGCGCCGCCCGCTCGGCCCTGCTGGCCCTGGGGCTGAAGGAAGACGACCTGAACCGCCGCCTGCCCGTGCGTTCCATCCTGGTGCTGGAGCCCAGCGCCTTTTTCCGCAAGCGCCTGGTCAGCTTCCTGGGCGCCCAGGGCAAGTGGGAGCTGGCGGAGGCCGCCAGCCGCAGGGAGGCGGAGACGATCCTGGCCCGGGGCCCGGTGGACCTGGTGCTCACCGAGGTCAAGGATGCCGAGGGAGACCTGGAGCCCTGGCTGGAGGCCCTGTGGTCCCAGCGCCGGTGCCGCTATGCCCTGGTCTCCGCCTCCAGCCGGGACCTGGGCAAGCTGGCCCAGGCGCCCTGGGTGATCGCCACCCTGTTCAAGCCCTATTCCCTGGAGCAAGTGGCCCAGGCCCTCGCCTGAACCGTGCTGCACCGGGAAAGCAGATAAACTCGATGCAACTGTCATTGCGGCCATCCTGTTCGCCGTCACCACCCCACGAGGCCCCCATGTCGTCGTCTGTGCCCAGGCTGCGCGGCTTTCTCCTGGCCCTGGCCGCAGTCTCCGCGCTGCTCGCCCAGGACCCGGGCCGGGCCGAACGGCTGTACCTTTCCGGGGAGCGGGCGTATGCCATCAAGAGCTACCAGGAAGCGCTGGACACCTGGGCCCAGGTGGTGCAGCTGGCGCCCAAGTCCGCCTTCGCCGCCCAGGCCCTGCTCAGCCTGGCCCGGCACCAGGTGGAGGTGGCGCGCCAGCCCGAGGCGGCCCTGCCCTACCTGGACCGGATCAAGGCCGAGCACCTGAAGACCCCTTGGGCCGCCGAGGCCCTGCTGATGCGGGGGCGCATCCTGGCCGCCCGGCGCCGGCCCCAGGACCTGAAGGAGGCCATGGGCGAGTTCAACCGGGTCCTGGACCTGTTCCCGGGCCACCCTTGCGTGCAGGAGGTGCGCCTGGAGCTGGGCAACAG
>CAWFOJ010000019.1:0-10589 GCA_963816585.1 uncultured Holophagaceae bacterium | reverse complement strand
CGGTGCGCCAGGGCCAACTGCTGGCCGCACTGGACGCGGAGAACCTCACCCATGCCCTGGAGGCCGCCCATGCCCAGGTGGAAGCGGCCCGGGCCGGAGCCCGCCAGGCCGAGCAGGAATACGACCGCATGCAGCAGCTGTTCGACAGCCAGAGCCTCGCGCCCAATGATTTCGCCAAGTTCACCGCGGCCCGGGACGCTTCCCGGGAGCAGGTCCAGCACGCGCTCGCCGGCGAGGCGGCGGCGCGCCGCAACCTGGCCGACGCCCGGCTGGTGGCGCCCATCAGCGGCTACATCGCCAAGCGGATGGTGGAGCCGGGAATGATGGTCGCGCCGGGCCAGCCAGTGTTCGAGATCGCGCCCATCGATCCCATCGAAGTGAACGTGGGGGTCCCGGAGACCGATGTCCGTTTGGTGAAGGTTGGGCAGGCCGCCAGTGTCACCCTGCCGGCGCTGCCGGGCCAGACCTTCCAGGGCAAGGTGCGGGTGGTGAACATTTCCGCCGATCCGGCCACCCGGACCTACATGACCCGCATCGCCGTGCCCAACCGGGAGCGGGAGCTGAAGGTGGGGATGGTGGCGGAGGTGGCCATCATCGGCGACCACCGGCTGGACATGCTGACGCTGCCCATGACCGCCATCACCCGCGACCCCCAGGGCGCAACCCTGGTGTTCCAGTATTTCCCGGACCAGGGACGGGTCTACGGCAAGCGCGTGGACGTAGGCACGGTGCTGGGCACCCAGGTCCAGATCCGTTCCGGGCTGGACGGCGGCGAAGCCATCGTGGTGGCCGGCCAGCACAACCTGCGCGACGGCATGGCCGCCAAGGCCTCCCGTGAGGTGAACTGACCATGAACCGCCTCATCAAGGCTTTTCTGCGCTATCCCACCATCACCGTGATCCTGGCGGCGCTGGCGGTCATCCTGGGGATCAGGTCCCTGGTCATGATGCCCCGCACCGAGGACCCCACCATCACCATCCGCACCGGCATCGTGGCCGCGGCCTATCCGGGGGCCACCTCCGAGCAGGTGGAGAAGCAGGTCGCCAAGACCCTGGAGGCCCACATCTTCAAGTACCAGGAGGTGCGCAAGGACAAGACCTACTCCACCAGCCGCCAGGGACTCTGCATCATCAACGTGGAGCTGGAGAAGAACGTCAAGAACCCGGACGTGTTCTGGGCCAAGCTGCGCCACGAACTGAACGTGGTCAAGGCGACCTCCCTGCCGCCCCAGGTCCTGGGACCGGTGGTGGACTCGGACTTCGGCGACACCGTGGCCATGCTCATCATGGTGACCGGCGAGCGCTACGGCTACCGGGAGCTGAAGGACTACGCGGACAAGATCCAGGACACCCTGCGCACGGTGCCTTCGGTGGGCAAGATCGCCGTCTACGGCAACCAGACCGAGCAGATCTGGATCACCAGCAGCCCGGAGCGCATGAGCCAGTATTTCACCGACCCGCGCGCGGTCATGGCCGCCCTGGCCCAGCGCAACGCGGTCCTGGGCTCCGGCAGCGTGCACACCGACAAGGAACAGATCCCCTTCCATACCACCGCCCTCTTCAACACCGAGGACGAAATCCGCAAGGTGATGGTGGGCAAGTCTCCCACTGGGCAGCCCAGCTATATCGGCGATTTCGCCCAGGTGGAGCGGCGCTACCAGGATCCGGAGTTCCGGGTGCGCTACGACGGCAGGCCGGCCCTGATGATCTCGGTGGAGATGCAGAAGGGCAACAACATCATCCAGATGGGCGACCGGGTGAGCGAGGCCCTGGAGCGGCTCCGGCCGCTCCTGCCGCCGGACCTGAAGATGGACTACATCGCCAACCAGCCCAAGGTGGTGGAAGAGCGGATGTCCGACCTGGGCCGGGAGTTCGTCACCGCCATCGCCTGTGTGATCCTGGTGACCCTCATCCTGCTGCCCATGCGGGTCGCGCTCATCGCCGCCCTGGCCATCCCCACCACCATGCTCACCACCGTCGGGGTGATGAACGTCATCGGGCTGCAGCTGCACCAGGTGTCCATCGCCGCCCTGATCCTGGTGCTGGGCATCGTGGTGGACGACGCCATCGTCATCGCCGACAACTTCGTGGAGCTGCTGGACCACAAAGTGCCGATCCTGGAGGCCGCCTGGAGGGCCCCGGCGGAAGTGCTGGAGCCGGTGCTGGTGGCCACCCTCACCATCATCGCCTCGTTCCTGCCCCTGCTGATCATCTCCGGGTCGTCGGGCGAGTTCATCATGGCCCTGCCCATCACCGTGGCGGTGGCGCTCTCGGTGTCCTTCCTGGTGGCCGTATTCCTCACCCCCCTGATCTGCCGCCAGTTCATCCACCAGGGCCTGCACGATCCCAACGCCCCTGCTCCGGCGGACGGGCACAAGAACAAGCGCAGCGTCCTGGACCTGCTCCAGGCGGGCTACAACAAGGCCATCGTCTTCTTCATGTCCTGGCCCTCCCTGGCCGTGGGCCTGGGGATCGGGGCCGTCGTGGCGGGCGTCCTGCTGTTCTCCCGGGTGCCCCAGGTGTTCTTCCCGCTGGCCGAGCGCAACCAGTTCGTCATCGACGTGTGGATGCCCCAGGGCAGCCGCTTCGAGGCGACCGACGCGGTGATGGCCCGCATCGAGGGGGAGCTGCGCCAGGACAGACAGGTCGACCACTTCGCCAGTTTCGTCGGCCAGAGCTCGCCGCGCTTCTACTACAACGTCAACCCCCAGCAGCCGGATCCTGCCTACGGCCAGTTTATCGTCAACACCAAGGACGTGAAGGCAACCCCGGCCCTGGTCATGGATCTGCGCACCCGCCTGGCGCGCCTGGCGCCCGAGGCCATGGTGCTGGTGCAGGAGCTGCAGCAGGGCCCGGTCATGGAAGCCCCGGTGGAATTCCGCGTCAGCGGCGACGATCCGGACCGGCTCAAGGCCGTCGGCGAACAGATCGCCGATATCCTCCGGTCCGACCGGCGCGCCAGCTTCATCCACACCGACTACCGGAATGATTCCCCCATGGTGGACGTCAACCTCAATACCGACCTGGCCGACCGCCTCGGCCTGACCCATGCGGAGGCTTCGAACTTCCTGAACGGGTCCTTCGACGGCATGACGGTGAGCACCTTCTGGGAGGGCGACCGGGCGGTGGACATCCTGCTGCGCGCCGATCCCGGGCACCGGGACAGCTTCGACGCGGCCCGGGACACCTACGTGAACGCCCTGGTCTCCGGCAGCCGGGCGCCCCTGCGCGCCGTCGCCGACCTGGCCCCGGCCTGGCAGACCAGCCGCCTGGTCCGGCGCAACGGCGTGCCCACCCTGACCGTGCGCTGCCTGCCGGCCAACGGGTACTATGCTTCGGCCATCCTCAAGACCGCCCTGCCCAAGGTGCACGCCCTGGCTCTTCCGCCCGGGTACCGGGTGGAGCTCGGGGGCGAATTCGCCAACCAGGAGGAGACCCAGCCGGAGATGGTCGTGGCACTCGGCATCAGCCTGCTGGCCATCTTCCTGATCCTGATGATCCAGTTCCGCAACATCACCGAGCCCCTGGTGGTCATGGCCTCCATTCCCCTCTCCCTGTTCGGCGTGGTGATGGGCCTCATGCTCACCCACAACACCTTCGGCTTCACTGCCTTCATGGGCATGATCAGCCTGTGCGGCATCGTGGTGCGCAACTCCATCATCCTCATCGACTTCATCAAGGAGAAGCTCAGGCAGGGAGTGCCCCTGGCGGAGGCCGCCACCCTGGCCGGTGAGCGCCGGCTGCGCCCGATTTTCCTCACCACCATGGCCGCCGCCGTGGGGGTCACGCCCATGATCCTGTCCGGCTCCAAGCTCTGGAGCCCCCTGGCCAGCGTGCTGGCGGTGGGCCTGATCTTCTCCATGTTCTTCACCCTGCTGGTGGTGCCGGTGATCTACGTGCTGCTGTTCCGCCGCCGGGAGCACGCCGGTCCGAACTCGGCCGCGGCGGCCGTTGGGCTGGCCCTGGCCCTGGTCCTGGGCCCCTCCCTGAAAGCCGGCGAGGCGCCCGTGCCCGTCCCCCTCACCCTGGAGCAGGCGGTGGCCAGTTCCCTGGAGAACAGCCACGGAGTCCGCATCGCCCGGGCCAAGGTGCAGGAAGCCCAGGCCAGACGGTTGACCGCCAGGGCCGATTTCATGCCCCAGCTCAACGCCGATGGCCTCTGGATGAAACGGGACAACTCCCAGGCGGTGAAGGTGACCGCCGGGTCCCTGGGGAACGTGCCCGGGCTGGGGCCCTTCCCGACCCAGGATGTCTCCCTGGACCAGGGCAAGACCACCCTGAGCGTGGAAAACCTCACCTTGAGCCAGCCCCTCACCCAGCTGTGGAAGATCCATCACGGCTTCGAGGCCGCGTCTGCCGAAGAACGGGCCGCCGAGGCTGAGCTGCGCAAGATGGAGACCAACATGGCTTACAGGGCCCGGCAGGCCTATGTGGGCCTGCTGGTCGCCCGCGCCCGGCTGGAGGCGGCCCGGGCCGCGGTCGCTGCCGCCCTGGCCGGGGACCTGGACGCCCAGGAGGCGGTGCGGGCCGGAAACGCCCTGAAAGTGCTGCAGACCGGAACCCGGACGCAGTTGTTGCAGAACCGCCAGAAGGAGATCGCCGAACAGGCGGAGGTCACGGACCTGGAATCCGAGCTGAACGACCTCATGGGGCAGCCCATCGACACGCCCCTGGATCCCGCGCCCATCCTTCTGGAGGAGCGGATCCTGCCCGCCCGGGACGCGCTCCTGGAGGAGGCCCTGCAGGGCAACCCGGACCTGGCCCGGGCCGAGGCCGGCGTGGAGAAGGGCCGCAGCGCCCTGCGCTCCAGCAAGGCCGACTACATCCCCGAGGTGAGCGCCTTCGTCCGCCAATCCCACCAGGAAGGCGTCCCGTTCCTGGAGAGCAACTTCACCACCGTCGGTCTGAGCCTGTCCTGGTCCATCCTGGACGGGGGCCGCAAGGCCAGCGTGGTGAGCCAGCGCAACGCCCAGGTGGCCGAGGCCAGCGAGGACCGGGACCGGCTGCGCCGGCGGGTGGAGGTGGACCTGGGCAAGACCCTGCGCAAACTGGCAACCGCCAAGCTGCTGGCGGACGCGGCCGAAGAGGCCAGTGCCCTGGACAGCGAGAAGGACCGCCTGGCGGCGAACCAGTTCAAGGCCGGGGTCATCTCCGCGGCCAAGCGGGCCGAAGCCGAAGCCGCGGCCAGGGCCGCGGATGCCGACCTCCTGGCCGCCAGGCTGGGTGTGCAACTGGACTACGCGGAGCTGGATCAGCTCCTCGGCAGGCTGTGACCTCACCCCCCGGGCCCTCAGGAGGCATCATGCGACCGGATCCCAGAAGCTCGCGCGGCAGTTCCCGGCTGAACCTGGTCAAGGCGGCGGTCCGGGTCTTTGCCGAAAAGGGCTTCGAGGGGGCCAGGGTCCGGGAAATCGCCGGCCTCGCGGGCGTCAACAGCAGCCTCGTATCGTTCCATTACGGCGGGAAGGAGGGGCTGTACCGGACCCTGCTCCGCCATGCCGGGCGCCTGGCCAGGCACATGATGAAGGCCCTCCCGGACGTTCCCGGCAGCCAGGATCCGGACCCGCGGCCGAAGGCCGCGCTGGCCCTGAGGGCCGAGGTGACGATGTTCCTCCGGTCGGGCCTGGAACCGCCGGGCGCCGGGGCCGGGCACCTGCCGCGAAGCGTGTGGCGAGCCCTGCACGCGCTGGTGGTGCGGGAAATGACCTTCCCGCGGCCCGGGGGCGAAAGCGTCCTGCGGGAAGCCCTGGGCCAGCCCATGGCCTACCTGGAGCAGTGCCTTCGCGTGCTGCGCCCGGACCTGGACGACGTGGGGCGGCTTGCCATGGCGCTGAACATCCGGACCCAGGTGGTCCATTTGCCCGGCGTCCTGGGGATGCTGGGGCCGCTCCGGAACGGCTGCGCCGATCCGGTGGATCTGCCGGCTCTGCTCGAACATTGCATCGACTTCGACTTGCGTGGAATCGGCGTGCAGAGCGCGCCTTCAGTTCCGAAAGGTGTCAATGATGAAACACTTCATCGTAACGTTTGTGCTCAATGCCCCGAGGACGGAGATCGGATCCCGCCGGTCCGTCCTGCATGACCGGCATTTCCACACGGGCTATGAGCTGGGACTGTTCCTGTTCTACGGCCCCCTCTGTCAGGCCGACGGGTACCTGGCCATCGCGCGGTCCGAATCCAGCAAGACCTTGAACAACTTCCTGGAGGAGGATCCCCTCGTGAGGGAGCATCTGGCCAGCGTGGCCATCCTGGAATTCAAGCCCAGCGAGTTCCCGGAAACCATGCGCGGGTGGGTGAATCCCCTGGGCTACGGCAACGGTTCGGACCTGGACTGGTGCCCCAGCGTCTTCATCTAGCCATGGCCGCCCCGCTCCTTTTCCCGTACCGTCGGGCCTGGCCGCTGGTCCTGGTCCTAGCCCTGGCCCTGGCCGCGCCGTCCCGCGCCGGCGATACCTGGGGCCTGGTGGGCGCATCCCTCGGTCCTCTCAGGAATTCACCCCGCCGGGTCATCGCGGACATGGAGTTGGACCACCAGGTGGATGGTGGCCCTTTCGGCGTCTGGGCCGCCCTGGATGTCTCCACGAAAGGCGACTACTACGTGGGAACCGGACCCGGTGTACTCTGGTCCCCCGACTCCCGCTGGCTGTTCGCTGCGGCGACGGGACCCGGCTACTATTTCCGCCAGAGCGGCTTCGACCTGGGCTACGCGCTGGAGTTCCGTTCCACCTTCTATGCGGCCCGCCGCCTGGAGCACGGCAACGTGGTGGGAACCTCCTTCAGCCACTACTCCAACAGCGGCATGAGGAACCATAACCCCGGTGCGGAAACGGTGCGGGTGTTCTATGCCATTCCGGTTCCCTGGATCTGGCGATGAGGCTCTGGGCGGCCATCCTCCTGGCGGTCAGCCTGTCCGGGGCCGGGGTCCGGGCCGGCGCCCCCGCCCTGTGGGACGAGAACATGCCGGCTAAGAACAGCCTGGATTTTCACCCAACCGCCTTGGCCGGCCACCAGCGGCCGCTGGTCCTGGCCCTCGGGGGAGGCGGCGCCAAGGGCATCGCCCACGCGGGCGTCCTCCAGCGCCTCCAGGAGGAGGGGATCCCGGTGGCGGGAATCGCCGGGACCAGCGCCGGGGCGTTCGTCGGCGGGCTGTACGCGGCGGGCTATTCGGGATCCACCATCCAGACCCTGCTGGAACACTACGACCTGGGCTCCCTGATGCTGGACCGGGACCTGCGGTTCCCCGGGGAGACCTTCCGGGAGCAGGCGGACGATGAAGTCACCTGGCTGCGCTTCCTCCGGGATCCCCACACCGGGTTCGCCTCCTCCCCGGGCGCCTGGTCCGGGCAGAACCTGAAGCTGGCCCTGCGCATTCTCCTGGCCCGCCGCAGCCAGGAAGCCTGGGGTTCCTTCGACCACCTGCGGGTGCCGTTCCGGGCGGTCACCACGGATCTCCAGACCGGGCATGCTTTCGCCCCCGACCGGGGCGACCTCGCCAGCGCCGTCTGCGCCTCCATGAGCGTTCCCGGGATCCTCAGTCCCGTGTTCTGGGACGGGGACCAGCTGGTGGACGGCATGCTGGTGCAGAACCTTCCGGTGGAGACCGCCCGCAGCCTGGATCCCCAGGCGGCGGTCCTGGCGGTGGAGGTGGGCCAGGGCCTGGAATCGGCCTACCGGACCTCGCTCCTGGGCCTGGCGTTCCGGGCCCTGGACGTGAGCATCGAGAACCGCACGGAGATCAGCCGGTGCGCCGCGGACCTGGTGCTCAAGCCCAACACGAAAGCCATCACCTACCTGGAATTTCACCGCCAGGTCCAGGCGGCGGTCCAGGAGGGCAGGGCAGCCTTCGACCGGAACCTGGACACGCTGGAAGACCTCCTCTACGGACCGGAGGCCGCCTTGCCGGCGCCCGGCGGGGTCCCGGTGGTGCGAGGTCCCGCTCCGCTGCGGGCCCGGGCCATGGAACTCGCCGGAGCCACCCTCCCGGCCGGGGCCCGGCTGAACCGTCACTACCTGCGGTGGATGCGGCGAATCCTGGCCGAGGGATCGGCCCGGAGGGTGGACCTGGAGTTCACCGAGGCCGGGCCGATCCTGACCCTGGAGCCCTATCGCATGCTCCGGCGGGTGGAGGTGACGGGGCCGGAGGCGTGGACCGGGCTGTGCGGGAACCTCCTGGAGGACTTCCAGGTCCAGGCCGGGGCCGCGGACAATCCCGTGAGCCTGGGACGGTGCCTGGACACCCTCGTTCTCCGCAGCAGCCTGATGGGCAGGCCGTGGCTGAAGGTGGAACGGACGTCCTTCGACCCGGACCAGGGTGTGCTGCAGGTGCGCCTGCGCGAAGTGTGGCCTCAGCACTTCCAGGTCCAGGGCGACCGCCTTCCCGAGACCCAGACGGCCGGCCTGCGGAAACTGCTACAGCCGCTGGAGGGCCGGCCCGATGGACGCCACGACCACGGCGGAGAGCTTCATGCTGGCCGAGAAGCGCCTGGGCCTGGAAGAACTCCGGGTGGCGCCAGACCCATCCGACCCATCCGGTTCCACCCTCCAGGTTACTCCGGTCCCTGACCGGAGGATCGCCCTGGAAGGCCACTTGGCCTACGAGAGCACCAGGGAAATCCACGGTGTCCTCGGCCTGCACCAGGACCACGTGCTGGGCACCGACTGCCGGTTCGGGATCCGGGGCAGCATGGACCGCCTCCAGGACGAGGTTGTGCTGGAGGGTTCCAGGGTTTCCGGCCTCTGGCCCCGCCTGAGCTGCGGGGTGTCCGCAGCCCAGACTGTCTATCGGTTCCTGCCTGAGTCCTTGTGGGCTCCCTACGCTGTCGCGCCCTTCCAGCCCTCCCTGGTCCATCGGTTCCTGCAGGAGCGCATCCTCTCCTTCGATGTTTCCACCCGCCTGGGCCGGGAAGACCAGGGAGTGGCTTCCCTGGTCTGCAGCCGGGCCTGGAATGCGCTCCATCCCCAGGCCGAAGGCGAGGACCTGCCCGCCTCCACCCGGATCCAGGCCACGGGCGAATGGGACGATCTGGACCGCTGCCTGTTCCCGAGCCGCGGGACCCTGGTCCGGGCCAGGGCGGGCCTGGGGTGGCTGGACCATCCCGATTTTTGGTCCGGAACCACCACCTTCCGGTCGGCCTATGCGCAAGTCACGCACTTCTGGCCGCTGGGGGCCCGGGTCAGCCTCGAAGGCGACGGGGAGGCGGGGCTGGGCTGGCGCCTGCCCTTTTCCCAGTGGTACAGCGCGGGCGGGCCATCGTTCCTGGCCGGGACGCCCAGCGGCGCCTTCCGGGTGCCCAGTTTCGCCATGGCCCGGGTGGGCCTGCCGGTTCGGGCGCTCCAGGCCTTCGGCGCCAACATCCAGGTGGTTCCGCGGTTCGACGTGGGCCGCCTGGCGGTTGCGGAACCGGGCCAGCTGACTGCCAGTCCCCCGGTCCGCGGCCTAAGCCTGGGCCTGCGTTCGCAGGCCTGGAAGTGGTTCTGTGAACTGGACGGCGGCCGGTGGTTCACCTCCGCGGCAGTGATGAAGCAGGAATTCCGGGTGAACCTCCTCGTGGGCACGCACCCCTTCAACCTTTGGCGCAATCCATGACGGGAACAGAAAAGCAGCCTTGACAATTATTGTCTAGGCTATATAATTGATTTTGACATCGGGGGTGCCAACAACCAACCCGTTGCCAGACCCAGTTCCTGCACTGGAGCCGAGAACCCTGAGGAGGCACTCCATGCCGGGGATCCACCGTGAGACGAACAGCGATGGAGGGAGGCGCGCATGGCGGCGTCCGGAAGAACCAGCGGTCTCCAGCGCCGCCACGACCTGGTGGAACGCCCGCTGGAAAGATTCGTCCATTTTCTGGGCCTCTCGATTCTGGAGGGATTTCAAGGCTACGGGTACGCCCGGAGCGGCGTTTGCCCGCCGATCCCATTCCCAGCCGAGACGGCCCGGAGGAGCACCAGAAACACGACCCGGATTTCGAGGTGATGCCATGGATTTGTCAGAACTGATCAATTCCCATACCTGGCCAGAGAAGGAACCCTTCCCCACGACCCGAGTCCCGGATCGGCATGACCTGAGGGCGAGCGTGGCCAACGACCTCATCAACAACTTGATTGTGCTTCATCTGGCCATGGAGAAGGGCCGGAAGATCCTCGATTCCGGGGCACGCTCACCCCGGCGTCCCTCGACCCGTGCATGACCATGGTCCGCCGCTGCTCTGAGCTCACCAGGCGCTTGTTTGCCGAAGATCCCCGGGAGCCCAGGAACGAGGACCCCACCGACCTGGCGACGACGCTGAAGGGCCTGAAACCCTTCCTGCGGCAACTCCTCCCGGGTCGGCTCAGGTTGGAGATGAGCCTGCCTGACACACCCGTCCGGGTTCGGCCTTGCCGGCCCAGATCCACCACCTCACCTGCAACCTGGTCCTGAACGCCAAGGACGCCATCACCGGGTCCGGCACCATCACGATCAGCCTGGATACCCCCCAGACCGCCGGCGGCAACCGGATGGCTCGAATCCGAGTATCCGACGATGGCTGGGGCATACCCGCGGAGGCGCTGACCAGGCTTTCCGCCCGTATTTTACCGGCCGGCCGGCCC
>CAWFOJ010000018.1:0-4486 GCA_963816585.1 uncultured Holophagaceae bacterium | reverse complement strand
TGTGTCGGCGCTTGGTTCGAGTACGTATTGCTTTTCTTCGTCGCCCTCAAGGCGGCGGATCCGGCCAAGGTCTGCGCCGCCCTGAAGGCCCGGGGCGTCTACGTGGTGCCCCTCCCGGACGGGATGCGGGTGGGCATCTGCGCGCTGCCCGCGGAGCGGGCGCTCCGGTTCGCCCGGGCCATGGCCAAGGCTATGAAAGAATAGGTAACCTTTCCCGCACCCTGGCGCCCGCTGGTTTGGGATATCTCACTCTGGACAGGCCCGCCGGATCTGGTATTCTGATGTGCCGCGGGCATATAACTCAGCGGTAGAGTGCTATCTTCACACGGTAGAAGCCCCTGGTTCGAATCCAGGTATGCCCACCAAACCATCAGCCAGCGGCCCCTGGGATCCCTCGGGGGCCCCTTTTTGGATGGCGGAACCACGCTGGTTAATGAGGAGGCCCAATGCCGTTCATCAACGCCACCCAGGTCCGGGTTGGAATGATCATCAATTTCGAGAACGAACTGTGCCGGGTGGTGAGCGTCGAGCACCAGACCCCCGGCAACCTGCCCGCGCGGATCGTCACCAAGATGAAACGCCTGAAGGACGGCCTCAACCGGGAGAACCGGTTCGGCTCCTCGGACAAGATCGACAAGGTCAGCCTTGAACAGCACATGATGGAATACCTGTACGAGGATGGCGACCACTTCGTCCTGATGAACAACGAGACGTACGAGCAGATCGAGCTGGCCAAGGAGTTCCTGGGCGACGCCGCCGTCTTCCTGCAGCCCAACATGCAGGTGGAGGTGGAATTCTACGAGGGCACCCCCCTCAACATCACCCTGCCCCCCAGCGTGGTGCTGCAGATCGTCGAGACGGAGCCGGTCATGAAGAACGCCAACGCCACCGGCTCCTACAAGCCCGCCAAGCTGGAGAACGGCATCACCGTGGGGGTGCCCCCGTACATCGAGTCCGGGGAGCGGGTCCGGGTCAATACCGTGGATAGGACCTTCATGGAACGCGTGAAGTAGATCCGCCTAGTCCCTCCCGAAAGCCCCGGAATCCGGGGCTTTTTTGTTCGGGCATGATTTACCCGGCTGGGCATGCCATTTTTTTGATGTTTTCACGGGAGCCATCTGCCCCGGAACCATACTTTGATGGTCGACAGTCCGTCAAGTGTGATACAAATCACTGGGAAGGGACGAGGACCCGATGGGGCAGGTGGTGGTTAACTTGAGGCGAATAGACTACCTGGCGGGACTTCCGGCCGCGGAGGCGGAGGAGTTGGCGGCCGTAAGCGAGTTGAGGCGTTATGCGGACGGCGCCCCGGTGTTCGCCCAGGGCGAGGGCATGCCCGGCGTGTTCGTGGTGATCCAGGGGGCCCTCAAGGTCTTCCGTACCGACGGGCGGGGCAAAGTGCAGGTTCTGGACATCCTCCAGCCGGGCACCTGCGTGGGGGAGGTGCAGGTGTTCGACGGCGGCCTGGCCGCTTCCGGCGCCGAAGCCCACGGGGACACGGAGTGCTGGCTGATCCCGGCCATGCCCCTGCGCCTCATGGCCAGCCGCAACAACGCCGTGGCCATGTGCCTGATCCAGCACTTCGCCGGCAAGATCCGCCACCTCATCTCCCTGGTGGAGACCCTGAGCCTGCACAGCGTGCCCGAGCGGGTGGCCCAGCTGATCCTGGAGTACCAGGGCCGCAATCCGGGGCGGGCCCTGGTGGAGTTCCGGGAGACCCAGGAGGACCTGGCCCAGTGCATCGGCGCCAGCCGGGAAGCGTTCAGCCGGGCCTTGCGCCTGCTGGCGGACCTGGGGCTGATCCAGAGCACCTTCCCGGTGGTGCGCATCCTGGACATCCAGAAACTCCAGCGCTACGCCCGGGGCTGAAGCCGGCCCGGGGGTCCGTCAGCCTTTGGGGGTGCGTCCCTTCAGGGTACTCATCGATCCCCTTGGCGGCCACCTTGCCGTCGCCCATGGCCAGGATCACCGTGGCGCCGCCGCGCACGATGTCGCCGCCGGCAAACACCCCTTCCATGGTGGTGGCCTGCTTTTCGTCCACCACGATGTTCTTCCACTTGTTCAGCTTCAGGGCCGGGGTGGTGTTGGTGAGCAGGGGGTTGGCCACGGTGCCCAAGGCCACCACGACGATGTCGCAGGGCATCTCGAACTCGCTGCCCGGGGATGGGCACCGGCCGGCG
The DNA here is from genome assembly GCA_963816585.1 of uncultured Holophagaceae bacterium. Taxonomy (GTDB): domain Bacteria; phylum Acidobacteriota; class Holophagae; order Holophagales; family Holophagaceae; genus Mesoterricola. The sequence continues at coordinate 2,306 of CAWFOJ010000018.1, read as the reverse complement.
CCGGCCGGAGGCGTCCGGCTCGCCCAGCTCCATCTTCTGCAGCTGCACGGCGCGCACCCAGCCCTTCTCGTCGCCCAGGATCTCCAGGGGGGCGACCAGGAAGTGGAACTCGATGCCCTCTTCCTCGGCGTGCGTCGATCTCCTCGACGCGGGCGGGCATCTCGGCCTGGGTGCGGCGATAGGCGCAGACGGCGTGGGCGGCGCCCATGCGCTTGGCGGTGCGCACCGAGTCCATGGCCACGTTGCCGCCGCCGAAGACCACCACCGTCTCGCCCTTGGCGATCGGGGTGCCGCCCTCCACGTCCATCCAGGCGCCCATGAGGTTCACCCGGGTCAGGTACTCGTTGGCGGAGTAGACGCCCTTGAAGTTCTCCCCGGGAATGTTCAGGAACATCGGCAGGCCCGGCGCCGTTGGCGACGAACACCGCGTCGAATTCCTCGGCGATCTGGTCCACGGTGAGGGTTCGGCCGATGACCACGTTGCACTCGATCTCCACCCCCAGGGTCTTGAGGTTCTCCACCTCCCGGTCGACGATGGCCTTGGGCAGGCGGAACTCGGGGATGCCGTAGCGCAGCACCCCGCCGGTGTCGTGCAGGGCCTCGAACACGTGCACCTTGTGCCCCATGCGCGCCAGTTCGCCGGCGGCGGTGAGGCCGCCGGGGCCCGAGCCCACCACGGCCACCTTGAAACCGGTCTGCTCGGCGGGCGGCGCTTCCGGGGCAGGTTGCCGGCGGCCCAGTCGGCCACGAACCGCTCCAGCCAGCCGATGGCCACCGGCTCGCCTTTCTTGCCGCGCACGCAGACGCCCTCGCACTGGGTCTCCTGGGGGCAGACCCGGCCGGTGGTGGCGGGCAGGGCGTTGTCCACCCGCAGGATCTGGGCGGCCGCGGTGAAATCGCCTTCGGCCACGGCCTTGAGGAATTCGGGGATGCGCACCCCCACCGGGCAGCCGTCCACGCAGGGGCTGTTCTTGCACTCGAGGCAGCGCTTGGCCTCGCGCATGGCCAGTTCAGGGGTCAGCCCCTGGTTCACTTCAAGGAAATTGCAGGCGCGCTCTGGCAGGCATCCTGTTCGAGCATGTGCACCCGGTCGATGGCCATGCGCTCTTTGAGGGAGGGGTTGGCTCATGGGTCAGTCCTTTTTCGATTGGGCCAGTTGCGCGTCCAGCCGGCAGCCGTGGGAGTCCAGCTCCTGGTAGGTGGCCTGGCGGCGCCGCCAGCTCGTTGAAATCCACCTGGTGGCCGTCGAACTCCGGGCCGTCCACGCAGGCGAACTTCGTCTTGCCGCCCACGGTCACCCGGCAGCCGCCGCACATGCCCGTGCCGTCCACCATGATGGGGTTGAGGGAGACGATGGTGGTCACCCCATAGTTCTTGGTGAGGTTGCACACGGCCTTCATCATGGGCACCGGGCCCACCGCGTAGACGGCGCGGGGGCGCTGCTCCGGGTCCTCCAGGAGGCGCTTGAGGGGCAGGGTCACAAAGCCGGTCTCGCCGGCGGTGCCGTCTTCGGTGGTGGTGTACAGGTGCTTGGAGAAGGCTCCCAGCTCGTCCTGCAGGATGACGTACTTCGCGCTGCGCCCGCCGATGATGGTGGTGAGCTCGTTGCCGGCCTGGGCCAGGGCCTTGGCCAGGGGGAACAGCACCGCCGTGCCGGCGCCGCCGCCCACGCAGCACACCCGGCCCAGGTTCTCGATCTCGGTGGGCTGCCCCAGGGGTCCGGCCACGTCCCTGATGAAGCCCCCGGCGGGCACCGCCACGATGTCCCGGGTGCTGATGCCCACCGCCTGGATGATCAGGGTGATGGTGCCGGCGGCCGGGTCGTCGTCGGCGATGGTGAGGGGAATGCGCTCTCCGCCCTTGGCGCAGCGGATGATGACGAACTGCCCGGGCTTGCGCGCCCGGGCCACCCGGGGCGCCTCGATGACCATCCGGTGCAGTTGCGGTGCTATCTCCTCGTTGCTCACCACTCGAAACATGCGGTTTCCACCTTTCCCAAAAGTCCTCGCGGGCGCCGCTCCGCTCACTGGCGAGCGCGTCGCGGGGAGCGTCAAAGAAAATGCGTGCGTTTGCCCAGGCTCGGCAGGGTGCCGGATCCGCCGGATGATGCCCCAGGCATGATTCACCCCCGGACGCCGGGGATGCACCAAGTATGTCATTCACATATGGCAAATCCTAGTGCGGCTGTCGGGGGATGATCAATAGGTTCTTTGTTTTCAATACAAATGCGGGGAAAGTGTGCTCAAGATCCCAGTGACACAGGTAACAGTGTGACATCGGTAACGATTCAAGCCAAGGGCGGGGCC
>CAWFOJ010000017.1:0-4477 GCA_963816585.1 uncultured Holophagaceae bacterium | reverse complement strand
TGTAAGCCTGCTTCGTTCGGCGTATTGCGGCTGGAGCCGGTGCCCACCACGTCGCCCACGTAGGCCACCGGGTGGCCCAGGGCCCTGAGCCGCTCCAGCTGCTTGAGGGGGCCCAGCCGGCCGGGCTCGTCCGGCTCGATGCCCGGGCGGGGGTTCTTGAGCATGGCCAGGGCGTGCAGGGGGATGTCCGGGCGGCTCCAGGCGTCCGGGGCCGGGGACAGGTCGTCGGTGTTGGTCTCCCCGGACACCTTGAACACGGTCACCGTGAGGCGTTCGGGCACCGCCGGGCGGGAGGTGAACCACTCCGCCTCAGCCCAGGAGCGCAGCACCGCCTTGGCCTGGAGGTTGCCCTGGGCGGCCTTGGCCTGCACCTCGGCGAAGGCGTCGAACACCAGCAGGGTCTTCTTGAGGCCCTCGGCGGCCACCTGGGCCACCACCGGGTCGTCCAGAAGGGTGATGAGCGGCTTGACGTTGAACCCGCCCAGCATGGTCCCCAGCAGCCTGGCGGCATGGGTCCGGTCCACCAGGGGCGAGGTCACCCCGCCCAGGGCCAGGCGGGCCAGGAAGTCCGCCTTCACCTGGGCCGCCTCGTCCACCCCGGCGGGCACCCGGTAGGTGAGCAGGTCCACCAGGGCCTTCTCCTCCCCGGGCGGGGGCACCATGAGCAGGTCCGTGAGGGCCCGGGTCTGGTCGGTGGTGAGGGGCAGGGGAGGGATCCCCAGGGCGGCGCGTTCGGCGGTTTGCTGGCGGTAGGCGGCGAGCATGGTTCCCTCCTGGGCGTTTGGAAGAGATCAACGATTATGGCAGAAAGCATCTAGACGCTATCCTTCCAGGGGGTGGAGCTTCAGGCGCCCTGGAGCAGAGGGGTGTCCAGCCCGCGCACCATCCCCTTCGGCCCCGCCACCTTCCGCACCGCCAGCAGTACCCCGGCCACGTGGGGATCGGCGCCGGTGCCCGCGTCGTGGCGGATGGTCAGGCGCTCGTGGGGCAGCCCGGAGATGGTCTCGAAGGAGAGGACGTAGCTGGGCAGGCGCACCGAGTGCACCTGGGTGCCGCCCAGGCTCAGTGGGACAGTTCCCCCGCCACCTTCGCCGCCATCTCCACCCCCCGGGCCACCACCGACCGCAGGCGCCCGTCCTCCAGCATCAGCAGCCCCGCCACGGTGCACCCCGCGGGGGTGGTGACGTCGTCCCGCAGGGACGCCGGGTGCCGGCCCGAGGCCAGCACCATCTCCGCCGCCCCCAGGGTGGCCCGGGCGGCCAGCTCCAGGGCCACCGCCCGGGGCAGGCCGCGCATCACCGCCCCCTCGGCCATGGACTCCAGCACCATGTAGATGAAGGCCGGGCCGCTGGCGGACAGCCCCGTGCACGTGTCCATGTGCTTCTCCTCCAGTTCCAGCACCGTGCCCAGGGGGGTGAACAGGTCCTTGGCCAGGGCCAGGTGCCGGTCCTCGGCCAGGGGGCCCCGGGCCAGGACCGTGACGCCTTTGCCGATGGCGCAGGGGGTGTTGGGCATGGCCCGGACCACCGGGCACCCCGGGGCCTGGGAGGCCAGCCTGGCGGTGGTCAGCCCGGCGGCGATGGACACCACCAGGGGGTGGTGGTCCAGGGCGCCGGTCTCCCGCAGGCGGTGCATGAGGGCCTCGATGTCCTTGGGCTTGACGCACAGGATCACCGTCCCGGCTTCCCTGGCCGCCTCCACGTTGAGCTTGTGGGGCAGCCCCAGCCCGTCCTCCTTGGGGGCGATCCCCTGCGGATGGGGTCGGCGCACCCCCACCCGCAAGGTGTCCCGGGTGGCCAGCCCGCTCTTGAGCAGGCCACTGGCCAAGGCCCGGCCCATGGTTCCGAAGCCGAGGATGGCGATGGCGGGCAGGGGGGCGGCGGAATCCATGGAGGTCCTTGTCAAAATAACGCCTCGAAGGCGGAGGATCCTCCAATCTACCACGCCCGGCCGGGATTCCCGGCGCCCGGGCCGGATCAATAAACGCTTCCTACCATGGCCGGGTCCAAGGCTTTGCGTTCGCCCGGACCCTTGCTTTAACAACAATGTGACCACCATCCTGAGTTGGGTTTGATAAAGTTGATCTCTCACGCGGGGCACCAGCGGCCCCTTTTCCCGGTGCCGAGTTTCTTGGTTCCCATCGGCGCCCGTCCCTAGAATAGGAATAGAAATTCAATGGACGCAGACCTGACCGCCCCCCCCGTCCCGCTCGATGAGCCTTTCGAGCCCGTCCCGCCCAAGGCCGCCCCGGGGACTTGGCGCCGGTGGCAGGTGGTGCTGCCGGTGGTCCTGGCGGTAGCCATCGCCGCCACCCTGGTGGTCCGCTCCGTGGCCGCCGCCAAGGTCAAGCCCGCGCTGTCCGTGCGCCTGGTGCCTGTGGTGGTCGCCGCGGTGCGCTCCGCCGACCTGCCCGTCACCCTGTCCGGGCTGGGCACGGTGGTGCCGACCGACTCGGTGACCGTGCGCACCCGGGTGGACGGCCAGCTCATGTCCGTCACCTTCCGGGAAGGCCAGATGGTGAGCCAGGACGACCTGCTCATGCAGGTGGATCCGCCGCCCGTTCCAGGTGCGCTGCTGCAGGCCGAGGGCCAGCTGGCCAAGGACCAGGCCGCCCTGAAGAACGCCCGGATGGACCTGGCGCGCTACAAGTCCCTCACGGACCAGGGCATCCTTCCCCAGCAGCAGTACGACACCCAGGTTTCCACCGTGGACCAGGACGATGCCGCGGTGAAGACCGACCAGGCCGCCGTGGAGAACGCCAAGCTCAACCTCGTCTACAGCCGCATCACCGCCCCCCTGTCCGGGAAGGTGGGGCTGCGCCTGGTGGACCCGGGCAACATGGTCCACGCCACCGACACCAACGGCCTGGTGGTGATCACCCCGGTGTCCCCCATCGACGTGGTGTTCACCATCCCCGCCGACCAGATCCAGCCGGTCCTGGAGCACAGCAAGGGCGGTCAAGCCCCTGCCGGTGGACGCCTTCGACCGGGACTTCACCCGCAAGCTGGCCACGGGCACCCTGCTGGCGGTGGACAACCAGGTGGACCCCGCCACCGGCACCGTGCGCCTCAAGGCCCGCTTCCCCAACAAGGACGGCGCCCTGTTCCCCAACCAGTTCGTCAACGCCCGCCTGCAGGTGGACACCCTCAAGGACGCCCTGGTGGTGCCCGCCGCCGCCGTGCAGCGCAGCCCCAAGGGCAACTTCGTCTACGTGGTGAAGGCCGACAACACCGTGGACCTGCACCCGGTGGAGGTCCTGCTCACCGAGGGCGACACCATCGCCCTCAAGGGCGGCGCCGTCTCCGGGGAGCAGGTGGTGATCGACGGCCTGGACAAGCTCAGCCCGGGCATCAAGGTGGCGCCCACCCCGGCGGTCCCCCAGCCCAAGATCTAGCAGGAGCGCTCCTTTGAATCCTTCCAGGCCGTTCATCCTCAGGCCCATCGCCACGTCCCTGCTGATGCTGGGGCTCATGCTGATCGGGCTGCTGGCCTTCAAGGAACTGCCGGTGTCGGCCCTGCCCGAGGTGGACTACCCCACCATCGAGGTCATGACCTTCTATCCGGGCGCCAGCCCGGACGTGATGGCCACCGCCGTCACCGCCCCCCTGGAGCGGCAGTTCGGCCAGCTGCCGGGGCTGAACCAGATGACCTCCTCCAGCTCCGACGGCAGCTCGGTCATCACCCTCCAGTTCGTGCTGGACCTGAACATCGACGTGGCCGAGCAGCAGGTGCAGGCGGCGATGAACGCGGCCACCACCTACCTCCCGGCGGACCTGCCCAACCCGCCCATCTACAGCAAGACCAACCCGGCCGACGCGCCCATCCTGACCCTGGCGCTCACCTCCCAGACCCTGTCCCTGCCCAAGGTGGAGGATTTCGCCGACACCCGGCTGGCGCAGAAGATCTCCCAGCTGCCCGGGCGTGGGCCTGGTGAGCATCAGCGGCGGCCAGAAGCCGGCGGTGCGGGTGCAGGCGAATCCCGCGGCCCTGTCCACCTACGGCCTGACCCTGGAGGACGTGCGCTCGGCGGTCGGCGCACGCCAACGTCAACCAGGCCAAAGGCAACTTCGACGGCCCGCAGCAGGCCTCCACATCGACGCCAACGACCAGCTGCTCACCAGCGACGAATACCGCAGCCCCTCGTGGTCGCCTACCGCAACGGCACCCCGGTCCGCTGTCCGACGTGGCCGACGGTGGTGGACGACGCGGAGAACGTCAAGCAGGCCGCCTGGATGAACACGCCCCGGCGGTGATCCTGAACATCCAGCGCCAGCCCGGCGCCAACATCATCGCAGGTGGTGGACCGCATCAAGAAGCTGCTGCCGCAGCTGCAGGCGTCGCTGCCGGCCGGCGATCGAAGCTCCGCCTGACCGACCGCACCATCACCATCCGCGCCTCGGTGGCGGACGTGGAGTTCGAGCTGATCCTCACGGTGATCCTGGTGGTGGCGGTGATCTTCCTGTTCCTGGCACCGTCC
>CAWFOJ010000016.1:0-7833 GCA_963816585.1 uncultured Holophagaceae bacterium | reverse complement strand
CTCCGTTCTTCGGCCTGGTACTCGGCGTACGGCGGGTACGCCGCCACGGCCCTCTCCCACCATTGCGCCCTTGGAGGCCACCAGCGCGTATTCGCCGTCGTGCTCGACCCTCATGAGCGCAAACTTGCGGATTTGCCGGACTTGTGGCCGCGGCAGTCCGTTACGATGACAACCGGCAGGCGGTATCCCGGAGATTGGCACTCCGGCCGCCGGTGCGCTCGTAGGTTTCGACCTGTTCTCTCACCGACGCGGCCGCGCTCGGTTCGTATACACCACCTAGGGGCATGACGGTATGGTAGGGCAAGCCGGTCTACAAGGCCACGCCGAGCAAGGCCGCGGCGTCGGCGATGCAGCGGTGCAACGGGTCACCCGGGACAGGCCCGTGGCGGCACCGGCCACACGGTCGATGGCCGCCAGCGCCCTCGGCGTCGCAAGGTCGTCGTCGAGGGCCTCCCTCACCTCGTCAAGCAGGTTGCGGCCGTGTAGTTGGCCGGGCTTCGGGACCGACACCCCGATAGGGGTGGCCTCGGGGCCGCCGGCGAGGGCAGCCGCCGGGTGCGGGTGCCCCGGCCCCCGCCCTGCGCTCCCTGCCCCCTGGTACCCGGCACGCCATGAGGTTAACCTGCGCAGGCCCTGGACCAAGAGGTCGTCCTGCCACTCCCAATCAGATCGGTAGTGATTGGCCAAGATGGCCAGGCGGATGGCGCCAGGGTCCCAGGACTTCAGCAAATCCCTGACGAAGACCAGGTTGCCGAGCGACTTTGACATCTTGGTGCCCTCGTAGGCCACCATCCCGGTGTGCATTCAGTGGCGTACGAACAGTTCGCCTGTCGCCGCCTGCGACTGGGCCGCCTCACACTCGTGGTGAGGGAAGATGAGGTCGGACCCGCCGCCGTGCAGGTCGATCGTGACCCCCAGTTCTCGTACCACGAGGGCTGAGCACTCGATGTGCCAGCCCGGCCGGCCGCGGCCCCAGAGCGAGTCCCACGCCGACTCCCCTCGATTTCGTGCTGTGGGGCAGCGGTCCGTCCAGGGAGCCGGCGTGGGACTCGCTCTGGGGCCGCGGCCGGCCGGGCTGGCACATCGAGTGCTCAGCCCTCGTGGTACGAGAACTGGGGGTCACGATCGACCTGCACGGCGGCGGGTCCGACCTCATCTTCCCTCACCACGAGTGTGAGGCGGCCCAGTCGCAGGCGGCGACAGGCGAACTGTTCGTGCGCCACTGGATGCACACCGGGGACGCGGCGAGCCAGGGCACCAAGATGTCAAAGTCGCTCGGCAACCTGGTCTTCGTCAGGGATTTGCTGAAGTCCTGGGACCCTGGCGCCATCCGCCTGGCCATCTTGGCCAATCACTACCGATCTGATTGGGAGTGGCAGGACGACCTCTTGGTCCAGGGCCTGCGCAGGTTAACCTTATGGCGTGCCGGGTACCAGGGGGCGGGGAGCGCAGGGCGGGGGCCGGGGCACCCGCACCCGGCGGCTGCCCTCGCCGGCGGCCCCGAGGCCACCCCTATCGGGGTGTCGGCCCCGAAGCCCGGCCAACTACACGGCCCAACCTGCTTGACGAGGTGAGGGAGGCCCTCGACGACGACCTTGCGACGCCGAGGGCGCTGGCGGCCATCGACCGTGTGGCCGGTGCCGCCGCGGGCCTGCCCCCGGGTGACCCGTTGCACCGCTGCATCGCCGACGCCGCGGCCTTGCTCGGCGTGGCCTTGTAGATCGGCTTGCCCTACCATACCCGTCATGCCCCTAGGTGGTGTATACGAACCGAGCGGCCGCGTGGGTCAGAGAACAGGTCGGAACGCCCGAGCGCACCGGCGGCCGGAGTGCCAATACTCTCCGGGATACCGGCCTCCCGGTTGTCATCGTAACGACCGCGGCCACAAGTCCGGCAAGATCCGCAAGTTTGCGCTCATGAGGGTCGAGCACGACGGCGAATACGCGCTGGTGGCCTCCAAGGGCGGTGCCGAGCACCCCAGCAATACGTACTCTGAACCAAGGCACGCGGCGAAGAAGAAGTACCACGTATTGCTTGGATGGGCTCCATGAAGATGGCCGCGGTGTTGGGGGTGATGGCCTTGGCCACCGCGCCCAGGTCGCCGTAGGGCACGATCTTGAAGCCGGGGGTGAAGGGCCCGAACTTGCTGGTGCTGTCCGGGTCGGTGCTGAAGCCGACGATGGTGGTGGTGCGGCCGTGGAAGTTGCCCTCGGCGACGATGATCTCGGCCTTGGGGTACTCGATGCCCTTGATGTCGTAGGCCCATTTGCGCATGGCCTTGATGGCGGTCTCCACCGCCTCGGCGCCGCTATTCATGAGCAGGGCCTTGTCGAAGCCGGTGAGCTTGCAGAGCTTTTCCAGCAGCGGCGGGAACTGGTCGTTGCGGAAGGCCCGGCTGGTGAGGGCCAGGCTCTGGATCTGCCGGATCATGGCCGCGGCGATCTTCGGGTGGTTGTGGCCCTGGTTGACCGCCGAGTAGGCGGCCAGGAAGTCCATGTACTTCTTGCCGTCCACATCGGTGAGGTGCACGCCTTCGCCGCGGGTGCAGACCACGTCCAGGGGATGGTAGTTGTGGGCGCCGTAATGGTTCTCCTGCTCAATGAACTGGGCCGACTTGGCGGCGGTTTCGAGGGTCATGGGGGACCTCCTCTGCGGGGTGGGCCAGGCGGCTCCAGGGCACGCCCGGGAACTCAAGGGTGACAGGGTGCCCGGCTGGGGGGGGCCGGGGCGCTCCGCCGTAACAAGCTCATTTGTTGAGAAGGGATAGTAATTCGCCGACCCTAGGGGGAGTCCGGCGGCGCCTGAAACTGCTTGCCAGCTCCTTCGCTTTTGAGCAGTATAGTGCTCATAGGGCAACATCCGCAATATATTTCGCATCGAGGTCCTCATGCCGTTCGATCCCAGGAAGCTGCTCCGCTCTGTCTCGGGCAACGTGGTGAAAAACCGGCGGGCCATGAAATGGAGCCAGCAGGAACTGGCCGAGCGCTCCAAGGTGAGCCGGCGCATGATCGGCATGATCGAGAGCGGCGAGAGCAACGTCAGCCTCGCCACCCTGGGGCACATCGCCGCCGCCCTCAACCTCACTTTCACGGAACTGGTCACGGACCGCGCCGGTGCGGAGCCCGCCCGTCCGGACCGGGGGATCCAGCTCTGGCAGGGCAGCCGGCCCGGCACCAAGGTGGACCTGCTGCAGAGCTTTCCCGCCTCGCGCACGGTGGAGCTGTGGAAGTGGACCATCGCCCCGGGCGACCGCTACCAGGGCGAGCCGGATCTGCCGGGTACCGGGAGATGGTCTACGTGGTGCGCGGGGAGATGACCCTGGAGCGGGAAGCGGAGAAACAGGTGCTCAAGGCCGGGGATTCCATCGCCTTTCCGTCCGATCGTCCGTACGCATTCAACAACACCGGCAACGGCACCTTGACCTTCATCCTGAACGTGGTGGCCTAGTGCAACATCCCGAAAATAGCTTTAATAAATAATCACCCGTAGTCTGTGTTCTTTCCCTCGGGGAGCCGAGGCTCGCCGAGGAAAGCAAAAGATCCATCGATCTGCTCGGTATTCAAATTATTTTAGGGATGTTGCACTGGCGTGGATCGCGGCATACCGCCGCGGGGGGCGCCTGCTCGCGCTGCGGGAGAACCCCCGGAAGGAAGGGCCCAAATAGGCCACCTGCGCGCGGGGCAGATTCGGTAAGGTACCTTCATGCCCGCCCCAGAATCCCCCTCGCGACCCGTGGTCCTGGTCACCGGTGCCGCCCGCGGCATCGGCCGGGCCATCGCCGAACTCCTGGCCCGGCGCGGCTGCCGGGTGGCTGTGCACTGCCGCACCAACCGGAAGCTCGCGGAGAACCTGGCCGCGAGCCTGCCCGGAGGCGGCCACCAGGCCTTCGCCGCCGACCTGGCCTCGCCCGTGGAGGCCGAGCGGCTGTGGCGGGAGGTGACCGAGGCCATGGGGCCGGTGGCGGTTCTGGTGAACAACGCCGCCATCTGGGAAAGCCACCGCCTGTGGGCCACGGACTACGCGCGGTGGCAGGATGCCTGGCGCCATACCCTGGACGCCAACCTGCTGGGACCGGCCAACCTATGCTATCTGGCCGGCAATGCCATGATCACCGCCGGCGGCGGCCGGGTCGTGAACATCTCCTCCCGGGGCGCGTTCCGGGGCGAGCCCGAGGCGCCCGCCTACGGCGCCAGCAAGGCTGGGCTGAACGCCATGACCCAGTCCCTGGCCCTGGCCCTGGCCGGACGGGGGGTGTACTTCTTCGTTGTGGCCCCGGGCTACGTGGAGACCGACATGTCCGCCGATTCCCTGACCGGCCCGCGCGGGCCCGGGATCCTGGCCCAGCATCCCCTGGGGCGGGTGGCCCGGCCCGACGAAGTGGCGGCCGCCGCGGTCTTCTGTGCGCTGGACGCGCCGGCGGTCATGACCGGCAGCGTGCTGGACGTGAACGGGGCGTCCTACCTGCGCACCTGAGTGTTGGCATCCGTCAGTCCTTCAGGGCCCGCCGCACGGGAAGGCTCCTGGTCTTCCCACCTGGGATGACGGCAGTGGAGGCACCGGCGGGCGAAGGCGTCCCGGTGCCGGCCCTTGTGGATGAAGGGCTCGCCGCACTTGGGGCAGAGGAAACGGGACAGGGGCACGGAGCCCAGGGCCGTCGATCCCAGGAACAGGGCCAAGCCCACGTAAAGCGGACGCTCCGATTGCCAGGCCTTGGCCACGGGAAAACTGGCGGCGAACAGGACCAGCCCGCCCAGGAAACCCCAGAGGAGCAGGCGGCGGCGGCGGCGGTAGTCCCGCCAGGTGGGGGAGAGGGCAGGCATGATTGGGGATCGGAGAGCGCGGTCCGTGGCAGCGCTGACTCCAGGCTATCCCAGTGGGCGGCCATCAGGGCATTCCGTTGCAAAAAGCGTCGGGCCATGCTCCGCCCCGTTCCTCCGCGTCCTCCTGTTCCGGTTCTTTCTTGGATGATGGCATGGCGCACCGAACGGTTCCGAATCGACAACCCGGCCCCAGGACATTCATGGAGGAAGGGGGTCCGCTGAAAACGGCGCCCAGCCATTCAGCATTCACAAACCTTCACGAGTCCAGGTCATCAGGTCCTGCTGAACCCCAGGATCCCGCCCACTAGATCTGTCAGAGCCGTCACGACCAGGGTCGGCTCCACTCCCCACGGATCGAACAGCGCCTCCGGCGACCTCTTGACCCATACCGCCCGCATCCCTGCCGAAACAGCCCCGATCACGTCGAAGGGGTTGCCGGAGACCAACCAGGCCTCGCCCCCAGCCACTCCGGCCTGCCTGAGGAAATGCGCGTAGACCCCGGGATTGGGCTTGAAGGTGCGCATGTCGTCCACACTCACCACCCCCAGGAGCAGCTCCCGCAAGCCCGCATGCCGAAGCAGTCCCTCCACCGCCTCGGCGCTGCCGTTGGAAAAGGCGAACAGCCGGAACCCTGCGGCCTCGGCCAGTTCCAGCCCGGGGCGCGCGTCTCCGAAGGCCGGCAGGGTCCGGTAGGCCTCCAAGAGCGCTTCGGTCTGTGCGGGGGCCAGTTCAAGCCTGAAGGCCTGACCGGCATAGGCCAGCGCTTGCCGGGTGCAGACGGCGAACGTCTCGTAGTTCTGCATCAGGCCCCGACGGAAGGAATACTCCAGCTGCTTCTCCCGCCAGAGGCTGGCAAAGGCCTGGGCCCGTTCGCCCAGATGGGGCCGCAGGGCCTCGACCACACCGTGGGTATCGACGAGGGTCCCGAAGACGTCAAAGGCCAGCGTCGGAGCCATGGGGCATCCTCCTCAGTCCAGGGGGGCGGGCTTCGCGCGAGGGGCGACGGCGCGCTTGTCCGTGGAGAACTCGTAGAAGTTGTTGTAGTGGGTGATGTCCTGCAGGGACGTCCGGGCGTCCTGGAGCACCGGGGCGGGCGGGTCCTTGGGTGGGGCAATGCCCGCGAACTTCTCTCCACCAACCCCGGTGTGGTCGAGCCTCCGTCCCGCATTCTCCCCGCGCAGGACCTGGGAATGAAGGTCACTTTCCGTGACCGCCAGGAATACGTCCGCTGCATTTTTGGGCGGGGTGGCGGACCGCTTTTCGACCCGGACGGCGAGCCTGACCGGGTTGCCAGCTCCGGCGAGTCTGCCGGGAGCAAGGGCAAGGACTACTGTGGCCTTGGGTTGGCTGGCCGCATCGGCAATGGCCCGCAGGGCGTGGGACCCGGTCGCTGCCGACCAGCTCCTCGCGACCGTCGACGACCATCTGCGGGGTGTAGATGCCGGATTGGCCGAACCGGGCAGCGTAACCTTTCTGGCGGTCGCTGAACTGGGCGGAAGAGAAGGGATCTACCCAGCCCAGCCGGTTCCAGTAATCGACATGTTCGCTCAAAACGAATACTTCTGCATTGGCGATAGGGTGCGCCTTGTGGATCTCCATCAACAGGTCGTCGGCAGGGGGGCAACTCGAACAGCCCTCAGAGGTGAAGAGTTCCACCATGACCGGCGCTTCCTTGCCGATCCTCGGGCCGGGCTCGATCCCGGCCTGGCTTGCGGAGGCGGCCCCAGCCAAGGCGAAAGCCGCCAGCACCCCTGAGGCGGCCAAAGACAATAGGAGAACCAGGATGGATGGGCGCATCTTGCAGCTTCAACAATGGCCCCATTGTCGCGCGAATGCTTGGAGCGAATAGGAATATATCGCGCGAACAAGAATAGCTTTAAACCAGCTTCGAATTTTGCACGGGCAGTTGTGCAGTGCCAAACCGAATTTTTTGGACCAGGTTGCGATTCAACCTCGGGCGAAGCTGAAAAAAGGTTCTTCACGGATTTTCGGGAAAGGCCGCACAGATCTTGAGAAAAAAGCACATCTTGTCCCGGTGGCCATAGGCCTCCTCTCATCTCGGTTTCTCAGCAATTCCAAGATGCCTGAAGTCCACTGCTGCCGACCTGTTTTCCGATGATGGCGGAGGACTCCATCGAAGGGCCTATCACCGAGGCGCCGAGATGGCCGAGGTTCGCCGCAGAATAAAAAAAGCCTTTTCTCGGCGGGCCTCGGTCCCTCGGCGCCTCGGCGGCAGAAAGGAGCCCTGGCCACTCAGCTTTCAAAAACATTCCACGGATCCAGGAGCTTGTCTTTTCAAGTGCTCCTTCAGCCAGGCCGAGAAGGTCAACAGGCTCGGGTGCTCATGCCTCAACGCGCTGATATCCGCCTTGAATCCGTATTCCCTCATCCACTGGAGCATTGACACGATCTCCTTGGGCATCATCAGTCCGGGCAAGAAGCCTGGAATGGGCGCAACCCAGGGCTTGTGCCCTGCAACCTGCTTATAGACAGCGAGGATTTCAGGGACACTCGCCTCGTCACCTGCGAGCGCGATTGTGCGCCCGGCAAACCGCTCGGGGTCCTCTAACGCCCTCGCGGAGAACCAACCAATGTCGCAGACCGCGACCATCTGGACGCGCTTCGAGGCTCCCAGCGTGGTCTTGAACATGCCCAACGCCATTCCGCGCGCGATCGCCGAGGTGGCAAAATTGTCCATGAAAGCAACCGGGCGGAGGATCGTGGCGGGGAGCTTGAGCGCACGAATGTGCTCCTCCACATGCCACTTGCTCTCGTAATGAGGTATTCCGCTGTTACGTTCGGCGCCGTCGACCGAGGCGTAAACAAGATGCGGCCCATTGGCGGCTTTCACCGCATCCGCAAAGGCTTTTCCGCGTCGCTCTTCGGCGGCAACGCCACCCTTATCCAGGAACCCTTGAACCGAGAACGCTGCCGAGACACCCGCGAGCGCGGCCTGAACCGCGTTCGCATCGTCCAAGTCCCCTTGTGCAATCTCGACGCCCTTTCGATGCGT
>CAWFOJ010000015.1:0-7218 GCA_963816585.1 uncultured Holophagaceae bacterium | reverse complement strand
GGCTTCGCTGTTGACGCCGAAGCTTCGCCCGGTTGCGCTGGTTCAGGCGGACCTTTCCGGCAGGAACATCTGACGCGCGACCAGGCGGCGATAGGCGGCACAGCATCTCATGAGCATGTCGTGCCGGCCGTTGTTGGCCACATGGCCACGGTCCATGACGATGATCTTGTGCGCATCCCTGATGGTGGAGAGGCGGTGGGCGATGATGATATTTCCTTGTTTGCACTCAAGGCCATTGCCGTCCCCCGTAAAAGGCCCAGGGCGACCAGCCGACCTCGGTCCGGGGTCGCTATCTCCATGATCTGCCTGGGGCATTTGGTCCGGATTCGGATTCCCGCCACCCCGCCGAAGCCACGGCGGAACCCGGTGGCTGCGGTGCCATTACGTTAGGGTTTG
This sequence comes from uncultured Holophagaceae bacterium, assembly GCA_963816585.1. Classification (GTDB taxonomy): domain Bacteria; phylum Acidobacteriota; class Holophagae; order Holophagales; family Holophagaceae; genus Mesoterricola. The sequence goes on along the minus strand of CAWFOJ010000015.1, from coordinate 6,822 downwards.
AAATTTCTGCGCTTACTATCAATCCAAGTCCTTTGATGCGGGGACCCCTCCCGGAAACCCCAAGCCAAGGTAGGCCGAATGGGCGAGAAAGCGAACCGGGCCATGCATCGTGGCCATGTGCTTCAACCGTATGAAGTCATGCCCTGTCGGGGTCTGAGTTACGGCGCGCGAACGCCCCCAGGGCCGCGGCGATCAGGGCGGCCAGGCCCCCCAGCGCCAGGCCCCAGCGCGCCCCGATCTCCTCGGCGAACCAGCCGACAATGGGACCGCCGATGGTCGTGGATCCCAGGAACGCCACCGACCAGAGGGACATGACCCGGCCGCGCATGTGCGGCGCGCTCCCCAGTTGCAGAATGCTGTTGCCCAGGGAGGAGAAGTTGATGGAGCAGACACCCACCGCCACCAGCGCGAGCCCCGACAGCGCCAGGGTGGGCATGAAGGCCGCGGCCAGGACGGCCAGCCCGAAAAGCAGGGAAGCGCTGACCAGCTTGGTGGGGGTGAAGCCCTTGCGGCTGGCAAAGAAGAGACCGCCGAAGGCCGCCCCGAGTCCCATGGAGGAGGCCAGGAAGGCGTAGCTGCTGGCACCCCCGTGGAAGGTGGAGTGGGCGATCAGGGGCAGGCTGACTTGGAACTCGAAGGTGAGCGTCCCGACAATCGCCATCATCAGCAGACTGGTGCCCAGCACCGGCGTGGCCAGCACGTACTTGAACCCATCCCGGATCTGGCCCCTGGTGCGCGGGACCGGCTCCGAAACGAGCAGTTCGTCGGGGTTCATCATGGCCAGCATGGCCACCACCGCGCCGAACGAGACCCCGTTAATAATGAAGCAGGGCGCCAGCCCGACCGTGGCGATCAGCACCCCGGCCAGGGCCGGTCCGACAATGCGGGCCAGGTTGACCAGGATCGAATACAGCGTCACGGCGTTCCGGACGTTCCCGGCGCCGACCAGTTCGATGTGGAAGGTCTGGCGGGTGGGGTTGTCGAAACAGTTGACCAACCCAAGGCAGGTCGCCAGGACGTAGACAATCCAGACCCGGATCAGGCCCGTCGCCACCAGGCCACCCTGCACCAGGGCCAGGACCCCGGAAAGGGACTGGGTCCAGAACAGGATCTTCCGCTTGGCGATTCGGTCGGTGACGACCCCGCCGTATGGACCGAGGAACAGGATCGGTAGGTACTGCAGCGCGGTGGCCAGCCCCAGGGCCTTGCCGGAATGGGTCAGGTCCAGCACCAGCCAAGCCTGGGCCACCATCTGCATGAAGGTGCCCGAGGTGGAGATGATCTGCCCGCAGTAGTACAGGCGGTAGTTGCGGACGTACAGTGACGAGAAGGTCCCTTGGCGGAAACGGGCCGCAAGCGCGGCCAGACGGGTGTTCAACGAGGACATCGTTTCCCTGCCATGAACTGAGGGTACCATCGCCCCGGGGCAGGGCCAGCGTCGCGTGGTTCGGCAACATGCTGCCGCCGGCGCCCAGGGGTCGGAATCAAACCCATGGACTTCCCACCCGGTCTGGGGCAAGATTCAGCACGCAAAACCGGCTTGATCCAGTGGCAGGGAGCAGCCATGGACTGGGATTTCGTCATCATCGGTTCCGGTTTCGGCGGCAGCGTCAGCGCGCTCCGGTTGACCGAGAAGGGCTATCGCGTGCTGGTCCTGGAGAAGGGGCGCCGGCTCAAGGCCGGCGACTTCCCGGAATCGAACTGGAGCCTCAGGCGGTTCCTCTGGCTGCCCCGGCTGGGCTTCCGGGGGCCGTTCAAGATGACGTTCCTGGAGCACGTCACGGCGCTGTCCGGGGTGGGCGTCGGCGGAGGGTCGCTGGTCTACGCCAACACCCTGCCGGTGCCCAAGGACCCGTTCTTCCAGGCGCCGTCCTGGAGCCGCCTGGCCGACTGGAAGACGGAATTGGCCGGGCCCTACCGGACCGTGCAGCGCATGCTGGGTTCCGTCAGGAACCCCAAGCTGACCTATCCGGACCAGGTGGTGCGCGAGGTGGGCCGGGAGCTGGGCCGGGAGGACCACTTCGAGCCCACCGACGTCGCCGTCTACTTCGGCCAGCCCGGCGAGACCGTCCCGGACCCCTACTTCGGGGGGGAGGGGCCCGACCGCACCGGCTGCATCCTCTGCGGTGGCTGCATGCTGGGCTGCAACCACGGCGCCAAGAACACCCTGGACCAGAACTACCTGCACCTCGCGGAGAAGCATGGCCTGCGCATTGAACCCGACACCGAGGTGACCTGGGTCAGGCCCTTGGCCGGTGGCGGCTACGAAGTCACGGCCCGCCAGGGAACCGGACCGCTGCCGGCGCAGAACGCCCGGCGAACCTGCACCGCCGGCCGGGTCGTCTTCGCCGGGGGGGTGCTGGGCACCGTGCCGCTGCTGCTGAAGCTGAGGGACCACGCCTCCGGGCTCCCGGCCCTCTCCGCCCGCGTCGGCGACTTCGTCCGGACCAATTCCGAGGTGCTGATGGGCGTCGTCACCCCCCGGCGGGACCAGGACCTGTCCCAGGGCCTCGCCCTGGGCTCCATCCTCCACACGGACGGGCACTCCCACCTCGAGCCGGTGCGGTATCCGGCCGGGGCCGGGTTCTTCCGCCTGCTCATGATGCCCCATGCGCCCGGCGACACGCTGGTGCAGAGACTGGCGAACGCCATGGGCCTGGTGCTCCGCCACCCCATCCGCTCGCTCCAGGCCTACCTGGTGCCCGACTGGGCCAAGTACACGATGATCCTGCTCTACATGAGCACCGTGGACGGGCACCTGCGCCTGCGCCTGGGCCGGGGCCTGCGTACCGGCTTCCGGCGCCGGACCGTGTCCGAACCGGGAGACGGGCCCATGGCCAGGGCCTGGACCCCGGAAGCCACCGACCTGGGCCGGCGGGTGGCCCGGCACCTGGACGGCTACCCCATCAGCCTGGTCACCGAGACCCTCCTGGGCATCCCCACCACGGCGCACATCCTGGGTGGAGCGCCCATGGGCGATTCGGCCGCGACCGGCGCCATCGACCACCGGCACCGGCTGTTCGGCTACGAGGGCCTCTATGTCGTCGACGGCTCGGCCATCTCCGCCAATCCGGGGGTGAATCCCTCGCTCACCATCGCCGCCCTGGCCGAGCGGGCCATGGCTTTCATCCCGGCCAAAGGGCAGGAGCGGGCCGATGCGCCGGTCTGCCCTTGACCGGCTGGGGGAGCGGCAGCTGGTGGTGGTGACCGGCAAGGGCGGTGTGGGCAAGAGCACCCTCACGGCGGTTCTGGGGCGCCTCATGGCGGGGCGCGGGAAGCGGGTGCTGCTGCTGGAAGTGGACCCCAGGGAATCGCTGCACCAGGCCCTGGGCACCGAGCCTTCGGGGGGCGCCATGGTGGCGGCGGGTCCGGGCCTGACCATCCAGAACCTCCAGCCGGCCGCGGTGATCGAGGACCTGGTGTTCCAGAAGCTGTCCGCCACTGAATTGATTTAATTAAAATTTTATTATTAAATGACGCATTGCGGAAAAAGACTGGCGGTTTTTCCGCAATGCGGCATATTTGGGTTGGGCAGGGGTCCTGACATGATCCGTCTGATCAAACGCTATGGTGGTTCAAGCCGCAAGCTCTACGACACGGAGGAGAGCCGCTACGTTTCCCTGGAGGAGCTCTCCGGGTGGATCCGGGCCGGCCAGGAGCTTCAGGTGGTGGAGAGCACCTCGGGCGAGGACGTCACGGCCCAGACCCTCGCGCAGTGCATCTACGAGGACCAGAGATGGGGCCACTCCATCCTCTCCGGTGAGCTGCTGCACCAGATCATCCGCCGGGGCAACCAGGCCCTGGTCAACGGGGTCGGCCAGGTCCAGGCCAAAGTGAACGACATGGTCCGCGGTTCCGTGGGCCGCCTCACCCAGGTGGGCGGAACCCAGGAGGACATGGCCATGCTCCGCCAGAGGCTCAGGGAACTGGAACTCGCCTTGGCCGAGATGGAAGCCGGCGCGGGCGGCCGCAAGCCTCCCGGCCGCTCCCGCCCGGCCCGCCGCAAATAGTCAACCATCCCGGCCGCAGGGCCGGCAGAAAGGAGAAAGCATATGGCGACCAGGAAGAAGACGACCACCCCGCCCGGGCTGAAGGGCACCGCTCACGAGATCTGGCTTGCAGGCCTGGGGGCCTTCAACCTCGCCGGCGAGGAAGGAGGGAAGATCTTCAAGCAGCTCGTGGAGCGGGGCCGCGACCAGAAAGTCGCGAACCAGGAAATGATGGACAACATCAAGGAGCGCGCCCAGGGCATCAAAGAGGACGCCCAGAAAGTCTTGAGCAAGGTCACCACCCCCATCGAAGCCGGCTTGGCCTCCGCCATGCAGCGCCTGGGAGTGCCGACCCGTGACGAGATCATCAAGCTCACCCACCGGGTGGAGGAGCTGACCAAGCGCGTGGCCAAGGCCAAGGCCAAGGCCAAGGCCCCGGCCAAGGCCAAGGCCCCGGCCAAGGCCAAGGCCCCGGCCAAGGCCAAGGCCCCGGCCAAGGCCAAGGCCAGGAAAGCGGACAAGGTCACCCCGGTCGTGACCGCCTGAGCGGTGCATGGCCACCGCTCGCCGAGGCAAAGGACGGAAGCTGGGGCTGGCCCTGGCGTCTGGAGGCATGCTGGGGGGCGTCTATGAGTTGGGCGCCCTCCGGGCTCTGGAGGAGTCCATCCAGGGGCTCGATCTGAACCGCCTGGATGTCTACGTCGGGGTGAGCGCCGGAGCTTTCGTCGGCGCCCACATCGCCAACGGGATCACCGTGGCCGAGATGCTCCGCAGCCTGCGGGCGGGCTCCAGCGAGGACAACCTGTTCGACCCGTCCATCTTCTTCCGCCCCGCCCTGGCGGAGGACCCGGAGGAGCGGGTTCCAGTTCCCGTGCACGATCACCGAAGCCTTCAGGCAGTTCCTGAACCGGCCCGACACCGCCTCGCTGCTCTCGCCCCTCGCGAGCCTGGGGCCCTCGCTCCCCGTATGCATCTTCGCCAACGAGCCGATCCGGGCCTACCTCCACCAGGCCTTCTCCATGCCCGGGCGGACCGACGATTTCCGGGACCTCGCCCGGAAATTTTTCGTGGTGGCCACCGACCTGGAGACGGGCGAAGCGGTGCTGTTCGGCCGGGGCGGGCTGGACAAGGTGCCCATCTCCCGCGCGGTCCAGGCCAGCGCGGCCGTTCCCGGCCTGTACCAGCCCGTGGAGGTGGAGGGGCGGGTCTGCGTGGACGGAGTCCTGCTCAAGACCTTGCATTCCTCGGTCGCCCTGGAGCAAGGGGCCGATCTCGTGTTCTGCGTGAACCCCCTGGTTCCCATCAACACCGGCTCGGCCGAGGCGCGGGAGTCCCTGGGGACGAGGGCGGTGCAGAAAGGAGGCCTGCCCGCGATCCTCGCCCAGAGCGTCAGGATCCTCATCCACTCCCGGCTGATCCTGGGGATGGAACGCTACGCCCATACCTTCCCTGGCGCCGACCTGGTGCTCCTGGAGCCCAACCCCACGGAGCACCGCCTGTTCACCAACGTGTTCCGGTTCCATTCCAGCTTCAAGGTCTGCGAGATCGGCTACGAGCAGACCCGCATGGACCTGTGGAACCGCAGGGCAGCCCTGGGCCCGGTCCTGGCCAAGCATGGGCTCGCGCTGCGCACCGACCTCCTGGCCGACCCTGCGCGCGGCGTCTGGGACGGCCTGGGGCCTCCGGTGGAAAAGAACTCCAGCGTAACTGGCCGGCTGGATGCCGCCCTGCGCATCCTGGAGGCCGGATTCCGCTGATTCAAAGGGCCTTCATGGCCTCGAATTCCTGTTCGAACGCCTGGACCAGGGCCGCGGGATCGGGCACCAGCGCCGCATCGGCGATCACCCCCACCTGCACCTTGCCCGAGAAGCTCAGGATGGAGATGCCCACCCCGATCCTGGCCCGCTGGGGCACCCAGAAGACGATCGAGCGCACCCGGCGGCCCGCCAGGGCGAGATCCCGGGAAGGCCCCCTGACGTTGGTGACCACGGCCGTGCACTTGTTGGCGAGGAAGTCGATGAGGAGCCGGCTCGCGCTCTGGGGGAGCCAGGATATGAGCGCACGTTGCAGGTTGTAGATGACCATGGGCACGGCCGAGCATTTCATCCGGTCCATGCTCGCTTTCACGGCCAGGATGCGCCGGGCCTGGGGCCCGGGGCCCGCGGGCAGTTCCAGGGGCACGGGGGCGAAACGGTTGCCGCAGCCCGGAGCCTGGCCCTGGGCCCGCATGTTCACCGGCATGGAGACCAGGAACCGGGGCGGGGCGGGGTTGCCATGCCCTTCCAGGTATTGGCAGAACGCACCGGAGACGGATGCCATGAGCATATCGTTGACCGTGGCCCCCATACGGCGATTCGCATGCTTCGCGGCGTCCAGGTCCAGGGGCCGGGTCCAGGCCACCCGTTTGGTTCCGGATAAGGGCGGCCCGTGGAGGGGACTGCGGTCCGGAGCCCAGGTCAGGCGGCGCAGGAGAATCCCAGGGATGTGCAAGGGGATGGCCGCGCCGTGCAGGAGACGGCCAAGCCAGCTGACGCCAGCGATGGGAGGCGCTGGGGTCCTGGCCGGGCCACCCTCGAGGGCAGGGGCTTCATCCACCATGGCGAACAGCAGGCCCAGCAGGGACGTGCCGTCGCCGATGCTGTGGTGGACGCGGACCAAGAGGACCGTTTCGCCCTCCTCAATGCCCTGGATGACCTGGATCCTCCACGGGGGGTGATCCCAATCCAACGGTTTGCCCGCTTCCTCGCCCACGAAAGCCTGGACGCCCTCGGGGCCCTGTGGGCCCTGCGCCCGGGCGGCGACGATATGCCGGTCCAGGTCGAAGTCCGGGTCA
>CAWFOJ010000014.1:0-4327 GCA_963816585.1 uncultured Holophagaceae bacterium | reverse complement strand
ATCTGGTCTGATGTCCAAATCTCCGCGCCTGCGTTCCTCCGCGTGCTCCTTATCCGGCTTTTCCAGGGGTGAAGTCAGCCGGCCGGCTGCAGGACGAGCACTACGGCACCATCCGGTCAGAAGCTGGACAAGGAGGACGCGGAGGAATGCAGGCGCGGAGAAGAATGCTCAGGCCTTTCCCCCCTTGGCGGGAGCGGCGGGCAGCTTGGCCAGGATGTCCCGCAGGTCCAGCTGTCCCTGGCGGCTGTAGTCGATGGCCTCGCCCAGGACCCGGGCCGCCTCCTGGGGCGCGTGGAAGCCCATGGAGTTCTCGGCGTTGATGCAATCCACCCGCCACTGGGCCTTGCGCTGGAACTCGAAGACGGGCTTCAGCCGGTCTTCGGGCACCCCGGCGGTCCGGGCCTTCTCCAGGTCGCCGATGAGCTGCACCAGGGCATCCTCGGCCCGGTCCAGGAGCGCCTTGGTGCGGTCCTGGATGGCCTCCACCCGGGCCTTGAGCTCCGCCTCCGGGAACCGGTGGCAGGTCTGGCAGGAACGGGAGATGCTCAGGAGCGGGCTGGCCACGCGATGGTCGCTGATCTTCACCGCCCCTTCCCGCACGTAGGGCATGTGGCAGTCCGCGCAGGAGACGCCGGAGCGGGCGTGGATGCCCTGGCTCCAAAGCTCGAATTCCGGATGCTTGGCCTTGATCACCTCGGCGCCGGAGCGGGCGTGTTTCCAGTCGAAGAACCGGTGCCCGTCGGCGAATTTGTAGCCGTCGTAGGTGGCTTCCATCTCTTCCACCTTGAGGCCGTTGTTCCAGGGGAAGAACAGGGTGGCCTTGGGCCCGCAGTAGTAGGTCACGTGGCACTGGCCGCACACCATGGAGCGCAGCTCCTGGCGGGAGGCGTCCCGGTTGGGGTCGTAGGCTTCCTTGCGGTCGCCCTTGCGCCACTTCTCCAGGGACGGCAGGTGCGGCACCGGTTCGCTGCTGCGGGCCAGGGCGTCGATGCCGCGCAGGAAGCCGGGCTTGGTCACCCGCAGCTGCATGGTCGCGGGATCGTGGCAGTCGATGCAGGCCACCGGGTGCTTGGCCAGCCTGGTGGCCTCCTGGTACGGCATCTTGCAGACCGCCTCGAAGCCGGCCATGAGCTGGGCCCGGGCCTGGGGGTCGTCGAAGGGCAGCTTGAGGTCCCCCGGCAGGCCCTGGGCCCGGCCCTGTTCCCGGTACAGGACGGTGGTGGAAGCGTGGCAGTGCAGGCAGGAGCCGGACTGGGGGCGTTCCGTGACGCGCCTGGTGGCGCGCTGGTCCTCCAGCATGTACGCGTGCCCGCGCCGGCTGCGGTAGTCCAGGGCGAACGCGTAGCCGTCGAAGATGGCCTTCAGGCGCGGGTCCGCGTCGATCTTCTCGGGAGCGAGGGTCTCGCTGCCGCCGCCGCCGTACTTGGTGCCGTAGCGTTCGGCGGTGCGCTTGTAGCCGTCGGTACCTGACGGGGGAAGTTCTTGCCCCAGAGGGCCGGGTCGACGGTGGTTTCGTCCAGGTCCACCAGGCGGGTGAAGGTCTGCCGGGCCTCGGCCTTGTGGCTGGCGATGCTGGCGTTGAGCGCCAGCACCAGGACCGTGGCCGCGGCGGCGCCGGCGGCCGCCAGCCCCAGCAGGACCGCGGGGCGGGAGAACAGGGCGGGTTTGGGTTCACTCATCGGGGGCCTCCTCCGGCGCGGGGCCGCGCCGGGCCGGGTGGATGGTGGTTCGGAAATCATGTGCCGGCGCCATGGCCCACCTCCTGGTGGCAGCGCACGCAGCCGTAGAGGTCCGCCTTCTGCCCGGGGTCCGTGGGCACGCCCAGGGTGCCGTGGGCGGTGATCTCGCTGGCGATGGCCCGGTGGCAGCGGAGGCAGTTGGCCTCCAGGACCCGGGCGTTGCCCGGCTTGATCCGGATGGGCTCCTGGAAGTCCATGAGGGTGAAGGCCTTGGAATGGTGGTAGCCATTGCTGGCCTTCACCCAGTACTTGTGCAGCACGTTGTCGTGGGGCAGGTGGCAGTCGTTGCAGGTGGCCGCCCCGTGGTGGGAGCCGTGCAGCCAGCCGTCGGTACTGGTCGCGCATGACGTGGCAGTTCACGCAGACCGCCGGATCGTCCGAAAGGTACGAATCCCCCCGGGCGGCGAAGAACGTGAACACCCCGGAGCCGAGGAAGACCCCCAGCAGAAGGCTCGCGGCGAGGCTCACCAGGAGGATGGACCGGGTTCCGTGCAAGGCTGGCCCTCAAATGGACCTGATGGATCTGGTGAGCATATCAGGACAGCGCGGCGGCCAGGTCGGCCTTGGGGTCCGGACCGATGAGCTTGAGGCCGTAGGCGTCCTTGAGGACCTTGAACAGGCTGGGCGTGAGGAAGGCCGGGGCGTTGGGGCCCACGGCGATGTTCTTGATGCCCAGGTGGAGCAGAGTCAGCAGGATAGCCACGGCCTTCTGCTCGAACCAGGACAGGACGATGGTCAGGGGCAGGTCGTTGACTCCGCAGCCCAGGGCCTCGGCCAGGCCCGCGGCCACCTTGATGGCGCCGTAGGCGTCGTTGCACTGGCCCATGTCCAGGAGCCGGGGCAGGCCCAGGAGGGTGCCGTAGTCGTGGTCCATGATGCGGAACTTGCCGCAGCCCAGGGTGAGCACGAAGGAGGTGGCGGGGGTGAGGCGGGCATAGTCGCTGTAGTAGTTGCGCCCGGGCTCGCTGCCGTCGCAGCCGCCGATGAGGAAGACGTGGGTGAGCTGGCCGGCCTTGACCGCCTCCAGGAGGGCCGGGGCGGCGCCCAGCACCACGCTGTGGTGGAAGCCCACCGGGATCCGGCCCAGGTCCCGCTGAGGCAGGGGGCCCAGGGCCTTGGCCCGGGCGATCACGGCGCTGAAATCGTCGCCGGCCAGGCGGGCGGCGCCCGGGACGGCGGTGACGCGGGTGGTGAACAGGCGGTCCCGGTAGCTGTCCCGGGCTTCCTGGATGCAGTTGGTGGTCACCAGGATGGCGCCGCCGAAGGCATCGAACTCCCGCTTCTGGAGCTGCCAGGCGCCGCCGAAGTGGCCGGCCAGGTTGGGATGGTCGCCCAGCCCGGGGTACATGTGCGCGGGCAGCATCTCGCCGTGGGTGTAGACCAGCACGTCGGTGCCCTCCACCTGCTGGAGCAGGTTGGCCAGGTCCAGCAGGTCGTGGCCGGAGACCAGGATGCCGGGCTGGGGCCGGGTGCCTGCCGCCACCTGGGCCACCCGGGGCTGGCCGAAGCGGGCCACGTGGGCCTCGTCGAGCATCTCCATGACCCTGAGGTTGTGCTTGCCGCACTGGAGGGCCAGTTCCAGGAGGGTGGGCACGTCGAAGTTCACGTTGGTCATGGTGGCGAACAGGGCTTCCTCCAGGAAGGCGTTCACCCCGTCGTCGCTCCGGCCCAGGCGCCGGGCGTGGTGGGCGTAGGCGGCCATGCCCTTGATCCCGTACAGCAGGGTCTCCTGGAGCGCCTGGACGTCCGCGTCCTTTCCGCACAACCCGAATTCCGTGCAGCCTTGGCCGTCCTGGGCTTGCTCACACTGATTGCAGAACATGGTCGGTTCCTCCAGAAGGGGCCCCTGAAGGGGGGCCGTCATGGAGGCAGTCTCCCGGATCCCCGCGTGAATCGCCTTGACGGATATCAAGGTCTTCTATTCTGGAGGGGCCCGGGAACCAGGGATTCCCTTCTATCTCAAGGAATGCTTGGCCTTGAAGGCAGGCCAAGCGGCCTTGAGCTTGATGAATGCGGCCAGGTCCGGGCAGAGCAGGAAGGGGTTGGTGGCCCGCTCCCAGGCCATCGTGGAACTGGGGCGCGCGCCATAGTCGTGCCCGGGCCAGACGGCGGCGTGGGGCGGCCACTCCCGCAGCAGGCGGCCCAGGCTGTCCCATTCGGTCCGGGCGTCGGCGTCGCTGCCGGTGCCGCCCACCTTGCCCACGAACAGCAGGTCCCCGGTGAAGCCGGCCTCCAGGGGCTCGGACAGGAAGGCCAGGTGGTCCGGGCAGTGGCCGGGGACATGCCAGACCTTCAGGGTCATGGCGCCGAAGGCCACCCGGTCGCCGTCCCGCAGCACCTGGTCCAGGGGCCCCGGGTGCCCCGGGCCTCCGGCCACCGGGGCGCCGGTGAGGGCCTTGGCCTCGGCGTTGCCGTTGGTGTGGTCCGCATGGCCGTGGGTGTTGAGAATGGCGGTGATGCGCAGGCCCTGGGCCTGGGCCCGGTCCACCAGCAGCCGGGGATCGAAGGAGGGGTCGATCAGGACCCCCTCCCCGGCCTCCCGGTCCCCCAGCAGGTAGCCCAGGTTGCGGTCGCCGCCGACCCGCGCC
>CAWFOJ010000013.1:0-9987 GCA_963816585.1 uncultured Holophagaceae bacterium | reverse complement strand
ACACCGGAAAGGCCCCTCCCGATCACGGTCACGCGGGTGTCCTCCATGCCGAAGGCCGGGCGGATGCTCACCACCGCAACCGTCCGGGACGAGGCTTGGGGCTGAGGCGATGCAGGTGCGGACGACCCTCCGCCGCCGCAGCCGCACAGGAATCCCAGGGTGCCCAGGGCGGCCGCCAGGAGGAACTGTGAACCAGGGATTGAAATTTTCATAAGTCACTCAGGTCACCGGCCTGAGTGTCTGAATATTAACCTAAAAAATAAATTAAACATAATCATTAAACCCATTCCCGCCGGGGCCCGCCCGGCGCAAGGGGCTGTTCTCCTCCCCGCGCCGATCCGGCGCCGGGGCGGGTCGCGCGGGATGCGGAAGCTCACTGCCCCCTGAGCCAGGCGATCGCCGCCTCCAGGTCCCGGCGCATGGCCTCGGGGCTTCCCGCCCGGTGGGAGGTGCCGTGGCCCGGGAGCACCCAGGTGAAGTCATAGTCCAGCAGGCGCTCCAGGCTCTTGAGCTGGGTGGGCCAGTGGTGCCAGCAGTAGGCCTTGGAGGCGGAGAGCATGCCCCGGTTCGGGTTCCACCACAGGTGGTCGCCGCTGAACAGGTACTGTTCCGGTACAGAAGGCAGGCGCTGCCGGGAGTGTGGCCCGGGGTGGGGAGGTAGAGCAGGTCCGGGGCCAGGCGCACCGGCTCATCCCCGTCCACGGCCCGCTCCACCTCCCGGATGCCCTCCCCCAGGTCGGCCCGGTGCAGCACCCGGGCGCATCCGAAGCGCTGGTGGAAACGCTCGTGGTCCGCCACGTCATCCCGGTGGGAGAGCACCATCAGCGCCACCCCGCCCAGCCGCTCCAGGCGGTCCAGAAGGACCGGCACGGCCCGGGGCGAATCCACCAGCACGTTGCCCCCGGGCCGGCGGATGAAGTAGCTCCAAGCCCCGAAGCTCTTGGGCGAGGTGAAGCCGCAGAAGGATACCTCTTCCTCGATGGGGTCGGGGAAGCCCTCCTGGGCTTCCTTCAGCCCGGCCTTGGCGTCGGCGCCGATGGACCCGGTGGGGCAGGCGAGCAGGGCCTTGAGGGCGTGGAAGTGATCCGAGGGGCCCGCCGGCTGGCGGTGCACCCGGCTATGGCCCCCCGCATCCTGGAACACCCAGGGCAGGTATTCGTAGCAGGTGCCGCAGTCGATGCAGGTCCGGTCCACGAAGAAGGATCCGGGAACGTTGTCGGGATGGCTCTGGGAGCGCTGCGCCATGGCGGCCTCGATGGCACCAGCATAGGGGCGGGAAGGTCCCGTCGCCACCGGAACGCCGGCAGCCTGGCTGGAACCAGGGATCTTGTTCGCAACGTTGACAATTGGGGGGTCTTGGTGAATTATTTTTTCATGACAAGGGCAAGCGCGGCTTTTTCTCATCCCCATCACGAGACCCATTCCAGCGGGAGAGGGGGGTGGTTGCGGGCCGCGGTGCTGGGCGCCGATGACGGCATCGTCTCCACCACGAGCCTGATGATCGGGGTGGCGGCCAGTTCCGCCGGGGTCCACGCCATCCTGCTGGCGGGCCTGGCCGGCCTGGTGGCGGGCGCCCTTTCCATGGCCGCCGGGGAGTATGTCTCGGTGAGTTCCCAGAAGGATTCCGAGGAAGCCAACATCGCCCAGGAGATGCGGGAACTGGCCGCCAACCCCAAGGACGAGCTGCGGGAGCTGGCGCTCATCTACGAGAAGCGGGGCCTGGACCCGGCCCTGGCCCACGAGGTGGCCCGGCAGCTGAGCGGCCATGACGTGCTGGGGGCCCACGTGCGGGATGAACTGGGCCTGAACGAACATACCCGGGCCCGGCCCCTGCAGGCCGCGGTGGTTTCGGCGGGCAGCTTCGCCTCCGCCTCCCTGCTGCCCATCGTGGCCCTGGTCGTGGGCCCCGGGCCGGCCCGCCTGGCGGTCATCGCCCTCACCGGCCTGGGCGGCCTGGCGGTGCTGGGGCTGGTGGGCGGCCACCTGGCCAACAACCGCAAGGGCCGGTCCGCCCTGCGGGTGCTCCTGGGCGGCGGGCTGGCCATGGGGGTGAGCGCCCTGGTCGGGAGGCTGCTGGGGGCCATGAGCTTCTGAGCGCCGGACGAAGGGGGCCCTGGCCGCGTCCAAGGGACCGGAACCCATGGAGGCGGCATGAGCCCCGCCATGATCCGTGTCGCCAGGTGTTCGACACCGCCCTTTATGCCAATGCGACAATGGGTCACCGTGCCGTCAATCCCTCTGCGCCCGGGTCCGCCGCGCCTTCCGGCCGGCGGGTCCGGGCAGGCGCCTACTGCCAGAGGCTGAAGTCCGCCACCCGCAGGAACCCCTTCCGCAGCCGCCCCAGCAGCGCCAGCCGCGCCGCGCGCAGCGCCGGGTCCTCGCATTTCACCAGCACCGCGGTGAAGAACGCCTCCAGGGGCGCGGCCAGCTCCGCCAGGCGCTCCAGCAGGGCGGTCTGGTCCCCCTCCGCCTCCAGCTGGGCCAGGAGCCCGGCCAGGGCCTGTTCCTCGGGCTCCAGCAGGCGGTCCGCCTCCAGGTCCCCCCAGGTCTCGTCCTTGAGGATGTTGCCGATGCGCTTGGCGCTCTGGGCCAGGCTCTGGAACCTGGGGTCGTCGGCGAAGGCGGCCAGAGCGTCGCAGCGGGCCTTGAGGTCCACCAGGTCGGTCCACCCGGCGGCCAGGGCGGAACGGCGCACCGGGCCCGGATAGCCGGCCTGCTCCAGCTGGAACGCCACCCGGTCCCGGAAGAACGCCTCCAGGGCCTTGAGGGTCTCGTCCGCCGGGCAGGTGGCCTTGTCCCCGATGCCGTCCAGGGCCAGGGCGCACATGCGCAGGGGATCCAGGTTCCAGCCCCGCTCGAACAGGATCCGCACGATGCCCTGCCCGGCCCGGCGCAGGGCCAGGGGATCCTTGGAGCCGGTGGGCACCAGGCCGATGGCGAAACATCCGGCCACCGTGTCCAGCTTGTCGGCGATGGCCAGCACGCCGCCCAGGGGCGTGGAGGGGATGGGCCCTTCGGCGGACATGGGGCGGTAGTGCTCCTTCACCGCCACCCAGACCGTCTCGTGGGCGTCCTCCCGGCGCAGGGTACTCGCCGCCCATGATGCCCTGCAGTTCGGGGAACTCGCCCACCATGAGGGTCACCAGGTCGCACTTGCAGGCTTCGGCCACCAGCCGCCCGTCGGTGGCGTCCAGCCCCAGGCTGCCGGCCAGGGCCGAGGCCAGGGCGGCGATGCGCCGGGTCTTGTCGAAGTAGCTGCCCAGCTCCCGCTGGAAGGTGAGGTGCTTGAGCTTTTCCAGGCGCTCCCCCAGTGGCTGCCGGCGGTCCTCCTCGAAAAAGAACCGGGCGTCGTAGAGCCGGGCCCGCAGCACCCACTCGTTGCCGCTCTTGATGAAGCCGCTGGGATCGTCCGGGCGGTTGGCGGCGGTGAGGAAGCGGGGCAGCAGGACACCCGCCTCGTTCTCCACGCAGAAGGCCTTCTGGTGCTCCGCCAGGGAGGTCACCAGCACTTCCTTGGGCAGGGTGAGGAAGGATTCCGGGAACTGGCCGACGATGATGGTGGGCCACTCCACGATCTCCGCCAGGGTGTCCAGGAGGTGCTCGTCCGCCACCAGGCGGCCCCCGGCCTGGGCCGCCAGGGCGTGCAGCTGGGCTTCCAGGCGGGCCCGGCGCGCGGCGCAGGCCACCACCACCCCCGCGTCCTCCAGGACCGCTTCGTAGGCCTCCGGGCGCGGCACCGCCACCGGCGCGGGATGGGCGCGGTGGTACAGGCGGTGGCCCCAGGTGGTGGCCCCGGCGGCCACGCCGTCCAGCTGGAAGGGCACCACCTCGGCGCCGAACAGGCACAGCACGTTGCGGATCGGGCGCACGAACTGGAATTCGCTGGACCCCCAGCGCATGGCCTTGGGCACATGCAGGGCGGTGACCAGGCGGGGCAGGGCCTCGGCCAGCAGGTCCACCGTCGGGCGGCCCGGGCGGGTGAGGGTCACCACCGCGCAGGGCTCCTTCTTGCCGGGGGGCTGGTCGAACCGCACCTGGTGGAAGGGCACCCCCCACTTCTCGGCGAACTTGACCCCGGTCTGGGTGGGCCGGCCGTCCCCGTCCACGCACAGGCGCCGGGGCGGCCCCACCTGGGTCTCGGACTGGTCCGCCTGGGCCGCCGGCAGGCCCTTGACCCGCCAGGCCAGCTTGCGGGGCGAGTAGAAGCCCTCGCAGCGCAGGTCCGCCTGCAGGTTGTCGCGGATGAAGCCCCGGAGGCCTTCGGTGAACTCGGCGGTGAGCGGGGCCAGGAAGCGGGCGGGAATCTCCTCGCAGTGGATCTCCAGGAGCAGGGTGCGGGTCTCGCTCATGCGCCCACCCCCTTTCCCCGGGCCGGAGCCGGGGCGGCCTGCCGCTCCTGGTCCTGGGCCACGTAGGCCCGGGCGCAGGCGCAGGTGAGGTCCCGCACCCGCTTGATGATCCCGGGCCGCTCGGTGGTGGATACCGCCCCCCGCGCGTCCAGGACGTTGAAGGTGTGGCTCATCTTGAGGGCCTGCTCGTAGCCCGAGAGGAAGTGCCCCAGGTCCTTCACCAGGTGCCACCCCTCCCGCTCGAAGGCCTCGAACATCCGCCAGTGCAGGTCCAGGTCCGCATGCTCGAAGCTGTAGGCGCTCAGTTCCATCTCCTCGCGCTGGCGCATGGTGCGGTAGGTCACCGGGAAGACCCCGTCGTCGGTCTTCACCTCCCCCCACACCAGGTCGAAGATGTTGTCGATGCCTGTGAGGAACATGCAGATGCGCTCGATGCCGTAGGTGATCTCCGCCGCCACCGGCCGGCAGTCCATCCCCCCCACCTGCTGGAAGTAGGTGAACTGGGTGATCTCCATGCCGTCCAGCATCACCTGCCAGCCCACGCCCCAGGCGCCCAGGGTCGGGGCCTCCCAGTTGTCCTCCTCGAACCGCAGGTCGTGCTTGGTGAGGTCCACCCCCATGGCCTCCAGGCTTTCGATATACAGGTCCTGCACCTTGGCCGGGGAAGGCTTGAGGATCACCTGGTACTGCAGGTGCTTGTACACCCGGAACGGGTTCTCCCCGTAGCGCCCGTCCCCCGGGCGCCGGGACGGCTCCACGTAGGCCACATTCCAGGGCCGGGAGCCCAGGGCGCCCAGGAAGGTGAGCGGATTCATGGTACCGGCGCCCTTCTCCAGGTCGTACGGCTGGCCGATGAGACACCCACGGGCGGCCCAGAAGGTCTGCAGTCGGGTGATGAGCTCTTGGATGTGCATGGGAATCCGCGGAAAAGGTTGATTCTAGCCTGAATCCGTTGCTCCGTCAGGCGCGGATCCAGGGCTGGCCGGCAGGGGACCTCATGGGAAGGATTCCTCACGCATCTTTAGAGGTACTCAATATAACTATAAAAATGTTGTTGTTGATTTGGCTGTAGGGTTTGAGAAATCCTGGATGGATCCAGGCCAATCCCTCTGGAATTCGATGCCGCCGGCAGCAAACAATAAACCCAATAAAATCTTTAACTTCCTTTTCAATGAACCTTGACATGGAGCCTCCCGGTGAAGCCGGACAGCCTGCCCATCGCGTCCCTTTATTCCCAGGAAAACCGCCTCTTCCGACTGGAATCCCCCCTGGGCGACAACCTCCTCCTGGACCGCTTCGAAGGCTGCGAAGGCCTGTCCATGCCCTTCCAGTTCACCCTGCAGCTCCTTTCCGAACGGGCGGATTTGACCCTCAAGGACTTGATGGGCCAGGAGCTGGGCGTGCGGCTGGCCACGGCCGGCGGGGAGCGCCGCTTCAGCGGGCGGGTGGTCCATTTCGCCCACACCGGCAGCGACGGCGGCTTAGCCTTCTACCGGGCGGTGCTGGGGCCCTGGACCGACTTCCTCAAGCACCGGGTCAACTGCCGGATCTTCCATGGCTTGACCCTGCCGGAGCTCCTGGAGCGGCTGTTCGCCGAGTACGGCGCCCGGGCCCGCTACCAGATGGACCTGGACGGGGGCGGCTACCCGCCCGTGACCCAGGTGACCCAGTACGGGGAGACGGACTTCGCCTTCGTTTCCAGGCTCCTGGAGGGCCAGGGGATCCACTACCGCTTCCGGTTCGACCCGGACGGGCACACCCTGATCCTGTCCGACTCCAGCGGCCATGCCCCGCCCATGCCCGAGCGGGAGCGGATCGACTACCAGGGGGAAAGCGGCGCCGGAGGCGCGGACAGCATCCACCGGTGGGGCTGCGAGCGGAACCTGGCGGCCACGGACTATGCCATCACGTCCTTCGACTTCCAGCAGCCGCGGGAGCACCTGGTGGCGGAGCTTGCCGGCAGCCGCGACCTGGGGCCGGGCCTGCCGCGCCTGGAGCGCTACGAGCACGAAGGGTCCTTCGCCTACCGGGACTACCAGGACGGCAACCGGATCGCCCGGCTGCGGGTGGAGGAGGCCGAACTGCGCACCAAGACCTTCTTCGGCGCCGGCACCTGCCGGTTCCTGGCCAGCGGCCACACCTTCGAGCTCCTGGGCCACTACGATCCAGGCGGGAGCGCGCACGACCGGCGCTTCCTGGTCACCCGGGTGGATCACCAGGGGAGCAACAACTACCGGGACCCGGACGGCCTGCCCCAGTACCGCAACACCTTCACCTGCGTGCGGGCCGGGATCCCCTTCCGGCCGCCCCGGGCCACCCCGCGCCCGGTGGTGCGGGGTCCCCAGACCGCCACGGTGGTGGGCCCCAGGGGCGAGGAGATCCACTGCGACCGCTTCGGGCGGGTGAAGGTGCAGTTCCATTGGGATCGGGAGGGCGCCTTCGACGAGGGCAGTTCCTGCTGGGTGCGGGTGGCGACCCCCCTGGCCGGGGCCCGGTTCGGCATGGTGGCCCTGCCCCGGGTGGGGCAGGAGGTGGTGGTGGACTTCCTGGAAGGCCATCCGGACCGCCCCATCATCCTGGGCCAGGCCTACAACGCCTTGCACATGCCCCCCTGGGAACTGCCCGACCACCGCACCCAGAGCGGCATCCTGAGCCGTTCCACCCCGGGTGGCGAGCACCAGCACGCCAACGCCTTGCGCTTCGAGGATCGCAAGGGCGAAGAAGAGCTGTGGCTGCACGCCGAGAAGGACCAGCTCATCGAAGTGGAGCACGACGAGCGCCACCAGGTGGGCCATGACCGGACCAAGGAAGTGGGCCACGACGAGACCGTCCGGGTGGCCCACGACCGGGTGGAGGCCGTGGGCAACGACGAGACCGTCACCGTGGACGGGCATCAGCGGCTCACCGTGGGCAAGACCCAGACCATCTCCGTGGGCCGCACCAAGCTGGAGACCGTGGCCCTCGCCAGCACCGAGCTGGTGGGGGCCGCCCGCACCCTCTCGGTGGCCGGCGCCTACGCGGTCACCGTGGGCGCCGTCAAGAACGAGGCGGTGGGCCTGGAGTCCCTGGAGGCGGTGGGCACCGACAAGTCCACCCGGGTAGGATCCAGCTACCACATCGTTGCGGGCGACCGGCTGGAGATCACCGTGGGCCAGGCCAGGCTGGTCATGACCCAGGACGGCACCATCACCCTCAACGGCCGGCACCTGGACCTCACCGGCGCCAAGCAGGTGAAGATCCAGGGGCAGTCGGTGGACCTGAACCCGTAGGGACTGGACCCCGCCGTTCGCCGCCCGCACCGGGTCTTTCCTCTGGATGTCGAGCCTGGAGGCGGGCTGGGCCACCAGCTGGAGCGCCTTCCGGCGGCTGCCCCAGGCCCTGGGAATCCACCGGCGGACACTGTGGACCGCATTCCAGGACGATCCGTGGCGGTTCGTCGGACTGCCGCGGGGAAGGTATGCCCTTGGCGGGGGACCTTTACGGAAAGTTTTATCAAAGATGGGTGGTAGCATTGTAAATTTCATCATATGTATTCGCCAAATCGGTGCCCTGGGCTGAACTTCTGGGCCAGGGACTTTGCATCCCGAGAGGGTCCAGATGAGCCGGTTCAAATTAAGAATTTATCTTTTTTTCGGGGTCTGGTCCGTCGTTCTGTTCGCCGCCGGCCTGGTTTTGTTCGGGAATGTCCGGAAGCTTGCGGAAGAAGCCCACTGGGTATCCCACACCCACGAGGTGCTGGACGCGGTCCAGACCACCCTCACTGCCCTGGTGGACGCGGAAACCGGACAGCGGGGCTACCTCATCACCGGCTTGACCGACTATCTCGAACCCTACCAGTTCGCCATGGAGAACCTCCACGGGGACATCGAACGGATGGAGCGGCTGGTCCAGGACAACCCGGCCCAGGAAGCCCGGATCCAGGGAATGAAGGAACTCATCGGCGCCCGGCTGGAGATATTGAAGAAAAATATCGACCTGAACCGAAGCGATCCGGCGACGGCGCGCCGAGCCGTGGCCTCGGAACAGGGCAAGGAGCTCATGGACGCCATCCGCGTGCAGGTCGCGGACTTCCGGAACACGGAACTGGCCCTGCTCGCGGTCCGTCAGCGGGCGAACGCCCACGCCTACCGGATGGTCCTCCTGGCCTGGGGCGTTTTCGGTTTCCTGGGATTCGCCGGGTCGGGGGCTCCTGCTCCAGATTCTGCAGCATGCCGGTGAACGTGCGCGCTACGAGGCCGATCTGGAAAGGCAACGTGCCTTGCTGCACGTGACCCTGAGCAGCGTCGGGGACGCGCTCATCACTACCGACGCGGCCGGCGCGGTGGTGTTCCTGAACACCGTGGCGGAAAAGCTGACCGGCTGGAGCACGGTTGCGGCGGCCGGGCAGCCTCTGGCCCAGGTATTCAACATCATCAACGAACAGACCCGGGAACCGGCCGTCAACCCCGTGGCCAAGGTCCTCCGGGAGGGCGTGGTGCAAGGTCTGGCCAACCACACCGCCCTGGTCAGTCGCGAGGGACAGGAGATCCCCATCGAAGACAGCGCGGCCCCCATCCGGGCGGCCACTGGCGAAGCCGTCGGAGTGGTGCTGGTGTTCCGCGATGTCACGGAAAGGCGGCGGGCCGAGGAGACCCTCGCCCAGAGTGAACGCCGGTTCCGAAGCCTCACCGAATTGTCCCCCGATGCCATCTGGGTCAACCGCGGCGATCGCATCGAAATGGTGAACCAGGAAGCGGTCCGTTTGATGGGAGCGGCCAGCGCGGACCAGGTGACAGGCAGGTCGCCCCTGGAACTGTTCCACCCAAACAGCCACGGGAAGGTGCTGGAACGCCTGAGGGCCGTGCGCAGCGGGCAGGTCATCCGGTTCTCCGAAGAGACCATCCTGCGCCAGGACGGCAGCCCGCGCCAGGTGGAGGTTTCCTGCGCGGCGTTCGAGGATGCCCAGGGGCCGGCCATCCAGGTGGTGCTCAGGGACGTCACCGAGCGCAAGCGCTCGGAATCGAGCCTGAAGGAGAAGACCCGGCTCCTGGATCTTTTCATCCAGAACGCTCCCGCCTCCATCGCCATGCTGGACAAGGACATGCGCTACATCTTCGCCAGCAACCGGTGGCTCCAGGACTACCGGGTCAACCTGGGGGACATCGTGGGCCGTTCCCACTACGAGGTGTTCCCGGAGATCCCTGAGCGCTGGAAGGAGATCCACCGGCGCTGTCTGGCGGGCGCCACCGAGCGTTGCGACGAGGATTCCTTCCCCAGGCAGGACGGCCGGATGGACTGGCTGAGGTGGGAGATCCTGCCGTGGCTGGACGCCACCGACAAAATCGGCGGGATCATCATCATGTCCGAAATGGTGACCGAACGGAAGCTGGCCGAGCAGGCCCTGCGGGCCGGCGAGGATCGGATGATCCAGGCCCAGAAACTCGAATCTCTCGGGGTCCTGGTGGCCGGGGTCGCCCACAACTTCAACAACATCCTGGCCATCATCCTGGGCACCGCGTCCATGCAGGATGCGGTGGTGACCGACCCCGGCCAACTGGATGCCTTCCGGATCATCATCAGCGCCTGCCAGCGGGGCCGCAGCCTGGTGCAATCCCTGACCACTTCGGCAAGCCCTCCCTGGCGAACCGGGCTCCGGTCG
>CAWFOJ010000012.1:0-17653 GCA_963816585.1 uncultured Holophagaceae bacterium | reverse complement strand
CAGTGGTCCTCCAACGCGGCTGGGTTATCCGGTTGGAAGCGCCCGCCGCTGGAGACGCTAACGTTGCCCTTGAGGCTGGCGCCGGCGCCCACCTCCAAGGTGCCGGCATTGATCGTCGTTCCGCCGGTGTAGGTGTTGGCTGTGCTGAGGGTCACTGTGTCGGCGGTAGTCTTGGTCAAGCCCACGGTCCCGCTGAGCTTTGCGCTGACTGAGCCTCTGCGCACGTCAAAGGCGCCAGCCGTCGCTGTCAGCGTCCCGCCCGAGCCAGCGATGGAGCCATCCGCCAAGGTCACCGTGCTGACGGCCTCGTTGTTGGTCTGCAGGTCGAGCGCGCCGCCCGAGACAGATGCTGGTCCTCGAACCGGTGGCCCTGCCCGCGGATCCGGCGGAACTGGAGCGCCTGTCCGGCGCCGGCATCCGCACGTTCTTCCGCATCGCCGGCCTCTGGGGCCTGGACACGGACCGGCAGATGGCCCTGCTGGGCCTGCGCTCCCGGTCCACCTATTTCAAATGGAAGCGCGAGCAGAAGGCCCGGCTGGACCGGGACCAGCTGGAGCGCGTCTCCCATGTGCTGGGCATCTACAAGGCCTTGCAGATCCTCCTTCCGGACCCCGCCGCCGCCGATGCCTGGGTGAACCGCCCGAACCTGGCCGAGCCCTTCCACGGCGCACCGGCGCTGGAACTCATGATGCGCGGGGGCATCACCGGGCTGTTCACGGTGCGCCGCTACCTGGACGCCCAGCGGGGCGGGTGGGCATGAGGCCGAAGGTTTTCCTGGAACAGCCGGCCTGGCGGGTGGTGCCCACCCGGCATCCGCCCATCGCCACCTTCGAGCGGGCAGCCGCGCCCGGGGACCTGGAGGACGCCCTGCGCCTGGAGATGGCCTTCAGCTCCCATCACGGGGAAGCCATGCGCATCCTGGCGCTGGCCCCGGGCGAGTGGGTCTCGGGCCCGGGGTGCGGTTTCATCATGGCGCCCTTCGTCTACCCCGTCCCCTCCCGGTTCTCGGACGGTTCGTATGGGGTCTTCTATGCGGGCCTGGAGGAAGCCACGGCCATCGCCGAGGTGGCCTTCCACCGGGAGCGGTTCATGGCCAGCACCGCCCAGGGGCCCATGGCCCTGGACCACAACGTCCTGCAGGCGGCCGTCTCCGGCGCCCTCACGGACATCCGCGGCCAGCGCGCGCGCCACCCGGACCTGTACGATCCGGATCCGGCCCGGTACCCGGCCGCCCAGGCCTGGGCCAGGGAACGCCGCGGCCAGGGCGCGGAGGGGATCGCCTATTCCAGCGTGCGGGCGCCGGAGGGCGCCTGCGTGGCCATGTTCCGGCCCAGGGGGGTGCGGGACTGCCGGATCCTGAGGCCGCTGCACTACCTGTGGAACGGCCGGCGCATCGTCGGCTGGTCCTGACTATCCGGTGGAGGAGCCCATCTCCCGGGCCGGGACCCGGTCTCCCGCAAGCTGCAGCAAGGCCACCCCGACGAGGATCACCGCCATCCCCAGGAACATGACGGCCGTGAAGTGCTCCTTGAGCACCAGGCAGCCCAGCATCACTCCCACCACCGGGTTGATGTACACGTAGGTGCTCATCCGGGTGGGCGGCCAGGTGCGGGACGGGTACAGGAAGGAGCTGAAGCCGATGAGGTCCACCGCCAGCACCAGGATGGCCATGGCCAGCAGCACACGCCCGCTGAGCGGCGCATGCAGGAAGCCGCCGGTGAAGGGCACCAGGGCCAGGCCCACCAGGCCGCCGGTGAGCATCTGCACGCCCACCTGCCCCAGCAGGCCCTTGCCCCGCACATGCTTGCGCCCATGCAGGGTGCCGAACGCCCAGGCGAACACCGCCGTCATGATGGCGGCCGTGCCCAGAGGGTTCAGGCGCTGGTTGTGGTCCCGGGACAGGAGCAGGATGGCCACGCCCCCCAGCCCCAGCACCAGGCCGGACCAGGACCAGGCGCCCAGGCGCTCCCGGCCCATGACCGCGTAGAACAGGGGGGTGGTGGAGCACAGCACCGCCGCCACCCCGCTGCTGACCGTATGCTCGCCCCAGGACACCAGGAAGCCGGCGGCGGTGAGCAGGCAGAAGCCCTGCACCATCAGATGGGGGAGATCCGCCCAGCGGGGCGCTTCCTCGCCCAGGGCCCGGCTGAGGGAGAGGGTGACCACGCCGCTGGCCAGGTAGCGCACCGCCACCAGCCCGAAGGGATGGAACGACTCGTTGGCAATGGCGACGCCAAAGAAGAAGGCGCCCCATACCAGGGACACGGCGACATAAGCGATCCAGGCCTTCATAACCTTATGACTTTATTCATTTGGTTCATCCTTGATTAAAGCATGAAAGGGAATCCCCTTCCTCGGGTAGGATTTATTGTCATGACAATGGTCGCCTCCCCACCGGGCGCGTCACGGCCGAGCTTTCGCACCACGGCCCTGATCATCGCCGCCGCGCTGTTCATGGAGCAGCTGGACTCCACTGTCCTGGCCACGGCGCTGCCCACCATGGCCCGAAGCTTCAAGGTCTCGCCCCTGCACATGAGCGCCGCCCTCACCTCGTACATGCTCGGGATTGGCCCTGTTCATCCCCGCCAGCGGCTACTTCGCCGACCGGTACGGGGCCCGGAAGATCTTCCGCCTGGCCATCGGAGTGTTCACGGTGGGCTCGATCCTGTGCGGCCAGGCCCTGAACCTGCCCATGCTGGTGGCGTCCCGGCTGTTCCAGGGCATGGGCGGAGCCATGATGGTGCCGGTGGGGCGCCTGGTGCTGCTGCGCTCGGTGGCCGCCGAGGACCTGGTGGAGGCCATGTCCTGGTTCACGGTGCCAGCCCTCATCGGCCCGGTGCTGGGGCCCCCCGTGGGGGGGTTCATCGTCACCTACCTGTCCTGGCGCTGGATCTTCTACGTGAACGTGCCCTTCGGGTTCCTGGGCATCTGGCTGGCCACCCGCTACATCGCCGACATCCGCGAGACCCGGGTGCGGGCGTTCGACCTGCGCGGGTTCATCCTGTCCTCCATCTCCCTGTCCTGCCTGTTGTACGGTCTGGAGATGGCCAGCCGCGGCGGCGGCGAGGGCTGGATCACCGGGACCATCCTGGCGGTGGGCGCGGTGACCGGGGTGGGCTACTACCGCCACGCCCGGGGCAGCGGGCACCCGATCCTGGAGTTCCGCCTCATGAAGGTCCCCAGCTTCGGCATCTCGGTGGTGGGCGGGGCCTTGACCCGCATCACCGCCGGCGCCATGCCGTTCCTGCTGCCCATGATGATGCAGCTTGGCTTCGGATTCACCGCCGCCCGCAGCGGCATGATCACCGTCACCGGCTCGGTCGGGTCGTTCCTCATGAAGATGGTGACCGCGCCCATCCTGCGCCGGTTCGGCTTCCGCAACACCCTCATCTGGAACGGGTTGATTTCCACCATCTTCATCTCCGTGTGCGCGGCGTTCCGGCCCAGCTGGCCCATGCTGGCCATCTACGCGGTGCTGATGGTGGGCGGCTTCTTCCAGTCCCTGCAGTTCACCGCCCTGAACACGGTGGCCTACGCGGACATCCCCCATGGGCGCATGAGCTCCGCCACCAGCTTCTACGCCACCTTCCAGCAGATGCTGCTGTCGGTGGGCATCTGCGTGTCCTCGGCCCTGCTGGCCCTGTCCATGGCCGTCGGCGGGCACCGGGGGCCCCACCTGTCGGACTTCACGGTGGCGTTCCTGGGGGTGACCGCGGTTTCCCTGTTCGCCTCCCCGGTGTGCGCCCGGCTGCCCCGCAACGTGGGCTCCACCATGACCGGGCACCACGAGGAGATCGAACCGGTCCTGCCGGCGGAGGCCTGAACCTGTCGGTAGAATGTTTTATCCTTCTGATCCAGGGGGGGTGAGACGTGCAGACCATCGGCCTGATCGGCGGCATGAGCTGGGAATCCACCGTTCCCTACTACCGGATCCTCAACGAGACCGTCAAGGAGCGCCTGGGCGGGCTGCACTCGGCCAAGGTGGTGCTCTGCAGCGTGGACTTCCAGGAGATCGAGCGCATGCAGCACCAGGGTGACTGGGAGGCGGCGGGCCGGGCCATGGCCGCCGCGGCCCGGTCCGTGCACGCGGGCGGGGCGGACTTCATGGTCCTGTGCACCAACACCATGCACAAGGTGGCCGAGGCCATGGAGCGGGCCGTGCCCATCCCGCTGCTGCACATCGCCGACCCCACCGCCCAGGCGGCGCGGGCCCGGGGCATCCGGCGGGTGGGCCTGCTGGGGACCCGGTTCACCATGGAAGATGACTTCTACCGGGGCCGGCTGCGCGATCGTCATGGTCTGGAGGTGCTGGTTCCGGAGCCTTCGGACCAGGCCATCGTGCACCGGGTCATCTATGATGAATTGTGTCTCGGGCAGGTGCTGGACGCGTCCCGGGAGCAGTTCCTGCGGATCATCCAAGGCCTGGCGCAGGCCGGGGCCGAGGGCGTCATCCTGGGGTGCACGGAGATCTCCCTGCTGGTGGAGCGGGCCGATCTGCCCCTGTTCGACACGGCCCTCCTGCACGCCCGGGCTGCGGCCGAACAGGCCATGGGCTGGGCAGGTCCATCGAATCAGCGGGAGGGTTCCGCCCTGCAGGACTGATTGGTTTTTCCCCAACCGCCCGGTCGTTTTCCCGTTACAGAAATTGGCCCGGATTGTCGCATCCCCGGTACAACGCTCCGCCAGAGTGGTAGTCGCAAACCAATCTCACCCAAGGAGCGACACCATGGAAGTGCGCCGCAGGATCGTTGCGTTCGTGACCAAGCTGGCCCTTGTCTGTGCGGGTTCTGCGGGTTTCTCCGCCGACACCATCCGGGTCTACACCGCCCTGGAGGCGGACCAGATCCAGGCCTACGAGCAGTCCTTCAACAAGACCTATCCGGATGTGAAGATCGAGTGGGTGCGGGATTCCACCGGTATCGTCACCTCCAAGCTCCTGGCCGAGAAGGCCGCGCCC
Source organism: uncultured Holophagaceae bacterium (assembly GCA_963816585.1). Taxonomy (GTDB): domain Bacteria; phylum Acidobacteriota; class Holophagae; order Holophagales; family Holophagaceae; genus Mesoterricola. Next base: position 12,696 of record CAWFOJ010000012.1, on the reverse strand, counting down.
CAGGCGGACGTGGTCATGGGGCTGGCGGCTTCCTCCCTGCTGCTCCTGGAGAAGGAGAACATGCTGATGCCCTACGCCCCCAAGGGGGTGGAGAAGCTCAGCAGGAAGTACGTCAGCGAGCACAATCCGCCGGTACTGGGTGGGCATGGACGTGTGGGGCGCCACCATCTGCTTCAACACCGTGGAAGCCGCCAAGCAGGGCCTGCCCAGGCCCGAGTCCTGGAAGGACCTGCTCAAGCCCGTCTACAAGGGCAAGATCGTGATGCCCAACCCGGCCTCCAGCGGCACCGGCTACTTCGACGTGAGCGCCTGGCTGACCCTGTTCAAGGAGAAGGGGGGCTGGGACTACATGGACAAGCTGCACGACAACATCGGCCTCTACGTGCACTCGGGCTCCAAGCCCGGCAAGATGGCCGCCTCGGGCGAGTACCCCATCGGCATCACCTTCGAGTACCGCGCCGTCAAGCTCAAGGCGGAGGGCGCTCCCATCGACCTGATCTTCCCCAAGGAAGGCCTGGGCTGGGACCTGGAAGCCACCGGCATCATGAAGGGCACCAAGCACCTGGACGGCGCCAAGAAGCTGGCCGACTGGTGCGCCTCCAGGGATGCCAACGAGCTCTACAAGGAGAATTTCGCGGTGGTGGCCTATCCGGGCGTGGCCCAGCCCATTCCTAATCTTCCCGCCAATTTCGAGCAGATGCTGGTCAAGCAGGACCTGAAGTGGTCCGCGGCCAACCGCGAGCGGATCCTGGCCGAGTGGACCAAGCGCTACGACGGCAAGTCCGAGAAGAAGTGACCCCGGTGCTGCCGGCGCGGGAGTTCCCATGTGCGCATTCCTGTCGGTCCATGGCATCGTCAAGCGGTTCGGAGCTTTCACCGCGCTCAGTGGCATCGACCTCCAGGTGGACAAGGGGTCCTTCCTGTGCCTGCTCGGCCCTTCGGGCTGCGGCAAGACCACCCTGCTGCGCATCATCGCTGGACTGGAGCGGCAGGATGGGGGCACGGTGCTGGTGGAGGGCAGGGACATCAGCCGCCTGCCCCCCGCTCAGCGCGACTACGGGATCGTATTCCAGAGCTACGCGCTGTTTCCCAACCTCGACGTGGCCCAGAACGTCGGCTACGGGGTGCGCGGGCGGGGTGCGGAACGCCGCCGGCGGGTGGAAGAGCTGCTGGCGCTGGTGGGGCTGACCGGGACGGAGCGGAAGTTCCCCAGCCAGCTCTCCGGAGGCCAGCAGCAGCGGGTGGCCCTGGCCCGGGCCCTGGCCACCAGCCCCAGGATGCTGCTCCTGGACGAGCCCCTGTCGGCCCTGGATGCCCGGGTGAGGGTGCACCTGCGCCGGGAGATCAAGCAGCTGCAGCGGCGGCTGGGCATCACCACCATCATGGTCACCCACGACCAGGAGGAGGCCCTGAGCCTGGCCGACACCGTGGCGGTGATGAACCACGGCACCCTGGAGCAGGTGGGCTCGCCGGAACAGGTCTACAGCCAGCCGGACACGCCGTTCGTGGCGGACTTCGTGGGCCACTCCAACCTGTCCCCGGTCCAGGTGGGCAACGACGGGCAGGTGGAACTGGCCGGGTGCCTGCTCCCCTTCACCGGGGCCCATCCGGCCGGATCGGCGCGCCTGTTCTGCCGCCCGGAGGATCTCCAGATCGGCGGCGCGAACGGCAATGACGACTGCAAGGGCCTGATGGCCCAGGTGGAAAGCACCGAGTTCCTGGGGCCGGTCCGGCGGGTGACCCTGCGCCTGGAGCGGGCGCGGGAGATCCTGCTGAACGTGGACCTGGGCGCCAAGGATCCGGGCCTCCGGGAAGGGCAGGTGGTGCCGGTGCGGTTCCCCGCGGACCGCATGCGCCTGTTCACGGAAGGCCGGGCATGAGCCGCGGGCCGAGCCTGATCTTCTCCGGCGACGAGCGGCTGGCCCGGGTCCTGGCCTATGCCGTGGCCGGGGCGCTGCTGGTCTTCCTGACCTGGCCCCTGGGCGAGATCCTGGTCAAGGCGCTCCAGTCCAGGGAAGGACAGTTCGTGGGGCTGCAGAACCTGAGGGAGGTGCTCACCGAGGCCCGGACGGTGGCGGCCATGGTCAACAGCCTGGTCCTCGGCGCGGGCGTGACGGCCCTGGTGGTGCCCACGGCCCTGGCCTTCGCCTACGCACTGGCCCAGGCGCGCATCCCGGGCCGGAGCCTGTTCAAGATCATCGCCCTCAGCCCCCTGCTCACCCCGTCCTTGATGTCGGGCATCTCCCTGGTCTACCTGTTCGGCAACCAGGGAGTGCTCAAGTCCTGGCTGCACGGCCACCCCATCTACGGCAACCTGGGCATTCTGCTGGGCGAAACCTACTACACCTTCCCGTACGCCGTCCTGGTGCTGGTGACCGCCCTGTCGGTGGCCGACGCCCGGCTCTACGAGGCGGCGGAGGTGCTGGGCGCCGGGCGGGTGCGCCGGTTCTTCACGGTCACCCTGCCCAACATCCGCTACGGCCTCATTTCCGCCTGCCTGATGGTGTTCACCCTGGTCATCACCGATTTCGGCGTGCCCGTGGTGGTGGGCGGCAAGACCAACGTGCTGGCCCTGGAAGCCTACAAGCAGGTGCTGGGCCAGCAGAACTTCCAGAAAGGGGCGGCGGTGGGCCTGGTGCTGCTGGTGCCGGCCGTGCTCGCCACCGTGGCCGAACGCTGGCTGGCCCGGGGGCGGGGCGGCACCTTCAGCGGCAGTTCCCGGCCCTATGTGGCCAAGCCCAGCGTGGGGCGCAACCTCCTGCTGTGGCTCCTGTGCGGAGCGGTCTCGGTGTTCCTGCTGGCCATGGCCGGCACCGCCGTGGTGGCCTCCTTCATCAAGCTCTGGCCCTACAAGATGAACCTGACCCTGGCCCACTACGATTTCGCCAACATGGACGGAGGCGGCTGGCTGGCCTTCCACAACAGCCTGCTGCTGGGCGGGCTCACCGCCGTGGTGGGCTGCGCGGTGGTGTTCGCGGGCGCCTACCTGGTGGAGAAGACGCCGGCGCCCCGGCCGGTCGCGGCCCTGATCCAGTCCCTGGCCCTGGTCCCCATGGCGGTGCCCGGGCTGGTGCTGGGGCTGGGCTACGTGTTCTGCTTCAACCGCCCGGAAAATCCCCTGCACTCCCTGTACGGGACCATGGCCATCCTGGTGATCTCCACGGTGGTGCACTTCTACACCACGGCCCACCTGGCCCTCATGACCTCCCTGCGCCAGATCGACGGGGAAGTGGAGGCGGTGGCCCGCAGCCTCAAGCGCCCCTGGTGGACCACCTGCCGCCGGGTCACGGTGCCCATCACCCTCCCGGCCCTGCTGGACGTGTCCCGGTTCCTGTTCGTCTCGGCCATGACCACCATCAGTTGCGTGATCTTCCTCTATACGCCCAAGACCGTGCTGGCGGCGGTGGCGGTGGTCAACATGGATGACGCCGGGGACATCGCGCCGGCCGCCGGCATGGCCACCCTCATCGTGGCCAGCTCCCTGGCGGTCACCCTGCTCTCCCACATGGCCGGGTGGCTGCTGGACCGCAAGACCCAGGCCTGGCGCCGGGCCACGGCCTGACCGCATCCTTTCCCATCCCCACAGAGGTTCCCATGCGCGATCCGATCCTGCTCACCCCCGGCCCCCTGACCACGACCCTGGCCACCAAGGTGGCCATGCTCCAGGACCGGGGCTCCTGGGACGCGGACTTCAACGCCCTCACCGCCGACGTCTGCCGCCGCCTCACGGACGTCATCCATGGCGCCGGGGCCTTCGTCTGCGTGCCCCTGCAGGGCTCGGGCACCTTCGCGGTGGAGGCGGCGGTGGGCACCCTGGTGCCCCGGAACGGCAAGCTGCTGGTGCTGGTGAACGGCGCCTACGGGGAGCGCATGGCCCGGCTGGCCCGCATCATGGGCCGGGAGGTGGCGGCGCTGGACTTCGGCGAGACCAGCCCGGTGGACCCCGGGCGGGTGGCGGCCGCCCTGGACCAGGACCTGACGGTGACCCACGTGGGGATCATCCATTGCGAAACCAGCACCGGCATGCGCAACCCCCTGGAGGCGGTGGCCCAGGTGGTCCAGGACCGCGGGCGGCGCCTGCTGGTGGACGCCATGAGCTCCTTCGGCGTGCTGCCCCTGGATGCCCGGGACCTCCCGTTCCAGGCGGTGGTGGCCTCCAGCAACAAGGCGCTGGAGGGCGTCCCGGGCATGGGCTGCGTGCTGGTGCCGGAGGACGACCTGCTGGCGGCCAAGGGCCGCTCCCACTCCCTCTCCCTGGACCTGCACGACCAGTACGTCTACCTGCGCCAGACCGGGCGCTGGCGCTTCACCCCGCCCACCCACGTGGTGTCCGCCCTGGCGGCGGCCCTGGACCAGTTCGAGGCGGAAGGGGGCCAGCCCGGGCGCCTGGCCCGCTACCAGGCCAACTGCGACCGCCTGCTGGCGGGCCTGGAGGCGCTGGGCCTGGAGTCCTTCCTGCCCCGGGAGCTGCAGGCGCCGGTCATCGTCACCGTGTGCGCCCCGGAGCACCCCGCCTACGCCTTCCAGGACCTGTACCAGCGGGTCAAGGCCGCGGGCTTCATCCTCTACCCCGGCAAGCTCACCGCCCTGGAGACCTTCCGGGTGGGCTGCATCGGCGCCATCGGGTCCGCCGAGGTGGACGGCGCCCTGCACGCCGTCGCCGACGCCCTGCGCGCCATGGGCGTGCCCGTGCCCGTACTCGCGGGTGACTGGCCATGACCCATCCGTAACCGTTCCGGGGACCCCTGCAGGGCGTTCATTGGATCATGCGCAGCGGATGCTCGGTCAGGAACGGGCCGAGGCCGATCGTGAACACCAGGCACCCATACAAGGCGTGTTCCAGGCTGACGAACAGCAGGGTCCCGGTCCGGCGGTAGGTGCGGGCGAACATCAGCCCGGCCGGAAGCGTCAGGGCCACGGCCACCGGGTTGTGGAACGCCAGGTGGGCGAAGCCGAAGGCCAGGGCGCTGCCCGCCACCAGCCAGCGCCCGTCGCCGAACAGGGACCGGTAGCGGCTGAAGAAGAAGGCCCGGAAGATGATCTCCTGGGGCAGCGCCGAGAGCAGCGGGTACCAGCCCAGGAACGCCACCCAGGCCAAGGGGTGGCGCAGGGGGAAGGCGAACAGGGACCCGGGGTGGATGACCCGGACCAGGACCAGGAGCACGGCCGCGGCCACCAGGAAGGTGACCAGCATCCGGCGCCATTCCTGCGGGGCCACCCGGCGGGGGGGGCCTGAACCCCACCCGCCGCCCCGGCGGAGCCGCCAGGCGCAGTAGAGGCTGGTGGCCCAGAGCATGGGCATGACCGGGGCGCGCAGCCAGCGGGTGGCCAGGAGCGCCGGCAGGATCCCGAACAGGAGGAGGCACTCCAGCACCCTGCCGCACCTGGAAGCGCGGGAATCGGAATGGGCGGGGCGGGAAGGGGAGGCAGCCGGCATGGCAAGGAGGAATCGAGCCGGAATCATGGGGGCCTGCGGCACCCCGGTCAAGATCCTTTGGTCGCCCCTTGAGGGTTTCCTCTGGATTCCGCCGCAACATTTTTATTTCAAACTTGGGCTTTGACACCATTTTTATTTCTGCGATCCTGTGCGCAGCCAATGGTCCAGTTCACTCATGCGTCCCTGGCGACGGGCCAGCTGCCCGGTCGTCAAGGCTCGCCCTGCGAAAGGCAGCCGCCATGAAGCCCCAACCCGTTGATCTCGTCCTGAAGCATGTGAAGGCCTACACCGTGGACCCGGCGTTCCGGGTGGTGGACGCCCTGGCGGTGGACCAGGGCCGGATCGTGGCCGCTGGCTCCGGCCGGGAACTGCTGGAGCGCTACGCGCCGGCCCGGGAGCTGGACGGCGAAGGCCGCGCGGTCTATCCGGGCCTCCTGGATCCCCACAGCCACTTCTTCGGCTACGGCTACTCCCTGGCCAACGCCGACCTCAACGGCACCGTCTCCTGGGAGGACACCATCGCCCGGGTGCAGGAGCACCACCAGCGCCATACGGCCCCCTGGGCCGCGGGCCGGGGCTGGGACCAGACCACCTGGCCGGGACAGGCGTTCCCCACCCGGGACGGGCTGGACCAGGCGTTCCCGGACACGCCGGTGTTCCTGGTGCGGGTGGACGGCCACGCGGCCATCGTCAACAGCAAGGCCCTGGCCCTGGCCGGGGTGGACGAGCGCACCCGGGTGGACGGGGGCGAACTGGTCCAGGCCCGGGGCCGCCTCACCGGCCTGCTCATCGACAACGCCATCGACCTGGTGCGCAGGGCCATCCCGTTGCCGGGCCGGGCCGCCAAGGAGCAGGCCCTGCTGCGGGGCCAGGAGAACGCTTCCAGGTGGGCCTGACCTCCGGTCTGCGACGCTGGCCTGGACCGGGACGACGTCCTGTTCATGGACGCCCTGCACCGCACCGGCAAGCTCAAGCTGCGGGTCTACGCCATGCTGACCCCGAGCCAGGCGAACTGCGACCGGTTCCTGGCCAACGGGGTCTACGTCACCGACCGGCTCACGGTCCGTTCCGTCAAGATGTACGCCGACGGGGCCCTGGGCTCCCGGGGCGCCCTGCTGCTGGAGCCGTACCAGGACGATCCGGGCAACCGGGGGCTGCAGCTTGCGCCTCGTTCCAGACCCTGGACGAGGTGTGCGGGCGGGCGGCGGCGGCCGGGTACCAGGTCTGCACCCACTGCATCGGCGACGCGGCGGTGCGGCTGATGCTGGACATCTACGCCCGCCACCTGGAGCCGGGCAACGACCGGCGCTGGCGCATCGAGCACGCCCAGGTCATCCACCCCCAGGACCTGCCCCGGTTCGGCCAGCTGGGGGTGGTCCCCTCCGTCCAGAGCACCCACGCCACCTCGGACATGCGCTGGGCCGGCGAGCGGCTGGGGACGCGCCTGAAGCACGCCTACCGGTACCGGGAGCTCCTGGAGCAGAACGGCTGGCTGCCCAACGGCAGCGACTTCCCGGTGGAGCCCATCGACCCCCTGCGGGGCTTCTACGCGGCAGTGGTGCGCAAGGACCAGCGGGGCTATCCGGAGGGCGGGTTCCAGATGGAGAACGCCCTGACCCGCCGGCAGGCCCTGGAGGCCATGACCATCTGGGCGGCCCGGGCCAACTTCGAGGAGCCCAGCCCGGGGCAGCCTGGAGCCGGGGAAGTGGGCGGACCTCGTGATGCTGGACCGGGATCTGCTGCAGGTGCCCGAGGAGGAGCTGCCCTCGGCCCGGGTGGTCGCCACCTTCGTGGCCGGGGAGCAGGTCTATTGCCGGTGAGGCCGTTCCGGTGGGAGGGGCTGTGGTGGGGGAAGGCGAGTCGGACACCGTCGACCGGATACCTGGGCCGCCATCGTGGACCGCATCAAGCTTGCGCTTTCCGGGCCTTCGGCCCACCCCCAGGCGCATCGCCGTGTACGTGCTGGAGGATCCCCAGAGCGTAAGCTTCTCCTCCATCCAGGCCCTGGCCCGGCTGATGGGCGTGAACGAGGCCGCCATCGTCCGTTTCGCCCGCAGCCTGGGCTTCACCGGCTTCGCCGACTTCAAGCGCACCCTGCAGGAAGCCATCAAGCGCCAGCTGAACCCGTACGGGGAGGTCGCCATGAGCGAGTTCAACTCCCTGGCGGACACCCGGCAGCTGCAGAAGCTCATCGGCTACGAGCTGGACAACGTGCGCCGGACCCTGCACGCCATGACGCCGAAAACCGTGGTCCGGATGGTCGCGGTCCTTGGCGAGGCGGAGCGGATCTTCATCGGCGGCTTCGGGGCCAGCCGGTTCATCGCCGAACTCTACGGGTTCCTGCTCACCTCCAATTTCCCGAAGCCCGTCATCCTCCTCTCCGGATCGGTGAGCGACTACGTGGCCCGGCTGAACCTGATCGGCGGCCGGGACGTGCTGGTGGTCGCCTCGCTGCCCCCCTATTCCCGGGAGGACAGCCAGATCTCCCGGTTCGCCCGCCGGCGCGGGGCCAGGATCCTGCTGTTCACCGATTCGCCCCGCTGCCCGGTGTACCCTCTCTCTGACGAAAGTCTCACGACTTCCAGCACGTCACTGCTCTACACCAATTCCTACACCGGCCTGATCGCCAGTTTCAAGGTCCTGATGGACATGTGGCTGCTGGGCAACCAGGCCGAATCGTCGGCCCACATGGAGGCCCTGACGGAGATCGAGCGCCAGGGCTACCAGGAACTGGCCGGCCTGAACTAGGAGTGTGACTATGGATTATTCGGCCCTCTGGGCGCCGTCGCGGGGCCGAATGATACATAGTCACACTCCTAGGAGGTCACATGCCCGCTGATCTTGTCCTGACCCGAGGCAGCATCTGCACGGTGGACCCGGCCCGGCCCTGGGCGGAGGCCGCGGCCGTGGTGGGGGAGCGCATCGTGGCGGTGGGCCCGGCCCGGGAGGTGGAAGCCTGGATCGGGCCGGGCACCCGGGTGGTGGACCTGGAGGGGCGCCTGGCCCTTCCGGGGTTCATCGACAGCCACGTGCACTTCATGGAAGGCGGGGCGGACCTCCTGGGGGTGCAGCTGCGGGACGCCGCCACCCCGGAGGCCTTCACCGGCCGCATCGCCGCCAAGGCCCGGGAATGGCCCGCGGGCACCTGGATCCTGGGCGGCAGCTGGGACCACGAGGCCTTCCCGGGCCGGGAGCTGCCCCACCGGTCATGGATCGACCCGGCGACCCCGGACCACCCGGTGTGCGTCTCGCGCCTGGACGGGCACATGGTGCTGTGCAACAGCCTGGCCCTGCGTCTGGCCGGGGTGGACCGGAACACCCCGGACCCGGAGGGGGGCGCCATCGTCCGGGACCCGTCCACCGGGGAGCCCACCGGGGTGCTCAAGGACGCGGCCCGGAACCCGGTCAACCGGGCCATCCCGGAGCCGGGCCCGGCCCAGCGGCGGGCCATGGCCGAGGCGGCCCTGAAGGCCGCCGCCGCCCAGGGGGTCACCACCGTGCACGACGTGTCGGGGGAACGAGGCTTCGGGACCTACCAGGAACTCCTGGGGCAAGGCCGGCTGACCACCCGGATCACCCTGTACTTGCCCATCGCCGGGGTGGAGGACGTGGTCAAGCTGGGCCTGCGCTCCGGGTTCGGGGGCACCCGGCTGCGCTTCGCCGGGCTCAAGGGCTTCACCGACGGCTCCCTGGGCTCCGGCACCGCGCTGTTCTTCGAGCCGTACACGGACGAGCCCGGGAACCGGGGCCTGTTCCACAACCAGATGTTCCCCGAGGGGGCGATGGAGCGGCGGATCCTGGCGGCGGACCGGCACGGGATCGACGTGGCGGTGCACGCCATCGGCGACCGGGCCATCGCCGGGCTGCTGGACATCTTCGAGTCGGTGGCCCGGCAGGGCCGGGACCGTTCCCGCCGCCTGCGCATGGAGCATGTCCAGCACGTGCGCCCCGGGGACCTGGAGCGCTTGGCCGGGCTGGGCATGGTGGCTTCGGTGCAGCCGTACCACGGCATCGACGACGGGCGCTGGGCCGAGCGCCGCATCGGGCCGGAGCGGGCCCGGTTCGCCTTCCCGTACCGCTCCCTGCTGGACGCGGGCGTGCCCCTGGCGTTCGGCTCCGACTGGCCGGTGGCGCCCATGGACCCCATCCGGGCCATCTACGCGGCGGTCACCCGGCGCACCCTGGACGGCCGGCACCCCGAAGGCTGGGTGCCGGACCAGAAAGTGCCCCTGGCGGAGGCGGTGCACGCCTCCACTCTGGGGGGAGCCTACGCGGAAGGGGCCGAGGGGGAGAAGGGCAGCATCACCCCCGGCAAGCTGGCGGATTTCGCGGTGCTGGACCGGAACCTCTTCCGCATCCCCCCGGAAGCCATCCAGGAAGCCCAGGTGGCCATGACCATCTGCGGGGGGTCCGTGACCTACGGGTGACGCATGGGTAATTCAATTCGCAGGTCCGGCAGATCCTGGTGCTGACCCAGTACAAATCCCACTCCCTCAGCTGCCACCTGGCCCGGGGCTTCAATTTCCTGTCCCCGCGCCTGGACGAGTTCATCCTGGAGATCCCGGCCATGGTGGCGGCGGGTGAGCCGGTCTTCGCCTTCGATTTCTCCACCCTGAACCGCATCGAGGACTACGGGGTGGCGTGCCGGGGCGGCCGGCGCCTCAAGACCCTGGGCCCCATCGGGGCCGCCGCCCACTGGCGGGACGTGGGCACCATCGACGCCTACTGGCAGGCCAGCCTGGACCTGGTGCGGGCCCGGCCGCCCTTTGCCCTGGACGGCGAGCGCTGGCCCATCTACCGCAGCCCCGCCTTCTTCCCCCCGGCCCGGTTCGTGCATGAGGAGGAAGGCCGCACCGGCAGGGCGGTGCGTTCCATCGTCGCCGAAGGGGTGGTGGTTTCGGGCGCCCTGGTGCGAGCCTGCGTGGTGGGCGCCGGAACCTTCCTGCAGAGCGGCGCCCTGGTGGAATCGTCGGTGCTGTTCGGGGGGGAGGCCTACCAGAACCACGTGCTGGAGACCTCCATCGGCCGGGACTGCCGGATCCGCAACGCCATCCTGGACCGGCACGTGACCCTGCGCGAGGACACGGTGATCGGCTACGACCGGGCCGAGGACGAGCGCCGGGGCCTGCGCACCGGGGACCTCCCGGGCACCGGCGAGTACGTGGCGGTGGTGGCCCGGGACACGGACCTTTGAGAGAATGGCCCTGCCCCCGTCGGAGCGCCCGTGCCCCAGGACCCACCCCTGATCTCCCTCCGGTCCGCCACCCTCGTGCGAGGGGAGCGGCCAGTCCTGCAGGACTTGAGCTTCGACGTCCGCCCGGGGGAGCACGTGGCCATCCTGGGCCCCAACGGCTCGGGGAAATCCTCGCTCATCCGCCTCGTCACCTGCCAGGACTACCCCCTGGCCCGCCCGGACGGCGAGGCCCCCGTGCGCATCCTGGGCCGGGACTTGTGGGACGTGTTCCAGCTGCGCTCCCACCTGGGGATCGTCTCCGAGGATCTGCACCAGATCTTCACCGGCGGGCGGGGGTTCGGGCGCCTCCGGGGCCTGGAGGCGGCCCTGTCGGGCTTTTTCGCCAGCCTGGGCCTGTTCGACCGCCAGCGGGTGACCGGGGCCATGCGCGCCCGGGCCCGGGCGGCCCTGGCGCTGGTGGAGGCGGAGCACCTGGCGGAGCAGCCCATGGACACCCTGTCCACCGGGGAGGCCCGGCGGGTGCTCATCGCCCGGGCCCTGGCCCCGGACCCGGGCGCCCTGCTCCTGGACGAACCCACCGCCAGCCTGGACCTGGCCGCCCGGCACCGGTTCCTGGGCATGGTCTCCCGTCTGGCCCGGCTGGGCAAGACCGTCATCCTGGTCACCCACCACGTGGAGGAGGTCATCCCCGAGATCGAGCGGCTGATCCTGCTCAAGGACGGCCGGCTGTTCCTGGACGGGCCCAAGGAGCGGTGCTCCGTTCCGCGCCCCTGTCCCGGCTGTTCGGCATGCCCATCCAGGTGCGGCGCCACGGAGGGCATAACAGCGCGGCGAGCGGGGACGGTGCGGCGGAACCGGATTGACTTGGTGCATGCCCAGCGAAAGACGGCCATCTTGGACCTGTACCACTTGACGAGGGATACCTAGGATGGTTCAGGACGCGACCGGCGTGGCGGAATCCGGCGCCCGGGCAGGGATAGCCATGGATGGGCAAGCATCCGGCTGTCCGAATCCCGCGGGGCGGCGTCCGCCCGCGGAGTTGGCGACCCGGCGGGCCGCCCTGGCCGGGCCGGTCCAGCCCCGGGAGGAGGCTGGCCATGGCGCCGAAACGCCTGCCCAGCGGGAGGCTGCTGGTGGATGACCGCCGCAAGCACGTGACTGCGGGGAATACCTGCCAGGACTGTCACGGCAAGGTGGCGGAAACCGAACGGCTGGCGCCCGCCGGCAACCTCAACATGGGCGGCTGTATGAACTGCCACCAGGCCAGAAACGCCTCCATCGACTGCACCTTTTGCCACGACCCGCAGTAACCCTGCGCCGTTACGACCGCCGATTCTGTCGGCCCGGCGTGTGGAATGCCGCCGGTTTCCGCCCGCGGCAGCGCTCCGGTTGGGTGGTCCCCCCGGCGCCGCCCCGGCGAGGACGCCCGCGATGGCGAGCGCCTCGGCCGAGCTCCAGACGCCCCGCCCGCAGCGCCCGCGCCTCGGCGAGGTTGTCCTGCAGAGCCGTGTCGCGCTTCGACGTCGGGTGCGCCCGGATGGTCGCGAAGATCAGGCCGAGGGCAATACGCGGGCAGGGTCGTGAAGACGGTCAGGTCCTTCGTGCGGCAGCTCGGCCAGGATCTGGTTCTTCTGCGCGATCACGTTCGTGACGCCGGTCTGGACGTTGGGCGCAGACGAGGTTGGCGTCGCCGCGGAACACCAGGACTGCCATCGCCGGGAGTGCCTCGGCGGCGGCGAGGAACTGCGCGTAGGGCCGCCTGCGCCTCTCCCGACGACGAGCCCGACGGCAGGGTCGGCAGCGCCGGCGTGACGCTCGGCGGCGAGGCCGGCTGGGGCTTGGTGGGGGTCTTCAAGGCCATCATCGCCTTCGCCTTGCCGGGCTTCTTGCTGGCAACGGGTCTCTTCCGCAGATTTCGTCTTCGCGCCCTTCATCGTCACCCTCCAGTGCTCGTTTGGGCGGCCCATCGCCCCGCCCGATTCAGTCCGCCGAGCCACCCGCCGAGCAAATCGTCGCGCCGATTTGAATGGCGGAGTGACGCAGGGAGGTCCCAAGGCCTTCCTAG
>CAWFOJ010000011.1:0-15072 GCA_963816585.1 uncultured Holophagaceae bacterium | reverse complement strand
CAGCATGAACTCGCCGATGATGATCTTGGGCATCAGGGCGTCGGCCACCTTGGCCGAGGAGTAGTTGATCTGCCCCACCTGGCCGGCCTTGTTGACCGAGGAGATCGGCACCAGCAGGCCTTCCCAGCCGCCGTTGACCATGGCCTCGGCGGCATCGCGCAGGGTCAGGAAGGTGCCGGACAGGTTGGTCTCGATCACCGCCGGCCACTTGTCGAATCCAGCTTCTTGGAGACCTTGCCGGTCTCCTTGTCCAGGCTCAGCAGGTGCCGTCGGATGATGCCGGCGCAGGTGACGCCGATGTTGAGCTTGCCGAAGGCCTCGAGGGTCCCCTGGATGAACCGGGCGGTTTCGGCTTCGCTGGTGACGTTGGCCTGGATGCCGACGGCCTCGCCGCCCATCTCCTTGACGTCCTTGACCACCCGGTCGATGTTCTTCTGGACCATGTCGACGATGGCCACCTTGGCGCCCCGCCTGGCGAAGTACTTGGCCACCGCTTCGCCGATGCCGTTGCCGCCCCCGGTGACCAGGACGACGCTATCTTTGATTTCCATGATTGCTTCCTCCTTGTTGGATAGGGATCTGTTCAGGCCGGAGGTGATGGCCGGGCATCGCCCGGCCATCACGTGGGGGAGCGCGGGGGGGGACGAAGAGCGAGCTTCGCGAGCGGGCGGTCCCCCCCCGTTCATTTCAGGTGCACGAGACGCTGTCCTTGTTCCAGTAGACGAAGTTGGGGTGCCCCACGTCCGGGCCGACGATCTTCAGGTCGCCGACGGTGATGGGGTGGTTCACGTCCGGCCCCACCGAGCGGACCCCCACCGGGAAGACGGTGCGGACCAGGGCCCGGGCCAGGGGCTGGACCTGGACTTCGCCCAGCCCCTTGAACAGGCCCGCCGCCACCGGGGCGCAGGCGCCGCCCGGCAGCCGGCGGGCGATGTCCCAGCCCCCGCCCCCCGGCTGTACGGTGAATTCCATGTCGTTGTAGGAGAAGGTGAGCATGTCTCCTCCTAGAGCCTGCGCAGGACGGTGACGCAGTTGGTGACCGCCGACCCGCCCACGTTGAAGGCCACGGCCACTTCGGCCTTGCGCGCCGGCACGCCGATGGGCTCCCCGATCAGCTGCTTGTACAGCAGGGCGTGCATGGAGACGCCGGTGGCGCCCACCGGGTGGCCCTTGGCCTTGAGGCCGCCCGAGAGATTCACCGCCACCCGGTCGTCCCGGGTGAACCGCCCGTCCAGGTAGTCGTAGCCGGCCCGGCCGTCGTCCGCCAGGCCCAGGGCCTCGGTGGACATGATCATGTTGATGGTGAAGCAGTCGTGCACCTCCACCAGGTCGATCTGGGAGGCGGTGATCCCCGCCTCCCCGTACGCCTTGGCGGCGGCCGCCTTGCCGGCCATCAGGTCGTGCATGTTGGGGCGCACGTTCTCGGGCAGGCGCTCCTCCGCGTGGCCGATGCCGGCGATTTCCGCCGCCCGGGCCCGGTCCGGGACGCGGGCGGTGGCGCTCACCACCACCGCGGCGGCGCCGTCGGTCACCAGGGAGCAATCGTGCAGCCGCAGCGGCGGCGCGATCATCATGTTCTTGCACTTGCCCTTGGCGTCCGGCTCGTTGAGCTTCTCGATCTCCGCCACCGTGGCCGGGCCGTTCCTCACGTGCGCCAGGGGGTTCTCGGCGCCGTTCTTGTAGCACAGGGCGGCGGCGGTCCAGAGCATGCGCTCGAACCGGTCGTTGGGGATCTGGTAGTGGGCCTGGTAGCCCTTGGCGTATTCGGCGAACAGCATGGGGAAGGACAAGCCCCGGGAGCCTTCGGTGGGCCAGTGGGAGGAGCAGGCCAGGACGTGGGTCATCTGGGGGGTGGGCAGCAGGTTCATCTTCTCCACCCCGATCACCAGGACGTTGCGGCAGCGCCCCGCCTCCACCGCGTAGACCGCCTGGTAGAGCGCCACCGAACCGGAAGCGCAGGCGCACTCGCAGCGGGTCATGGGCTTGAAGCGCAGGTCCGGGTGGATCTCCGCGGCGATGGGGGCCACGTGCTCCTGGTTGATGAACGACCCGGGCGAGCAGGAGCCCACGTAGACCGCGTCGATGTCCTTGGGCTCCAGGCGGGCGTCGGCGATGGCGCCGCGCCCGGCCTCGATGAGCAGGTCGTAGTAGGTGCGGGTGTCGGTGATCAGGCCGGTGGCCTTGTCCTTCTTGACAAAGGCTCCGAATTCGGTGTTGCAGGCACCGATGATGCTGGCTTTGCTCATGGTCTTTCTCCTAGACGGCGATCTTGTGGGTCTCCTTGGCGAACGCCACCGACACGGCGGTGATCACCACCAGGAGAATCATGTACCAGGCGACATAGGTGGGCTGGCCCTTGCCGTAGGCCAGCAGCCCGGTGGCGATCAGGGGCGACAGCCCGCCGGCGAAGATGGAGGCCAGCTGGTAGCCCAGGGAGGCGCCGCTGTAGCGCACCCGGGCCGAGAACAGCTCGGAGAAGAAGCTGGCCTGCGGGCCCGTACATCGCCGCGTGGCCCAGCACCACCGGCAGCACGATGGCCAGGGTGATGGTCGCGGGATCCTTGGTGCCGAGCAGGGCGAAGAACGGGAACGCCAGGATGCCGCAGGCCACGGCGCCCCACATGTACACCGGGCGCCGGCCGATGCGGTCGGAGAGGGCGCCCCACATGGGGCCGGCGAAGGTGGCGATGAAGGCGGCCACCAGCAGGCCGTTCAGGCCGATGGTGCGGTTGATCTTGAGGGCGGTGGCCACATAGGTCAGGGAGAACACCGTGAAGACGTAGAACAGGCCGTTCTCCGCGAAGCGCGCGCCCATGGCGATGAGGATGTTCTTGGGGTGCTTGGTGATGGCCTCGATGATGGGGATCTTGCTCTCCTGCTTCTGCTCCTTGATCTTCTCGAACACCGGCGACTCGGCCACCTTCATCCGGATCCAGATGCCCACGATCGACCAGGATGAAGCTCACCAGGAAGGGCACCCGCCAGCCCCAGGTACAGGAAGGCGGAATCGGGCATCCTGGACACCGCCCGGAACACCAGGGTGGAGAGCAGCAGGCCGATGTAGGCGCCGATCTGGGGCCAGGAGCCGTAGAAGCCGCGCCGGTTGGCCGGGGCGTGCTCCACCGCCATCAGCACCGCGCCGCCCCACTCCCCGCCCAGGCCGAAGCCCTGCAGCAGGCGCATGACCGACCAGCAGGATCGGGGCCCAGACGCCGATGGCGGTGTAGGTGGGCAGCAGGCCGATGGCGGTGGTGGCCAGGCCCATGACCAGGATGGTCATGTAGAGCATCTTCTTGCGGCCGATGCGGTCGCCGTAGTGGCCGAACACGATGCCGCCCACCGGGCGGGCGATGAAGCCCAGCGAGAAGGTGGCGAAAGCCAGCAGAGTGCCCACCAGGGGGTCGAAGCTGGGGAAGAACAGCTTGTTGAACACCAGCGCGGCGGCGGTGCCGTACAGGAAATAGTCGTACCACTCGATGGACGTGCCGATCAGGCTGGCCAAGGCCACCTTCACGATCTGCCGGTATTCCGGTGGCGGTGCGCTGGGGGCCTGGGCGGACTGGGGGGCCTGGGGAGCCATGACGGCTTCGGCTAAGGGCATGGGTGCCTCCTGGGTTGAGCGGGTGGAGAGACGGTGGGAAGAAGGTTCAGGCCTTGGGCAGCAGGCCCAAGAGCCCCATGGGTCCGGTGCGGAAGATGCCTTCGTGCATGAGCCGGAGGTTGGGGGCGATGGCCGGCGTGAAGTCCATCTGGCCGATCACCTCCCGGTCCAGGTCCACGCCCGGGGCGATCTCGATGAGCTCCAGGCCCCTGGGAGTGAGGCGGAACACGCAGCGCTCGGTCACGAAGAGCACCCGCTGGCCCTGGCGGGCGGCCACTTCGCCGCTGAAGGTGCGGTGCTCCACCTCCTTCACGAACTTGCGGCTGGCGCCCTCCTTGAGGATGCGCAGGCACCCGTCGGCCACCGCCACCTCCAGCCCGCCGGCGGTGAACGTGCCCACGAACACCACGGTCTTGGCGGACTGGGAGATGTTGATGAAGCCGCCGGCCCCGGCCAGGCGCGGGCCGAACTTGCTGACGTTGAGGTTGCCGTGCCGGTCCGCCTGGGCCAGGCCCAGGAAGGCCAGGTCCAGCCCGCCGCCGTCGTAGAAGTCGAACTGGAGCGGCTGGTCCATCGATCGCGCAGGCGTTGGATCCGGCGCCGAAGCTCAGGCCCGCCGCCGGGACGCCGCCGATGATCCCGGGCTCGGTGGAGAGGGTGATGAGGTCGAGGGCGCCCTCCTCCACCGCCACCGCGGAGATGCCCTCGGGCATGCCGATGCCCAGGTTGACCACGCCGTCGGGCCTCAGTTCCATGGCCGCGCGGCGGGCGATGATCTTGCGCTCGCTCATCTCCATGGGCGGCAGGGCCCGACACCGGGATGCGGATCTCGCCGCTGTAGGCCGGGTTGTACTGCTCGCCGAAGGTCTGCATGTGGTACTCGGGCCGCTCGGCCACCACCACGTAGT
This sequence comes from uncultured Holophagaceae bacterium, assembly GCA_963816585.1. Taxonomy (GTDB): domain Bacteria; phylum Acidobacteriota; class Holophagae; order Holophagales; family Holophagaceae; genus Mesoterricola. Next base: position 10,563 of record CAWFOJ010000011.1, on the reverse strand, counting down.
CCACCAGGATGCCGGGAATCTTCACCTGCCGCGGGTTGAGGGAGCCCCGCTCGGCGATCCGCTCCACCTGGACGATGACCTTGCCGCCGCTGTTGTGCACGGCCATGGCGATCGCCAGGCTCTCCAGGGTCAGCGCCTCCTTCTCCATGGTGATGTTGCCGTCCGGATCGCGCGGTGGTGCCGCGGATGATGCCGACGTGGATCGGGAAGGCCTTGTAGAACAGGTAGTCGCTGCCCGTGGATGGTCATGCGCTCCACCAGGTCCTCGGTGGTGCGCGCGTTGATCTTGCCGCCGCCGAACTGCGGGATCCACGAAGGTGCCCAGCCCGATGTGGGTGAGGGTCCCGGGCTTGCCGGCGGCGATGTCCCGGAACAGGTGGGCGATGACGCCCTGGGGCAGGTTGTAGGCCTCCATCTGGTTGGCCAGGGCCAGGGCCTGGATCTTGGGGGTGAGGCCCAAATGGCCGCCGATGACCCGGCGCAGCAGGCCTTCGTGGCCGAAATGGTTCAGCCCCCGGTCCTGGCCATCCCCCTGCCCCGCCGCGAAGACGAGGGTCAGGTCCCGGGGCGCTCCGGTCTCCAGGAACCGCCGCTCCAGGGCGATGGCCAGGTTCTCGGCGAACCCGTTGCCCACGAAACCGCAGGTGGCCAGCGTGTCGCCGTCCCGGATGCAGGCCACCGCCTGGGCGGCGCTGGTGATCTTGTTCCGCCGGGGCGGAAAGACAGGTACAGCAGGCTCGGTTGGCATGCGCGGCTCCTGATGAATGGGATGATGATCTTCCGGAGCAAACCTGATGCCAAACAGCTAAGTTCCTTATTATTCAGAAAGAAGAAACAATGAAGCCAGGGCTCCGCCCGTCTCCCGATGGAGACCTCCCCGGCCGCGCTGGCCGCCCATGGCCGCCTTTTACCAAGGCAGATCCCTAGCGGACCAAGTATCTCTTGGCCTTGTCTCGTTTGGGAAACATGTCTCCGTTCGGAGACAAGTGCCCCACGGCATGCATGCGCTTGTAGAAGGTGGCCCGGCCGATGCCCAGGCGCCTGGCCGCTTCCACCACCCGCCCGTGGCAGGCGGCCAGGGCCGCCTCCAGGATCCGGCGCTCGGCCTCGGCCATGGTCTCGGCATAGGTGGACCCCGGCAGGAAACCTTCGGGAGGCGCCGCCGGGACGGGCACCGCCTTCTCCAGTTCCGGAAAATCCTCCGGCTCCAGGCGCGGGTTGTCGGTATTCATGAGGGCCCGCTCCAGCACGTTGCGCAGTTCCCGGATGTTGCCGGGCCAGGTGTGGCGGCGCAGCAGGTCCATGGCTTCCGGGCTCAGGTCCCGGGCCCGGGCGGAGCCGGGAGGGGCGGTCTTCTCCAGCAGGCACTCCACCAGCAGCTGCAGGTCCCCGGGCCGCTCCCGCAGGGGCGGCAGGGCGATGTTCAGCACGTTCAGCCGGTAGTACAGGTCCCGGCGGAACCGCCCCTCGGCCACCATGGTTTCCAGGTTCCGGCTGGTGGCCACCACGATGCGCACGTTCACCCGGATCACCTTGTTGCTGCCCAGGGGCTCCACCTCCTGTTCCTGGAGCACCCGCAGGAGCTTGGACTGGAGGGCCAGGGGCATGTCGCCGATCTCGTCCAGGAACAGGGTGCCGCCGTTGGCCAGTTCGAACTTGCCCGGGCGGGGTTTGCGCTCGGCGCCGGTGAAGGCGCCCGGCGCCACCCCGAAGAACTCGGCCTCCAGGAGGGTTTCCGGAATGGCGGCCACGTTCAGGCTCACGAACGGGTGGTCCGCCCGGGGCCCGCCCGCGTGGATGGCCTGGGCCAGCAGTTCCTTGCCGGTGCCGGTCTCACCCTGGAGCAGCACCGGCGCGTTGAGCAGGGCCGCGCGGCGGCCCAGGCGCTTCACTTCCAGGATGGCCGGGCTGTTGCCGATGAAGGAGGAGAAGGTGTACCGGGTGCGCCGGGCCTCCGCCAGCTTCTTCTGGGCCTTGGCCAATTCCGTCTGCAGTTCGGAGAACCGTTCGAACAACGGCTTGAGCGACTCGTAGTGGCTGAACAGGGCGAACCCCACCGCCCCCACCACCTCGCCCGCTTCGTTGCGCAGGGGCATGCGCATGACCACGAAGGTCTGGTTGGCCGTCTCCAGCAGGTCCAGCAGGATCGGATTGCCGGTCTCCACCACCTGGCGCATGAGGCTGTTGGGGATGATGGCCTCGATCTCCTGGCCGATGGCCTGTCCCGGGTCCACGTTGAGGCGGGCCGCGTAGCGGTCGTTGATCCATACCACACGCGCGTCCCGGTCCACGATCACCGTCCCTTCGCACAGGCCCTCGAAGCAGTCGAACATGGACTGCATGGCCTGCCGTTGCATGGCCGCCGAATCCTGCAGGGAAAGAGGAAGAGGCACGGGTGTCTGTCCAGTGTAGGGCTGGCGCCTATTCTACCCCGCCGTCCGCCCGCCGGCTAGAATTGGAACCCCGCCGAGACGAGCAGCGACTTGAGCTGGCTGTTCCGGTCATCCTGCGTTCTCGGCTGGCCCCAGATGCGCTTCACGTCGGCGGCGTACTCGATCTTCAAAGGAATGCCGATCTTGAAGATCAGCCCCAGCCCCAGGGCCGTGCGCAGGGGCGGCCGCGCCGCCGGGACCGGGTCCCCCGGCGCGGCCTGCGACTGGCGCACCTCGTAGGGCAGGGCTTTCAGGCTCTGGTACACCTGCCCTGAATCCACGAACAGTTCTCCCCACAAGGACTTCCTCAGTATGGGGAAGCGGTTATCCAGGCTCGTGAGCACCAGGCCCTGGCCCCCCACGGGGGTGCGGACGAGGGCGTATTGGGTGATGCCCTGGGCATTGGTTCCGATGGGCTGGGTGGTGTCGGGAACCGCGACCAGGATGCCGAGTTCGTCCGGCTCGACGCCCCGGAAGCTGAAGGGGCCGCCGGCGAAGAACCGTTCCGACAAGGGCAGGCTCGTCTGGTAGCCGTTGGTGGGCCGCACGGCGCCCAGGTGCACCCCGAACGCCACCACCCCCGCCTGGGCCAGCTTGCCGACCGGCCAGGTCCACTGGTTCTTCACCTCCATTTTCACGAAGCTGGCGTTGGGGCTGCTGAGGAAGATCTGGTTGGCGAACTCGACCCGGGCCATGGAGTACATGCCCCGGGTGGGGTCGAAGGAGTTGTCCCGGGTGTCCCGGGCCACCTGGGCGAAGGGGGCCGACACGATGGCGTGGACCGGGTAGCGGGCGATCACCGCCAGTGCGTCGGTGTCGATGCCCTCGACGGCCGATACCACGTCCGTGCGCTCCCAGCGGTAGCCCAGGGAGTAGGTCAACCGCGGATTGACGCTCCACTGCAGGGCGGTGGTGACCCGGCGCCGGTGCAGGTCGTACACGTCCCGGCGCTCCTGGATGTAGGCCGCCTCGCTGCGGGACTGGGTGCGGTCCGGCAGCAGGCCATGGAGCCACCCCGGGGCGAACCAGGGGTCCGTGTAGGCCACGGAGAAGGAGTCCACCGAACGGTCGTAGGTGCCGGTGGGGAACCACTTGGCCAGCGTGGGGTTGTTGATGGTGCCGTTGCCGGCGCGGATGTTGTAGTCCACGGTGCGGCCCATGCCCCCCACGTTCAGCTGCTGCAGTCCCACCCCCACGTGGTAGCCCTGGCTCTTGTCGTAGCCGAAGGAGTTGGTCACCACATACGGAGGCCGCTCTTCCAGGTCCAGGTGCAGATCCCCTTCCTTCCAGGCCGCGGGCGGCCCTCCACCGGGCGGCGCCGGCGGGGCGCCCTCCTGGGGCTGTTCCTGGGACGGCTCCCGGGACTGTTCCCGGGACTGCTCCCGGGACTGCTCCCGGGACTGTTCCGGGGACGGCTCCTGGGCCAGGCTGCCCAGGTCGACCCGCTGGAACACCCCCAGCACCCCCAGGCGCGCCTGGGCCCGGGACAGCTGGTCCGTATCCAGAGGGTCGCCCGGGTGCAGCGGGGCCTCCCGCAGCACCGCCGTGGCCCGGGTCTTGTCGGCGCCCGTGACCACCAGGCGCCGGATCTGCTCCATGGGCTGGGGCGGCACCTCCACCCGCACCCCGGTGTGGCCGGGGTCCCCGGGCTCCACGCTCATGCGCACCACCGGCCGCACCATGCCCAGGGCGGGCAGGCGCTGCTGCCTGATGGCCGCGTAGACCCGGGTGAGGTCGGCCTTGAGCAGGGGAATGGGCCGGTCCAGGGTGAAGGTGAACACCGTGGGGGCGCCGGGGCCCGGTTCCCCGGAGCGGGTGAGCGCGCCCTTGAGCCCTTTCAGGGCTGGACGGTCGCTGACGTAGGTGCGCACCGAAGCGCCGCTGCCGGTGCGCACCACGCCTTCCGAGAAGACCAGCGGCAGGCATTCGCCCACGCTCCAGGGATCCGCCATGCCCAGGGGCGGCAGTTCCAGTCGCAGCCATTGGAGCATGCGCTGGGGGCCTTCCCGGACGCGCATGACCAGCACCGACTTGCCGTCCTGGCGTGCCAGCTGCCGGCGCAGGGAGACGTCCGTATAACCCCGGCTCAGGTACACCGCCTTGACCCGGGTTTCCAATGCGTCCATGTAGTCCGGGGAGGCGGAAGGGAGGTTGAAGGGCGGCCAGAACGACCGGCGCACCGAGGCCGCCGCCTTCAGGTCCGCCTCGCCCACCGCGACGTTGCCTTCGAACTGCACATCCTGCACGCGCGTCCTCCGGCCCTTCTGGATGATGTAGGTGACGGTCACTTCCTCGTACGGCGTGTCGGCGTGGGCGGTGACCTCCCGCCGGTGTCCCACCTGGGCGTCCAGGTAGCCTTTGCCGCGCAGGTAGCGCACCAGGGACCGGTCCCCCTCGTCCAGCACTTCCGGGCTGTAGCGGTCGACCCGGGGCAGCGGCACCAGCGCTTTCATGTCGGTCAGCAAGGCCGGGTCGTCCCCCTCGTAATTCAGGTTCACCCGGGGACCGGGCGCCACCGTGAGGCGCACGGCGCCCTTCCCATCCCAGAGCAGGTCCACCTGGGCTTCATAACGGTGGTGGGAGCGGAACAAGGCGCGCAGGCCGCGCACCGCGTCCAGCTGGGTGCGCTGGCTCCAGAGGGTTTGGCCGGGCCTGAGCCCCGAGGTTTTCAGCAGTTCCTCCCGGGTGTACGGCGCCGGGTCCCCGGCCAGGTCCACCTGGCGCACCAGGGAGGGGGGGCCGGCCGTCACGGTGACGGCCAAGGTCCGGTCCCCGTCGCTCCGGCTCCAGGCCACCTGCGCTTCCGGGTAGCCCGATTCCACGAGCCGCATGCGCAGATCCGCGCTCCAGGCCGCCAGGCGCCGGTCCCCCGGGCGCATGCCCGGGCGCAGGCCCCGGACCCACCGGCGGATGTCCTTGTGCCCGGCGTCCCCCCGCCACTCCAGGCGCTTCAGCGGGGGCCAGGGATCCTGGCGGATCCGGGCCCGCACCCCGTCCGGGCCCGGGACCAGCTCCCCGGTCACGGACCGGTACCGGTCGGTGAGGCGCACCGCCTCAAGGGCCGCCTGGAACTCCGGCTGGGTGACCGGCGCGCCGGTCTCCAGGGCCGCCGCCGCCCGGGTGAAATCCGCGTCGTCGCTGCTGCCACCCAGGATCTCCAGGCCCGCCAGCACCTGGTCCCCGGCGGCCAGGCTCGGGGCCTGCCACACCAGGGGGGCCGCCAGGAGCAGGTGGGGCAACAGGGCGCGGGCCATGGGGGGCCGGTTCAGAAGCCGGCGAGGGATTCTTCTTCCGTATCCTTGACGTCGAACACCGAATGCAGGCTGGTCATGGTGATGAGGTTGTAGATGCGGCTGTTCATCCCGCAGACCCGCATCTCGCCGCCCCGGTTCTTGATGGAGGTGTAGCAGCCCACCAGCTCGCCCACCCCCGAGGAATCCAGGTAGCTGACTTTGCCGAAATTGATGATGAGCTTGCGGTGCCCCTGGTCCAGCAGCCCGCGCACGGCCTCGCCCAGTTCCTGGTCCCCATCGCCCAGGGTGATCTTGCCCTCGGGGCTGATGATGGTGACGCCTCGTTCCTGCCGGACAGTGAGAATCATGCTGGATCCTTATGGGTATGGGTGCAGTTTAGCAAGGCCCCGGCGCTTGGGTAGCAACCTTGTGCGGATCCCGGCACGAACCATGCAGAACCCCCTCCGGCAGGTGTCCGCCCCGGGCTTCCTCCTCAGGTGCCGCCATGTTCGACCTTGTTTCCAGCAACCCGATGCTCCAGATGATGGACCGCAGCATGTCCTTGGCCACCCGGCGCATGACCCTCATCGCCGGCAACCTGGCCAACATCGACACGCCCGGCTACCAGGCCCAGGATCTCTCCTTCGAAGACGCCTTCAAGAAGGAAATGGAGGCTATGGATAGGCAATTATCACCCGGTGCCGGGTCCCTCCCCAGCTATTTCCCTCCCAGCCGCCCCGCCTCATCCCCCGGGAGCACCGCCACGGACCCGGCCTTCGAGCGCAACGACCTGAACGACGTGAACCTGGACCAGCAGACCATGCTCCTGGCCAAGACCCAGAACATCTATCAGTTGAGTTCCAACTTCGCCCAGCTGGAACTGCGCCGGGTGCTGGGCGCCATTCGTGACGGAGCCAAGTGATGGCCACCTCCTTCGACGCCATCAAGGACATCGCCGCCTCGGGCATGTTCGCTGAGCGTCTGCGCGTCCAACTGGCCGCCTCCAACATCGCCAATTCCGAAACTACCCGCACTCCGGAGGGGGGCCCCTACCGGCGCAAGGAGCCGGTGTTCCAGACGCAGCTCCTGGGCGCCCTCCAGGACGGGATGCCGGTCACCGGGGTCAAGGTGGCCGGAATTCAAACTTCAAATGAACCTTTTATTACAAAATACGATCCCAGCCATCCGGACGCGGACGCCAACGGCGTGGTCCAGTACCCCAACGTGAACCCCTTGGAGGAGATGGTGAATCTCACCGAGGCCGGGCGCGGGTTCGAGGCGAACGTGGCGGTGGTCCGGGCCGTGCGGGCCATGGAATTATCGGCCCAGGATTTGCTCCGGGTCCAGTAGGTCTCCGCCGGTGGGCCAAATCCGCCCAGTGACGGAAATCTGACTGGCCCCCCTTGCCCCTTTGGCGCACCCTTATAGTGACTTCACCAAGGTTTCCCGCCATGGACCCCCTGAACCTCAACCCGCTCCCGGCCCCGGCTTCCACGTCCGGTACCGCGCCACAGGCGGCTTCCGCCGACCAGGGCGGCTCCGGAGGCCCCGGCTTCGGCGAACTCCTGCAGCAGGCCCTCCAGGAGGTGGACGCGGCCCAGAGCGCCTCCGAGCAAGAGGTACGGAACTTGATGAGTGGGAATGCGACTGACATGCACACGGCGATCCTGGCGGTCCAGAAAGCCGATGTCAGTTTCCAGATGATGATGGCCGTCCGATCGAAGCTGGTCGATGCCTACCGCGCGGTGATGCAGATGCAGATGTAGCGCCCAGGCGGTCGGCCGGTGAAAGGAACCCATGGCCGACGAGAGCAGCTTCGCATCCCAGCTCCAACAGACCCTCAACGAGATGAGCGCCACCCAGAAGGGCGTGGTGGCGGCCATCACCCTGACCGTCCTCCTGCTGCTGGTGGGCTTCGGCATATGGGCGAGCCAGGAGTCCATGGGGGTGCTGTTCACCAACCTGCCGCCCACGGACGCCAACCGCATCGTGGAGGACCTGAAGAAGTCCGACATCAAATATGACCTCAGCCGCGATCAGCGGACCATTTCGGTGCCCGAGAGCCGGGTGGGGGAACTGCGCCTGCGTTTCGCCGGGGAGGGGCTGCCCCAGGGCGAGGGCATCGGCTTCGAGAAGCTGGAGGAGCCCGGCCTCACCACCACCGACTTCACCCAGAAGGTGATCTACCGGCGGGCCATGGAGGCCGAGCTGGCCAAGACCATCATGTCCATCCAGCAGGTGAGCCAGGCCACGGTGCACATCTCTCCCACCAATGACAGCCCCTTCGCCACCGAGAAGGAGGACGCCAAGGCCTCGGTGCTGCTCAAGCTCAAGGGCTCCAGGATCCTGCCGGAGGAGAACACCCAGGCCATCGTCAACCTGGTGGCCGCCAGCGTGGAGGGCCTCAAGCCCGAACACGTGGTGGTGGTGGACCAGTTCAGCCGGATCCTGTCCCGCACCGGCACCGATCTCATGACCGGGGCCTCCGATACCCAGAGGAAGCTCCAGCGCGATGAGGAGGACCACCTGGTGCAGCGGGTGACCGAGCTGCTGGAGCCGGTGGTGGGCCTTGGCAAGGTGCGCGCCACCGCCCACGTGGACATGGATTTCGACACGGTGAAGACCAGCCAGGAGTCCTACGACCCCCAGGGCCAGGTGGAGCGGGAAACCAAGGTGATCAAGGACCATGAGGTAAAGGTGGAAAGCGGCGGCGGCGTGCCAGGCACCGCCTCCAACGTGGCCCCGGCCGCCTCCGCCTCCACTGGGCCGTCCAACGGCGTCAAGGACCACGAGGAAACCGATACCCACTACGAAATCTCCAAGACCCTGCGCTCGGTGGAGCAGGCCCCCGGGACCGTGAAGCGCATGTCCATCGCGGTGATCGTGGACAACGCCAGCCAGTGGGACAAGGACGCCAAGGGGGACCCCGTGGAGAAGCTGGTGGCCCGGACCCCCGATGAGCTCAAGAAGCTCCGGGACCAGGTGGCGGCGGCGGTGGGTTTCCAGGCCAAGCGCGGGGATGACCTGACGGTCGAGAACATGGCCTTCGCGGCCCTCGCCAACCCCAAGGAGGAGAAGGAAGCCGCTTGGCAAGAAAAGGTGAACTGGGCCCAGCAGCTTGCGCGGCCGGTCATGTACTTCATCCTTGGGTTGGTCTTCTTCTTCCTGATCGTGCTGCCCTTGCTCAAACGCCTCTCCTCCGCCCTGAACCGCCCGACGCCCCTGCGGGTGCGGGTCGGCGAGGGGGGCGCGGCGGGCGAGCCCCCGGCTCCCCGCAAGTTCACCCCCGTGAAGTCCATGGGCGAAATCCAGGCGGAGATCGAGGCGGAGCTGAACGCCGAGGGCGCTTCCGGCGCCCCGGAGGCCCAGCGCCGGACCCTGATCAAGAAGCGCATCCAGGAAAGCACCGTCAGCGACGCGGAGACCATCGCCTCCCTGGTCCGGTCTTGGCTGATCGAGGACGGGAGGTGACATGGCCAAGCTGACCGGGTCCCAGAAAGCCGCGGTGCTCATGGTCTCCCTGGGCGACGAGACCGCCGCCAACATCTTCAAGTTCCTGGAAGAGGACGAGATCCAGAACATATCCAAGGAGATCGCCCTCACCAAGCACGTGCAGCCCGAAACCGCCGACGAGGTGCTGGAGGAATTCCACACCATGACCCTGGCCAAGACCTACATCGCCCAGGGCGGCATCGAGTACGCGAAGAAATTGCTCATCAAATCCGTGGGGCCCGAGGCGGCCCGCAAGATCATCGACCGCCTCACCAAGGCCCTGGAATCCTCCGCCGGATTCTCCAGCATCGAGCGGGCCAACCCCCAGCAGCTCAGCAAGTTCATCCAGAACGAGCACCCCCAGACCATCGCCCTGATCCTGGCCCACCTGAACGCCTCCCAGGCCGGCGACCTCATCTCCAGCCTGCCCGAGGCCCTGCGGGCGGACGTGGTCATGCGCATGGCCAACCTGCAGGAGATCAGCCCCGAGGTGGTGCGGCGGATCTCCCTGATCCTGGAGCAGAAGCTGGAGGCCCTGGGATCCTTCGCCACCGAGGCGTACGGCGGCGTGCGGGCGGTGGCGGAGCTGTTCAACCGCATGGACCGCACCACCGGGCGGGTGGTCCTGGAGAAGATCGAGAACGAGAACCCCCAGCTGGCCGCCAGCATCCGGGACCTGATGTTCGTGTTCGACGACATCCTGCTCATCGACGACCTGGGCATCGCCGAGATCCTCAAGCGGGTGGACAAGAAATCCCTCACCACCGCCTTGAAGGGGACCAGCGAGGAGCTGCGCAGCCAGTTCTTCCGCAACATGTCCTCCCGGGCGGTGGAACTCATGAAGGAAGAAATGGAATTCATGGGGCCGGTGAAGCTCAAGGACGTGGAAAAGGCCCAGCACGAGATCGTGGAGATCGTCCGGCAGCTGGAGGAGGAAGGGGTCATCAGCATCGGCGGCGGCGGCGGGGACGCGCGCGTTGAACCCCGTGCTGCGGTAAAACCAGAATCCGGTGCCGTGGGTCTGGTTGCCAACGGTCTCTGGTGACGGCGTCCACCACGCCGCCCATGGCGCCGCCCGTACCGGCCGAGTAGTTCGAGGACACCACCTGGAACTCCTGCACCGCATCCTGCGAAATCTGCGAGTTGATGCGCGTGTGGTCTAATCTCCGTCTGTAGAACTGCTCGGTGGTATCGGTGCCGTCCACCAGAAACGCGTTCTGGCCCGCGACGCCGCGGAAAGTGAGCAGGCCGTAGTTGCCGTCGTTGCTCACACCCGGCGTCAGCAGGACAACGTGTCCACGCGCCGTCTCTCGATCGGCAATTCCTGAATCTGCTGGTTATTCACGACTTGCGACAATTCGGTCTTGGTGTCTTCCACCAGCGGCGCGACGGTCGTGACATCCACC
>CAWFOJ010000010.1:0-6468 GCA_963816585.1 uncultured Holophagaceae bacterium | reverse complement strand
TGCCGGCAAGCAGGTCCAGGTAGCGGCGGGCGGTGGTGTCGCTGATGCCGAAGGGCCCGGCCCAGTTCCGAGGCATTGAACAACTGGCCGTGGTAATGGGCGAGCATCATCCAGACCGGCGGATGGTCGGCGGCGATATGGATGCCCAGGGCCGGGATGTCCCGTTCCAGGAAGGTTGAAATGTAGGACTTAAGCCAGGAGCCGCTGTCTTGCTCCGTGCGGGCCAGGTAGGCGCGCGGGAAGCCGCCCCGGTACCAAAGGCGGCGCCAGTCGTCCACCTCCTGGAGGGAGAAGGGCGGAAGTTCGATGCATCCGAACCGCCCGGCCAGGGATTCGGCCCCCTGGCGGATCAGGTCCCTGGAGGCGCTGCCCAGGATCAGGAATCGGGTTTTGCTTGCCGGCCGGTCCGCCAGGACCCGGAGCACCGGGAAGAGGTCCGGCCGGCGCTGGATCTCGTCAATGATGACCAGTCCGGACAACCCCTCCAGGGCCAGTTTCGGGTTCTCCAGGCGGGCCAGGTGGGCGGGGTCTTCGAGATCGAACCGTTCGACCCGGGTACCCGCCGCCTTGGAGGCTTCGAACTGTCTGGCAAGGGTGGTCTTCCCGCACTGCCTGGGCCCCAGGATGCCCACCACCGGGTGCACTTTGAACTGGTTGCGGATCTGGAGGAGGTAGGTGGGGCGGTCCATGGCCATCCATGAAATCTCTGCAATGGATGAAGAGATTTCATCGGAGTCTAAACCCCAGACCCGGATTCCGCAAGGGCCGCCTCAGCGCCTAGATGCTTTCTGCCATAATCGTTGATCTCTTCCAAACGCCCGGGAGGGAACCATGCTCGCCGCCTACCGCCAGCAAACCGCCGAACGCGCCGCCCTGGGGATCCCTCCCCTGCCCCTCACCACCGACCAGACCCGGGCCCTCACGGACCTGCTCATGGTGCCCCCGCCCGGGGAGGGGAAGGCCCTGGTGGACCTGCTCACCTACCGGGTGCCCGCCGGGGTGGACGAGGCGGCCCAGGTGAAGGCGGAGTTCCTGGCCCGCCTGGCCCTGGGCGAGGTGACCTCGCCCCTGGTGGACCGGACCCATGCCGCCAGGCTGCTGGGGACCATGCTGGGCGGGTTCAACGTCAAGCCGCTCATCACCCTTCTGGACGACCCGGTGGTGGCGCCAGGTGGCCGCCGAGGGCCTCAAGAAGACCCTGCTGGTGTTCGACGCCTTCGCCGAGGTGAAGGCCAAGGCCGCCCAGGGCAACCTCCAGGCCAAGGCGGTGCTGCGCTCCTGGGCCGAGGCGGAGTGGTTCACCTCCCGCCCGGCGGTGCCCGAACGCCTCACGGTGACCGTGTTCAAGGTGTCCGGGGAGACCAACACCGACGACCTGTCCCCGGCCCCGGACGCCTGGAGCCGCCCGGACATCCCCCTGCACGCCCTGGCCATGCTCAAGAACCCCCGCCCGGGCATCGAGCCGGACGAGCCCGGCCGGCTGGGCCCCCTCAAGCAGCTGGAGCGGCTCAGGGCCCTGGGCCACCCGGTGGCCTACGTGGGCGACGTGGTGGGCACCGGCTCCAGCCGCAAGTCCGCCACCAATTCGGTGCTGTGGTGGACCGGGGAGGACATCCCGTTCGTGCCCAACAAGCGCTTCGGCGGCGTCTGCCTGGGCGGCAAGATCGCCCCCATCTTCTACAACACCATGGAGGACGCGGGCGCCCTGCCGGTGGAGCTGGACGTGTCCCGCCTGGAGACCGGGGACGTGGTGGAACTGTTCCCCTACGAGGGCAAGCTGCTCAAGGGCGGCGCGACCGTGGCCACCTTCAAGGTGAAGTCCGAGGTGCTGTTCGACGAGGTGCGGGCCGGGGGGCGGATCCCCCTGATCATCGGCCGGGGCCTCACCGCCAGGGCCCGCCAGGCCCTGGGCCTGCCCGAATCCACGGTGTTCCGCCCCAACGCCGTGCCCCCCGAGACCGGCAAGGGCTTCACCCTGGCCCAGAAGATCGTCGGCCGCGCCTGCGGCCTGCCCGAAGGCCGGGGGGTGCGCCCGGGGGCCTACTGCGAGCCGCGCATGACCACCGTGGGCAGCCAGGACACCACCGGCCCCATGACCCGGGACGAACTCAAGGACCTGGCCTGCCTGGCCTTCTCCGCGGACCTGGTGATGCAGTCGTTCTGCCACACCGCCGCCTATCCCAAGCCGGTGGACATCCAGGCGCACCACACCCTGCCCCCCTTCATCACCCACCGCCACGGGGTGTCCCTGCGGCCCGGCGACGGGGTGATCCACAGCTGGCTGAACCGCTTCCTGCTGCCGGACACGGTGGGCACCGGAGGCGACTCCCACACCCGCTTCCCCACCGGCCTGTCCTTCCCGGCGGGCTCGGGGCTGGTGGCCTTCGCCGCCGCCACCGGGGTCATGCCCCTGGACATGCCCGAATCGGTGCTGGTGCGCTGCAAAGGCGAGCTGCGCCCGAACATCACCCTGCGCGACCTGGTCAACGCCATCCCCTACTACGCCATCAAGGCCGGCCTGCTGACCGTGGAGAAGAAGGGCAAGAAGAACGTCTTCAACGGCCGCATCCTGGAGATCGAGGGGCTGCCCCGCCTGAAGGTGGAGCAGGCGTTCGAGCTCACCGACGCCTCCGCCGAGCGTTCCGCCGCCGGCTGCACGGTGCTCCTGGACCGGGAACCCATCGCCGAGTACCTGAACTCCAACATCACCCTGATGAAGTGGATGATCGCCAACGGCTACGAGGACCGGGACACCCTGGCCCGGCGGGTGCGGGCCATGCAGGACTGGCTCGACGACCCCCGCCTGCTGCGCCCGGATCCGGACGCGGACTACGCGGCGGTGCTGGAGATCGACCTGGCGCAGATCACCGAGCCCATCGTCGCCTGCCCCAACGACCCGGATGACGTGAAGCTGCTGTCCCAGGTGGCCGGGGACACCATCGACGAGGTCTTCATCGGCTCCTGCATGACCAACATCGGCCACTTCCGGGCCGCCGGGCGGGTGCTGGAAGGGCGCTCGGACCTGAACACCCGCCTGTGGATCGCCCCGCCCACCAGGATGGACGAGATGATCCTGCGGGAAGAGGGCTACTACGGCATCCTGGGCCGGGCCGGCGCCCGCCTGGAGATCCCCGGCTGCTCCCTGTGCATGGGCAACCAGGCCCAGATCCGCAAGGGCTCCACGGCCATGTCCACGTCCACCCGCAATTTTCCCAACCGCCTGGGCATCGACACCCGGGTCTACCTGGGCTCGGCGGAACTGGCCGCCGTGTGCGCCCTGCTGGGGCGCATCCCCACCCCGCAGGAGTACCAGGAGCAGGTCGCGGTCGTGGCGGCCAAGGCCAAGGACGTGTACCGGTACATGAACTTCAACCAGATCCTGGAGTTCCAGAAGGCGGCGGACACGGTCAGCGTCTGACGGGGCTCCGGGCGACCGGCCCGGCCCCCCCAACCGGGGTATCAGTCCCCCAGGCAGATGCCCAGGTCCCGGGCGGTCTGGAGGGTGTCCCCGTCCAGGGGCACGCAGCGCATGCGCCCGGCCACGTCCTCCAGGGGCACGTAGTTCACCCCGGTTGCCGCCAGGGCCACCATGATGCCGCTCTGGCCGGCCTCCAGGGCCCGCACGGCGGCGGCGCCGAAGCGCAGGGCCGCCAGGCGGTCGAAGGTGGTGGGGCTGCCCCCGCGCAGGAGGTGGCCCAGCACCACCACCCGGGACTGCTTGCCGGTGCGGGCCTCCAGTGCCTTTGCACACCATCTCGCCCATGCCCCCCAGGCGCTCCTGGTGGCCCAGGTCGGCGGCCTCCAGGACGACGCGCTGGCCGTTCCGGGGCTGGGCCCCCTCGGCCACCATCACCAGGGTGTACATGCGTCCCCGGCGGTCCCGCTCCCGGACCTTGGCGGCCACCTTGTCCAGGTCGAAGGGGATCTCGGGGATGAGGATGGCGTGGGCGCCCCCGGCGATGCCCGCGTGCAGGGCGATCCAGCCGGCGTAGCGGCCCATCACCTCCACCACCATCACCCGCTGGTGGCTCTCGGCGGTGCTGTGCAGGCGGTCCAGGCACTCGGTGGCGAACGCCACGGCGGTGTCGAAGCCGAACGTGGTGAAGGTCTTGTCCAGGTCGTTGTCGATGGTCTTGGGCACCCCCACCACCCGCAGCCCCTTCTGCGCCAGGGCGTTGGCGATGGTCAGGGAGCCGTCGCCGCCCACCGAGACCAGGGCGTCCAGTTCCCGCCTGGCGAAGAATTCCAGGATCTCGTCGGTGCGGTCCACCTCCCGCACGGTGCCGTCGGGCATGCGCAGGGGGAAGCACAGGGGATTGCCCCGGTTGGTGGTGCCCAGGATGGTGCCGCCCAGGTGGGTGATGCCCCGCACCCGGTCCCGGGTGAGGCGGACCACGCCGCCGTCCTCGTAGCGCTCCGGGAAGAAGATGCCGTTGAACCCTTCCCGGATGCCGTAGCTTTCCCAGCCCCGGTCCATGGCGGCCAGCACCACGGCGCGGATGACGGCGTTCAGCCCCGGGGCGTCTCCCCCGCCGGTGCTGATGGCGATGCGTCGGATCGGATTCTGCATGGGCTCCCACTCTACGGCCAACGGGCAACGAATGATAGCATCAGGGCAGGCTTGAGGACTCCCCCATGAGCGGCAATCAGGCGAACACCACCACCTTCACGGACTACATGGCCATCGAGGAGCTGCTTTCCGAAGAGGCCCGGATGGTGCGCAAGACCGCCCGGGACTTCGTCAACAAGGAAGTGCTGCCGGTGATCGAGGCCCACGCCCAGGCCCAGAGCTTCCCGGCCCACCTGATCCCCAAGATGGGCGAGCTGGGCTTCTACGGCCCGACCCTGCCCGAGCGCTACGGCTGCGCCGGGCTGTCCAGCACTTCCTACGGCTGGCTGATGTATGAGCTGGAGCGCGGGGACTCGGGCCTGCGCTCGTTCGCCTCCGTTCAGGGCGCCCTGGTCATGTGGCCCATCTTCACCTACGGCAGCGAGGCCCAGAAGGACAAGTGGCTGCCCCAGCTGGCCGCCGGCGCCAAGGTGGGCTGCTTCGGCCTCACCGAGCCGGACTTCGGCTCCAACCCCGGCGGCATGCTCACCAAGGCCGAGCGCACCGGGCCGGGGAAATGGCGGATCAACGGCACCAAGATGTGGATCACCAGCGGCACCCTGGCGGACGTGGCGGTGGTGTGGGCCCAGACCTCCGAGGGCATCCGGGGCTTCCTGGTGGAAAAGGGCACGCCGGGCTTCCGGGCCCCGGAGATGCACGGCAAGTGGAGCCTGCGGGCCTCGGTGACCTCCGAGCTGGTGCTGGAGGACGTGGAGGTGGACGAGGCCGAATCCATGCTGCCCGGGGCCCGGGGCCTGAAGGCCCCCCTTTCCTGCCTCACCCAGGCCCGCTACGGCATCGCCTGGGGCGTGCTGGGGGCCGCCGACGCCTGCTACCAGTGCGCCCTGGACTACGCCCTGAGCCGGATCCAGTTCGACCGCCCCATCGCCTCCTTCCAGCTGCAGCAGGAGAAGCTGGCCTGGATGGTCACCGAGCTCACCAAGGGCCAGCTGCTGGCCCTGCAGCTGGCGGGGCTGAAGGAACGCGGGGTGATGACCCCTGCCCAGGTGTCCATGACCAAGATGAACAACGTGAACGCGGCCCTGGAGATCGGCCGCAAGGCCCGGACCATCCTGGGGGCCAACGGCATCCTGGACGAGTACCCGGTCATGCGCCACATGGCCAACCTGGAGAGCGTGTACACCTACGAGGGGACCCATGACCTGCAGGTGCTGATGGTGGGCCAGCAGGTGACCGGGATCCCGGCCTACCGCTGAGCGCCCCTGGGATCTTCGGGCTTCTGCTCTTCCTCGGTGGCCGGCCCGGCGGCCGTGCGGATGGTTTTTCCCCAGGAAGGCCATGCGCTGGGCGTCCAGGCCTGAATCACATCTGCACCGGGAACGCCAGCGGGGAGGCGACGGTGCCCTGGGGGGTGGTGACCGTGATGGGCCCGGTGGCGGCCCCGGCGGGAACCTTGGCCTTGATCACCCGGGGCCCGGCCAGGGTGAACTCGGCCCGCTGGCCGCCGAAGGTCACCAGGGTGGCTTCGCCGAGGCCGCTGCCGACGATGTGCACCAGGGTGCCGGGGGCGCCCGAGCGGGGATGGATCCACCACACGGCCGGGGTCCTGGAAGGCAGGGTGTCGGTCATGAGCGCGCCGGCGGCAATGGCGGCGCAGCCGGCCAGGAACCACAACGACCGTTTCCAGATGCCCATCGAGTCGAATCCAGGGGAAAGTTCAGGGGGTCACGGCCGGGGAGGCCGGGGCCCGCCGGGAAGGTTCCCTGGTGCGGGCACTTGCTGGCATGATGCCATCCCGCCCGCCCAGCGCCAACAGGTTGGCGAACAAACGGTAGGCGCCGGGCACCCCCGCGGGCAGCTGGCGGAAGAAGGAGAGCCCCGTATATACGAACCAGCCC
>CAWFOJ010000009.1:0-17353 GCA_963816585.1 uncultured Holophagaceae bacterium | reverse complement strand
GTACTGGCGCTGGACCGTGCGCGCCCTGTGCCGGCCCCGCCGCTGGCTGGCCGTGGCCCGCCTGCCCCTGCTGCTCCTGGACCAGATGGTCCTGCAGCGCTTCATCGGCAAGCGCTCGGCGCGGCGCTGGGGCGCCCATGCCTGCCTGGCCTGGGGCTGCCTGCTGGCCTTCGCGGTGACCTTCCCGCTGGTGTTCGGCTGGGCCCGGTTCACCAGCGCCGGCCCGGACGCGGACCGCTACCAGGCCTGGATGTTCGGTTTCCCCGCCGGCACCTTCCCCCTGCACTCCCTGCGCGCCTGGCTGGTGTTCCATATCCTGGACATCGCCGCCGTCCTGGTGCTGGCGGGCTGCGCCCTGGCCTTCCTGCGCCGCTCCCAGGACGAAGGGGACCGCGCCACCCAACGCTTCGACCTGGACATCCTGCCCCTCCTGATGCTCATCGCGGTGGCGGCCACCGGGATCCTGCTCACCGCCTCGGAGACCTGGCTGCAGGGTCGCAATTTCGGCACCCTCGCCTACATCCACGAAATCACCGTCATCGTCCTGCTGCTGTTCCTGCCGTTCGGCAAGCTGTTCCACATCGTGCAGCGTCCCGCCCAGGCCGGGGTGGCCCTGTACAAGGCCGAAGGCGATGCCCGGCCCCTGCTCCCCTGCGGCGTCTGCGGGACACCCTTCATCCGCCACAACCAGCGTGCCGACCTGGGCCGGCTCTGGGAGGAGCTGGGCCTGGACGGCGCCCGGCATCCCAACGGCCTGCACCACCTGGACCTGTGCCCGCGCTGCAAGAGGCGGCTGGTCATGAAGACCCAGAGCCGGCGGCTCCACGGCGCCTTCGACCCCTTCGCCGACGTGCCCCTGCCGGTGGAACCCCTGTCCGACCCCATCAGCCTGGAGCGTTGAAGCCATGGCCGCCCTGCCCCAACCTTCCGATCGCCTGGCGGCCCAGTTCGGCCCCCACCTGAACCTCGCCCCTCCCGGCGGCTGGAACGCCCCGGACCAGCCGGAGCGGCTGGTGCACACCCACTGCTGCTTCTGCGGCCAGCAGTGCGGCATCAAGCTCAAGGTCCGGGACAACGCCGTGGCGGGCTTCGAACCCTGGGAGGAGTTCCCCTTCAACCAGGGCAAGCTCTGCCCCAAGGGCGTCAAGCGCTACCTGCAGGGCAGCCACCCGGACCGGCTGCTCCACGCACTGCGCCGGACCGGCCAGGGCTTCGCGCCCATCCCCTGGGAGCAGGCCATGGAGCATGCCGTCGCCGGGATCCGGCGGATCCAGGAGGCCTACGGCAAGGACGCCTTCGCCGTCCTGTCCGGAGTGAGCCTCACCAACGAGAAGAGCTACCTGGCGGGCAAGTTCGCCCGGCTGGGCGTGGGCACCCGCAACCTGGACTACAACGGCCGGCTGTGCATGGTCAGCGCCGGCGCGGGCAACAAGAAGGCCTTCGGCGTGGACCGGGCCGCCAACGCCTGGGCGGACCTGGAACGGGCCGAAGTGATCTGGGTGTCCGGAGCCAACGTGGCCGAGTGCGCGCCCATCACCACCGACTACATCTGGCGCGCCCGGGACCGGGGCGCCAGGCTCATCGTGGTGGACCCCCGCATCACCCCCCTGGCCCGCACCGCGGACCTGGCCCTGCCCCTGAAGCCCGGCACCGATTCCGCCCTCACCAACGGGATCCTGCACCTGCTCGAGCGCTGGAACCTCCTGGACCGGGACTTCATCCGGGAGCACACCAACGGCTTCGAAGCGGCCCTGGAGGCGGTGCGCCCGTGCACCCCCGAATGGACCAGCGCCGTCACCGGCCTCCCCGCCCCCGCCATCGAGAAGGCCGCCCGCCTGTGGGGCGAGGCCCGCACCAGCTTCCTGCTGCACGCCCGGGGCATCGAGCACCAGTCCAAGGGGGTGGAGAACGTCAACTCCTGCATCAACCTGGTCCTGGCCACCGGGCGCATCGGCCGGCCCTACTGCGGCTACGCCACCATCACCGGCCAGGGCAACGGCCAGGGCGGGCGCGAGCACGGGCACAAGTGCGACCAGCTCCCCGGCAACCGGGACATCGAGAACCCGGAGCACCGCCGGTACATCTGCCAGGTATGGGGCTGCACCGACGCCGAGCTGCCGGGCAAGGGCCTCACCGCCCAGGAGATCATGAACGCCATCCACGCGGGCGAGATTAAGGGCCTGCTGTGCCTGTGCTTCAACCCCCTGGTGAGCCTGCCCGACGCGGGCTTCACCCGGGAGGCCCTGGAGCGGCTGGAGTTCTTCGTCTGCCTGGACTTCTTCCTGTCGGAGACGGCCCAGCACGCGGACCTCGTGCTGCCCTCGGCCCTGCACGAGGAGGACGAGGGCACTTCCACCAGCACCGAAGGCCGCGTCATCAAGATCAACAAGGCCGTGGACCCCCCCGGTGACGCCCGCCCGGACTGGCAGATCATGGTGGAGCTGGCCCACCGCCTGGGGCGCGGCCAGTACTTCGACCATTTCACCTCGCCCCGGGCCATCTTCGACGAGCTGCGCCGGGCCTCCAAGGGCGGCACCGCCGACTACGCCGGCATCACCTACGAGCGCATCGAGGCCGAGCACGGCATCTTCTGGCCCTGCCCCAGCGAGGACCACCCGGGCACCCCCCGGCTGTTCGAAGGCGGCCGGTTCTTCCACCCCGACGGCCGGGCCCGCTTCATCCCCACCCCCTGGCGTCCGCCCATGGAGGTGGTGGACGCGGACTACCCGGTGTGGCTCACCACCGGGCGGGTGGTGTTCCACTACCTGTCCGGCACCCAGACCCGGCGCATCGGCTTCCTGGTGGAGCAGTGCCCCCATCCCTACCTGGAGATCCACCCGCGCCTGGCCGCGCGGTACGGCCTGGCGGACGGGGATGCGGTGGAGGTCGCCACCCGGCGGGGCAGCCTGGTGCTGCCGGCCAAGCTGGTGGCCACCATACGGCCCGACACGGTGTTCATCCCCTACCATTGGCCCGGTCCCCTCTCCGCCAACCGCCTCACCGCCCGCCACCTGGACCCGGTGAGCCGGATCCCCGAATTCAAGGTGAGCGCCTGCCGCCTGCGCCGGACCACCCCGGACCGGTTCCCGGCCGAGCTGCTGGAGCTGCGCCGCATGGCCCGGGAAGCCTCCAGCCTCCAGGGCGACATCCCCGGGCAGGTGTTCTGATGGTGAGCGCGGAGTATGGCTTTTTCATCGACCCACAGCGCTGCATCGGCTGCCAAAGCTGCGTGGCGTCCTGCGCCGAGTGCGGCACCCACCGGGGCCACTCCATGATCCACCTGGACGAGCTGGACCGGTCCGTCTCCACCCAGACCGGCCCCACCGTCTGCATGCACTGCGAGGACCCCATCTGCGCCATGTCCTGCCCGGCGGACGCCATCAAGCGCTCCGAGGACGGGGTGGTGCACGCCAGCCAGAAGCCCCGCTGCGTGGCCTGCCAGAACTGCGAGCTGTCCTGCCCGTTCGGGGTGCCCGTGGTGCTCCCGGGCCTGGAGCAGATGCTCAAGTGCGACCTGTGCTACGACCGCACCTCCACCGGCCGCCGCCCCATGTGCGCCACCGTCTGCCCCAGCCAGGCCCTGCTGTTCGCCCCCCGCCACGAGGTGGCGTCCCTGCGCGCCAGCCAGCCCCTGCGGGAGTTCCGGATCGGCGCCCTCACGGTGAAGACCCGCAACGCCATCATGGTCCCGGACCCGGAGATCCCCCTGAACCTGGATGCCAGCCTGCTGTGCGAGGGAGC
This sequence comes from uncultured Holophagaceae bacterium, assembly GCA_963816585.1. Lineage (GTDB taxonomy): Bacteria > Acidobacteriota > Holophagae > Holophagales > Holophagaceae > Mesoterricola. The sequence goes on along the minus strand of CAWFOJ010000009.1, from coordinate 13,612 downwards.
GCTCTGATGCCCGGATGGAAGGACCTGTTCCCCGTCGACCTGGCCGATGAAGGCCGCCTGTCCCGGCGGGAATTCGCGCGGTTCCTGGCGGTGGTCTCGGCCGGCTTCACGGTGGGCATCGGCTGGCTCTGGGCCCGCCGGCGGCCCCTGGAAGGCGCCCCCGCCGCCCCGGGAGCCAGGCCCGAGGTCCTGAAGGTCTGCCGGGTCGCGGACCTGGCCCCCGGCAACAGCTTCCTGTTCACCTACCGGGACGACCGGGACCGCTGCATCCTCATCCACACCTCCCGGGGCGAGTGGCGCGCCTACCGTCAGACCTGCACCCACCTGGGCTGCGCCGTGCGCTGGGACGGGCGCACGCTGGAGTGCCCCTGCCACAACGGCGCCTTCGAGGTGGAGCAGGGCTTCCCCATCCAGGGCCCCCCCACCCGTCCCCTGTCCCGGCTGGACCTGGAGATCGACCCGGACGGCTGGGTCTGGATCCGGGGCGACCTGCCCAAGCCCGGCATCGCCCAGGAAGGAGCCCAGTCATGAGCGCCCCCGGCAAGTCCCAGCTCACCGGCGCGGCCATGGCCGTGATCCTGCTCATCGTGCTGGTCCAGGTGTACCTGTTCGAGACGGTCCTGGGCGCCGTGCTGGACGGCCAGCGCCTGGCGCTGCCGGGGGCGTTCGGGGTGTCCCTGGTCCTGACGGGCGTCGCCCTGTTCCTGGCCTTCAAGGTCCGGGGCCGGTCCGGGCGGGGGTGACCGGCAACCCGGAGAATCAGGCCAAAAGTCTGTAGCTTTAGGCAATCATTCCAGGTCGCCCGTTTCTAAACTTCAAGGTATCCCCGGTGTGCGCCGGGGAGTTGGAGTGAAGAGGCCCTGGGCACAGCCCAGCCCGAACCCGAGCCCAGTTGGGGAGGACGGCGTTTTGCCTGGCCGGCGGGTTGCCCAAGGTCGATGGCCTCCGCTTGCAATGTCATAAACCTTATATGGAGAAAACGATGACAATGAACGTACTCGGTTACGCCGCAAGGCATGCCAAGGAAGACCTGGCCCCGATCCGCTTCGAACGCCGGGATGCTCGGCCTGACGATGTGGTGATCGAGATCCTGTACTGCGGGGTGTGCCACTCCGACCTGCACACGGCCCGGAACGACTGGGGCTGGACCACCTATCCGATCGTCCCCGGCCACGAGATCATCGGCCGGGTGGTCGCGGTGGGCCGGGATGTGACCCGGTTCAAGCCGAGTGACCCGGTCGGTGTCGGCTGCCTGGTGGATTCCTGCCGCCAGTGCGACGCCTGCGCCTCCGGGGAGGAGCAGTACCGCGACGGCGCCACCTACACCTATGGCGGGGAAGACCGCCATGACCACACGAAGACCCAGGGCGGATATTCGGACAAGATCGTCGTTTCCGAAACGTTCGTGCTGCGCATTCCGGACGGGCTGGACCTGAAGGGGGCCGCGCCGCTCCTTTGCGCCGGCATCACCACCTGGTCGCCCCTGCGCCACTGGAAGGCGGGCAAGGACAGCCGGGTCGCCGTGGTGGGCCTGGGCGGACTGGGCCACATGGCCCTGAAGCTGGCCAAGGCGCTGGGCGCGGAAGTCACCCTGTTCACCCGTTCCAAGGGCAAGGAGCAGGATGCCCGCCGGCTGGGGGCCGACCACATCGTGCTCTCCGGCGTGGAGGCCCAGATGGCCGCGGTCCGCGGCCGGTTCAACCTGATCATCGACACGGTGCCGTACGTCCACGACCTGAATCCGTGCCTGCCCACCCTGGCCATGGACGGAACCCTGGTCCTGGTCGGCTACCTGGGCGGGCTGGAACCGTTCCTGAACACCACGCCGATGGTGCTGCGGCGGAAATCCGTGGCCGGCTCGCTCATCGGCGGCATCCAGGAGACCCAGGAGCTCCTGGATTTCTGCGGTCAGCACGGCATCACCTCGGACGTGGAGGTGATCCCCATGCAGGACATCAACGCCGCCTTTGAACGCATGCTCAATAGCGATGTAAAGTACCGGTTCGTCATCGACATGGCCACACTGAAGGCCAAGTAGTCCACCAGGCGGAAAGGAACCCAACATGGACATCAAGCGATGCGGTTCCCAGCCCTCCACCCAGGGGCCGGAAACCTATTTCACCGGAAGGGTCCGGATCGACCCCCTGTTCCCCTTCAACGAGTCGCTCCAGGCCGTCGGCGCCAGGGTCACCTTCGAGCCCGGCGCCCGGACCGCGTGGCATGCCCATCCCCTGGGCCAGACCCTGATCGTGACCGAAGGCTGCGGCCAGGTCCAGCGCTGGGGCGGCCCGATCGAGGTGATCCGGCCCGGCGACGTGGTCCGGTTCCCGGCGGGGGAGAAACATTGGCACGGCGCCACCCCGGCCACGGCCATGACCCACATCGCCATCACCGGAGAGCTGGACGGCAAGTCCGCCGACTGGATGGAGCAGGTCAGCGAGGACCAGTTCCGCGCCGCGAACCTCGCTCTCTAGACTGGAGAGGCCACGATGCCACAACGCACTTGGTTCGTCACGGGCGTCAGCAGCGGCTTTGGCCGGGAACTCGCCGAACAGGTCCTCGAGCGGGGCGACCGTCTGGTGGGAACCGTCCGCAACGCCAGCAAGGTCTCCGACCTGATGGAGCGGTACCCGGGGACTTTCCACGCCGAGAAACTCGACGTCACCGACACCGCCGCCCTCCGCGAGGCCGTGGGTCGCTCGTTCACCCGCCTCGGCCGCATCGACGTCATCATCAGCAACGCCGGCTATGGCCTGTTCGGCGCGGCCGAGGAGCTCAGCGATGCCCAGGTCGACCAGATCATCGCCACCAACCTGGTCGGCTCGATCCAGCTCATCCGCGCGGCGCTGCCGCACCTCCGCAGCCAGGGCGGCGGGCGCATCATCCAGATGTCCACCTACGGCGGGCAGGTCGCCTTCGCGGGGAACTCGATGTACCACGCCACCAAATGGGGCATCGAAGGCTTCGTGGAATCGGTCGCCCAGGAGGTCGCGCCGTTCGGGATCGGCGTGACCATCGTCGAGCCCGGCGGCGCGCGCACCGAGTTCCGCTACGGCAGCGCCCAGGTGGCGGCGCCCATGCCGGTCTACGACGCCACTCCGGCGCACGGCTTCCTGCGCATGCTGGATCCCGGGAACGGCCTGGCGCCCGGGGACCCCGCGCGCATGGCCGCCCGCATCATCGAGAGCGTCGAGGTGACGCCGGCACCGCTGCGCCTGGTCCTCGGGTCCCAGGCGCTGGAGAGCACCCTCGCGACGTTGCGCAAGCGGGTGGCCGGTTTCGAGGCCCAGGCCGGACTTGCCGCTTCGACGGATTTCCCGGCCGGCGAGTGACTTCGGCGGCAGACAACCATGGAAAGGCGGGTGCGACCGTGAACCAACCCAGAACCCTGATCGCCTACTTCTCGCGCAAGGGCGACAACTACCGGGACGGCGGCATCGTGAACCTGCCGGTGGGCAACACCGAAGTGGCCGCGAAGACCATCCAGGGCCTGACCGGGGGTGACCTGTTCCACATCGAGACCGTCAAGGAGTACCCCTCGGACTACCAGAAGGCCACCGAGGTCGCCCAGCACGAGCTGAGCCGGAACGCCCGGCCGGCGCTCAAGGGCCAGGTGGACGACATGGACGCCTATGGCGTGGTCTTCCTCGGCTATCCCAACTGGTGGGGCACCATGCCGATGGCGGTCTTCACCTTCCTGGAAGCCCACGATTTCGCCGGGAAGACCATCCTGCCCTTCTGCACCCACGAGGGCAGCGGTCTGGGCCAGAGCGAACGGGACATCAAGCAGCTGTGCCCCGGCGCCAGGGTCCTGGGGGGGCTCGCGATCCGGGGGGGTGGCGTGCAGAAGGCGGAAAAGGCCATCGCCGCCTGGCTGAAAGAGGCCCGCGTGCCCGCTTGAGTGGCCCGATTCCAGATGGAAGGAGAACCATGAGCATCACCGAATCCGCGACCAGGAATCACGAACGATGGTTTCCAGGCCACAAGTCGACGTTGAAGGCCACTGACCCGGAATTCATCGAGCTGTTCGACAATTTCGCCTTCGACGAGGTGCTGGCCCACGGCCGCCTCGACGACCGCACCCGGCTGATGACGATCCTGGCCGCGCTCATCGCGGCCCAGGCGCTGGGCGAGTTCAAAGTGGTCGTCGGAGCGGCCCTGAACCTGGGCGTCACGCCGGTGGAGGTCAAGGAGATCGTCTACCAGGCGGTGCCCTACTGCGGCATCGGCAAGGTCTTCGACTTCCTGCACGCCGCCAACGAGGTCCTGGCGAAACGCGGGGTGGCGCTGCCCCTGGCGGGCCAGTCCACCACCTCGCCCGCGACCCGGTTCGAGCAGGGACTGGCGCTGTCCAAGGCGATCTTCGGAGAGATGATCGACACGATGTACCGGGAGGCGCCGGCGGACCAGCAGCACATCAACCGCTACCTGTCGGGCAACTGCTTCGGCGACTACTACACCAGGACCGGGCTCGACCTTAAGACGCGCGAGCTGCTGACCTTCGCCATGCTCCTCGCCCTGGGCGGATGCGAGCCGCAGCTGAAGGCGCACATCCAGGGCAACCTCAAGGTCGGCAACGACCGGAGCGCCTTGATGGCCGTCATCACCCAGCTGCTGCCCTTCGTGGGCTACCCCAGGACGCTCAACGCCATGCGCTGCCTCAATGAGGCCGTGCCGGAAACCAGGCCGGAGGGATGACCATGAAACCGTTGGCCGAAACGGTCCCGGCCCCGGGCGACCTCGCCCGGCTGGCCGATACGATCCGGGCCCACGCGCCCTATGACGGCCACTTCGATCTCCGCCTGCCCGGGGTGGAGGTGGTCCGGGCCTCGAGGCCGAACCAGGAGCGGATCCACGGCATCGTGCGCCCCGCCCTGTGCGTGGTCGCCCAGGGCGCCAAGACCGTCTTCCTGGGAGACGAGACGTTCTCCTACGACGCCTCCCGCCTGCTGGTCTTCTCGGTGGACATGCCGGTGTCCGGGCAGGTCACCCAGGCCAGCCCCGCGGAGCCGTTCCTCTGCCTCAAACTGGAGCTGGACCCGGCCCGGATCGCCGACCTGATGCTGAAGGTCTACCCCAACGGCCTGCCCCAGGTCCAGAAGAACCTGGCCGTCTATGCGGCCCCCTCCGAGCCCGCCATCATCAACGCCGCCCTGCGGCTGGTGGAGCTCATGGCCCAGCCCGAGGACGCGGAGCTGATCGCCCCCCTGGTGGTGGACGAGATCCTGATCCGCCTCCTGCGCAGCCCCATCGGCGCCCGGGTGGCCCAGATCGGCCAGGAGGATTCCCGCCTGCAGCGGGTCGCCAAGGCTGTGACCTGGGTGCGCGCCCACTACGATCGCCCCCTGGACGTGGAGCGCCTGGCCGGCATGGTGAACATGAGCGTGTCCGCCTTCCACCAGCACTTCAAGGCGGTCACCTCCATGAGCCCCCTGCAGTTCCAGAAGGTGCTGCGGCTGCACGAAGCGCGCCGGCTGATGCTGGCGCGGATGATGGACGCGGGGTCGGCGTGCCGGCAGGTGGGCTACCTGAGTGCGTCCCAGTTCAGCCGGGAATACGGGCGGTTCTTCGGCAGCGCGCCCACCAGGGACATCGCCAGGCTTCGGGAGGTGGGCATGACTTCCGCCGAGGTGGAGGCCTGACCCGGCCGGGCCGGGGAGCGGCGCGTGCCGTTCCCGTCACCTCATCACCCAAGGAGAAATCATGGAAAAGCGCAGGTTGGGAAACAGCCACTTGGAAGTGTCGGCCCTGGGGCTCGGCTGCATGGGCATGAGCTTCAGCTACGGTCCACCCGCCGACAAGAAGGAGATGATCGCCCTGATCCGCGCGGCCGTGGACCAGGGCGTGACCTTCTTCGACACGGCCGAGATCTACGGGCCGTACACCAACGAAGAGCTGGTGGGCGAGGCCCTGGCCCCGGTCCGGGACCAGGTGGTGATCGCCACCAAGTTCGGCTTCGCCCCGGGTCCGGACGACCCCGCCAAGCTCACGGCCATCACCAGCCGCCCCGAACACATCAAGCGGGTCGTGGAGGGTTCGCTCAAGCGGCTCAGGATCGACACCATCGACCTGTACTATCAGCACCGGGTCGACCCCGCCGTGCCCATCGAGGACGTGGCCGGAGCGGTCAAGGAACTGATCCAGCAGGGCAAGGTGAAGCATTTCGGCCTCTCCGAGGCGGGTGTGGGGACCATCCGGCGCGCCCATGCGGTCCACCCGGTCACCGCAGTCCAGAGCGAATACTCGCTCTGGTGGCGGCGCCCGGAGGAGGAACTCCTGCCCGCCCTGGCAGAGCTGGGGATCGGTTTCGTCCCGTTCAGCCCGCTCGGCAAGGGGTTCCTCACCGGCAAGATCGACGAGAACACCCGGTTCGACCACACCGATTTCCGCAACATCGTGCCCCGCTTCAGCCCCGAGGCCCGCAAGGCCAACCAGGCCCTGGTGGAGCTGCTGGGCAAGGCGGCGGCGGCGAGGAAGGCGACCCCCGCGCAGGTGGCCTTGGCCTGGCTGCTGGCCCAGAAACCCTGGATCGTGCCCATTCCCGGCACCACCAAGCCGGCCCGGCTGGAGGAGAACCTGGGCGCGGTGCGCATGAAACTCTCCACCGAGGACCTCCGCGCCATCGACGACGCCGCCTCCAGGATCCAGATCCAGGGCGACCGCTATCCGGAGGAACTGGAGAAGCGCACCGGCATCTGAGGTACAGCCGCCGCCAAGGGTCCTTCGGGTTCCGGCCCGTGGCTATTATGAGGTGGACCAGGAGGCCCGGACGGTCAAGATCCTCGCCCTGTGGACCCACTGCGAATAGGACCGGCGGGCCGGCCGTCCCGGGCGGGAGGCTTCAATGAACGTTTGCGTCCCCGGCGGGAGCTACTCCGGCTGGGGGGCCTTGATCGTCCGCATCAGGGAGTCCCGGGTCAGCATCCCCTTGAGGCGCCCCTGGGCGTCCAGGACGGGAATCCGCTTGAGCTTCTTCTCGACCATCAGCTGCAGGGCCCCCTCGATGGGGTCGTCCTCCCGCACCGAATGGATGTCCGTGAGCATGACCTCCCCGACCGTCCGGGCCCGCAGGGCCTTGAGCAGGGCCTTGTGCTTGCGGGCCAGGGCCGGGAAGGAGAGATTGGCCAGGATCAGGTCCAGCATGCCGCCGGTGTGGGCGGAGAAGGCGGCCAGGAGCACCTTCTCGGAGATCAGGCCCAGGAGCCTGCCGTCCGGATCCACCACCGCCACCCGCTGGACGGGCGTCGTGTCGATCAGCTTGATGGCGTCCCAGGTGGGTGCGGACGGGGGCAGGGTCGGCGTGTCGAAGCGCATGGCCTCCTTCACCAGCCGGATGTCCTGCACCTGGACGCCGCCCTGGTCGAAGGACGACCAGTCCGGGTTCCGCTCCATGATGGTCTTGAAGACATCCAGCCGGGACAGCATCCCGGCGAGGCTCCCGTCGGCGGCGACCACCGGCAGGCGCTTGACGTCCCGCATCAGCATGAGGTCCGCCGCCTTGGCCAGGAGTTCGTCCTCCCGGACCACCACCGCCGGTCTGCTCATGAGTTCCTTCACCTGCTTGCCGCCCAGCAGCTTTTCCAGGGCCTCCAGGTGGCTGGCCTGGAACGGGCGGAGGGAACCGAGCTTGAGGGGGAAAGGGGTCTGGCGCAGCAGGTCCCCCTGGGTGATCATGCCCACCGGACGCTTCTGGGCATCCACCACCGGGATCCCGTGGAACCGGGCTCCCAGCAGGATCCGCAGCGCCTCGGTGGCCGGCGCGTCCATGGGCAGCGCCCGCGGCCGGGGCGTCATGACGTCCTTGACCCGGACCTGGCGGGGGATCATCTGCTTGCGGCACTTGTGCCAGTGCACGTCCCGGTCCTCGACCGTCATGAGCCCTTCGTCCACCATCTCCTCCAGGAGAGGCAGCAGCTGGGCGCTTTCCGACTGGGGCATGATCACGATGATTTCCAGGGGCATGTGGAAGGAGAACACCTCGACCCCGAAGGTGGCCACTTCGCCGTTCTCGTAGCAGCCGGCGATGCCCTTGGTGACGTGGACCCGGGCGGAGACCTTCTGCCGGACCACCAGATCGATGATCTCCTGGTACAGGGGCTTGCCCTGGTAGCGGGCCTCCTCACTGGTGAAGATCCGTGCGAGGGTGTAGATCAAAGGCATGGTTCGACTCCCAGGGCTCAGATGATGCGTTCCACGAGCGAGAAACCGATGGCCACCAGGGCCAGGCCGATCAGGTTGTTGACGGCGATGTTGCCCAGCGCCAGGAACGTGCTGCTGCGGAACGCCACGACGCTCTCCATGGCGTAGCTGGAAAAGGTGGTCAGTCCGCCCAGGAACCCGGTCACGAAGAACAGCCGGGTGGAAGGCTGCACCAGGTTGGACTTTTCCGCCAGGCCCAGGATGATGCCGATCAGGAAGCAGCCGGTCAGGTTGACCGCCAAGGTGCCCCAGGGGAACCCAGTGCCGAACCATTTGCCGGCCAGCAGGGTCGTCCCGTAGCGGGTGGCCGAACCGATGCCGCCACCAATGAACACCAATAAGACCTTGTTCATGATCATCCCTTCTGAGTTCCTGCACGACTTTTGAAGCCCATAGTAGCCCAATAGCTCCGGAACCTTCGGGCTACCCCGGCCCGGAAGGCCATCGGGGACTCCCGCAGTGGCCTGGCTGGTCCATGCCCTCGTCACGGTCCTGGACCGCAAGGGGGGAGGGGATGGCCCCGCGCCGGGCTGCCGGAGCGAGCAGTCCGCGGCGGAGGGCGGCGCGCTCCATCGCCAGGGGAATCCTGCCGAGAGCCTCGCCCAACCTCAAGAATTCCCGCGGGAACGGCCCACCAAGTGCCTGTTCCCGGCCAGCCATTCCAGGGCCTCCCGATGGGCGTCCCGCTCGGCTGCCGAAAGCAGGTCCCGGCGCCGGGCGTCCGATTTCAGGCTGAACCCTGCCATGGCCTCGGCCACCCGGGCGAAGCGCAGGGCCAGTCTCCGGGCCAGGGCGGCCCCCTGGGCAGGTTCCACCCGGTCCAGCAGCAGCGGGAGGTGCTGCAGGCAGAGTTCCGGAGGCGGGGTCTCCACGGCTTGCGGGGCTGCTTGCCCCAGGCTCCGGGCCAGCCGTTCCACCGCCTCCCGGGTCACCCGTTCCTGGGTCTGGCAGGCCAGGCAGGTGTCGGCTCGGGCCAACCCGGGGACCCTGCGCCGGCCGCTGGCTCCAGGTGCCCCTTTTCCCGGGGACGCCAGGCGCCGGGCGAGATCCTCCACCAGCCTCGGAAGCCCGGCGCTGAGGCCGCGCGGCGAGGAGAAACGTTCCAGGAGCCAATGGTGGGCTGGACAGAAGCCGTTGGCGACCCGGAACTGGTCCTGGGTGTCCTGGTCGGTGGCCAGCTGACGCTGGAATTGGCTGAAAAAGTCGTAAAGACCCTGCCAGACCTCAGCGCAGATCCCGCAGCCGTCCGCCTCGGCATCGGTTTCCGGACGTGCCGGGACCGCTCCGGGCAGCGTCCCCCGCTCCCGGGCCGCGCGAGCCTGCCGGATGGCCAGTTCCAGGGCCTGGTCCAGACTCTCCAGGCAGCGGTCCCAATACTCGCGGGCCACGTGCTCCAGGTGCCTGGCAGCCTCCCGGAGGACCTCCGGAAGCGCGGCCCGGACCTGGGCAACGGCGCGACGCCGGGCCCACCGTCCGGGCAGGTAGAACGCCAGGGGACCGGGGTGGAACTCCAAGCTCCAGGCGGGCGGCACGGATGGCCCCAGGCTGGGGGGCCGCCACGGGGATCCGCTGGACCGCAGCGCCGTGGCGACTCGAGAACGCGGGTCCTCCGGCTCGACCGGCTCCCCACCCGGGGCGTCCGAACGGGAGGCCGAGGCCGGTCCGGCCCCGGCTCCCATGTCCGCGGCCCGTCCTGCGAGCTCGGCCTGGAGGACCAGCAGGGCCTCCGTGCGGCAGCGCGCAAACGCCTGGCGGATGCGCTCCCGGAGGTGGTCCTGGAAGGCCTCGGGGTCCCAGGGACCCCTCCGGTGCGTTTCGGCTTCCAGCACCTCCTCCAGGGCGGCGCCGGCCTTCGCGCGGCAGCGCTGCCCCAGGTCCGGAAGGGACTGCTCCAGCCAGGACTGCGCCTGGGCCCGGCAAGACCTGAGCCAGGTTTCCCGCGCGCGGTCCGGTTCGTCCCAGGCCGCCATCAGGATTCTCCCGGTCCCGCCGCGGGCTCCGGCTCGAACATCCGCCGGAACAGGTCCATCCCGAAACTGGTCGGCAGGGGCTCACCCACCTCCAGCTTGTACGTCCGGCGTCCATCCACCGGCCGTTCGGCCCGGAGGAAGAGGGCCGGAAACCCGGAATGCTGGTGGATCCCGTGGGCGAATTCGTACAGGTGCGTCACATAGGCGACCTTGATGCCCTTGGCGACCAGGGCTTCCACCACCTGCCTGGCGATCGCGGAACCTTCCCGTTCGTTGGTCGCCGCGAAGGACTCGTTGAACAGGATCATGGCGCCCGGCTCGAGCCAATCGACGATGCGGCTCATGCGCTCCAGCTCCTCGGCGAACTTCCCGCTGGTCATGGAGGCGTCCTCCTCCCGCTTGAAGTGGGAGAACAGGCCCTGGCACAGATGGCCGGTGCACGCCTCGGCCGGAACGAACAACCCGCACTGCATCATCAATTGGATCTGCCCCAGCGCGCGCAGGAAGGCGGACTTGCCCCCCTGGTTGGCGCCGGTGATGACCACCAGGCCCACCCCCTCCATTTGCACGTCGTTGCCCACCGCCTTGCGCCCCTGGCCCAGCACCAGGCCGAGGTCGTAGGCTCCCCGCAGGTCCTGGCGCCGCGCGTGGCAGGGCACGGGGAGCGGGAACGCCACGGGCGCCTCCAGCTGCCGCAGCCGGTCGTACAGGTTCAGGGCGCCCACGTAGAACGCCAGCTCGGTGCGCAGCATGACCAGGAAGCTGAAGATGTGGTCGGCGGACTGGGCGAGGGCCTGGGCCACCACGTCCAGACCCCGGTCCTTCAGCTCGGCCAGCGCCTTGGTGCCGTTCTCGTCGCGGGGATCGAGGGTGAAGGCGAATTCCCCGGACCGCCTGGGGAAGATCCGCCGGAACCAGCCGGCCTGCTGGAGCCGGGGCGTGCAGAGGCGGTAGCCCCGCCCCTTGTTCCCCTCGTCCAGGCCTGCTGCGATCATGATCCGGCCTTGGGACCGCATGGTCTTCAGGTGCTGGTCGATGCCGGCGAAATAGGCGTCGTCCAGTTCGGCCCGCAGCATGGCGAACAGCCGCCGGAGACCCACGGACCGCACCCGGTCCCCATGGGCGTCCGCCAGGCCCCGGAGCCCCTTGAGGGCCGCCACGACCACGTCCATCAACTGGATGGCGTCGCCCAGCACCAGGCTCGGATGATTGACCCGGGTGCGCCAGACCTTCCTTTCGCCGGCCATGGCCTCCTCCGTGAGGGCATAGGCCGTCCGGAGGAGTTCGGGAAACTTGACGGCATCCTTCAGGATGTCCTGGCGGTAGCCGATTTCGTCCAGGTCCCGGCTGCTGCGAAGCAGCGCCTTGTCCGCCACTTCCAGCAGGAACCTGTCGCCCTTGGCCATGGCCCCGGCCAAGGCCGGCAGCCCCAGGTCCCGGGCCAAGTCGGCGGCCTGGGGCGGCAGAGGCGCCTTCAGGTCGAAATCCTGGTCCCGATGCATCAGGAACGCTTTCATCTCACAACCGCTCCAGCAACTGGCCGTGGGTCAGGCGGAACCGGCCGGCCAGGGACAGCGCGCAGGCCAGGCCGTCGGCCGGCTGACGGACGATCCTGAAGGTTCGCACCTGGTCGTCGCCGGGCTCGACGGTGCTGACCATGCTGACCGTCCCCTCGCCCAGGCCGGCCAGCTCGTCCAGGAACGTGACGCAGACGCAGACCGCATCCAGGTCCAGGATCCGGGCGACCACCTGCTTCGCCATGATGGTGGCGTCCTGCCAGGTGGTCGCGGCGAAGATCTCGTTGATGACGATGAGGCTGCCGGGACCGGCCTGGGCCAGGATGCCATGCATCCGCACCAGTTCGTCCTGGAGCTTGCCGCGCAGGTTGACGCTGGCTTCCTCCTGCTCGAAGTGGGTGTGGATCTGGTCGAACAGGAAGAGCCGCGCCTCCCGGCCCGGCACCGGGCAGCCCAGGCGGGCCAGGGCATGGACCTGGGCGAAGGCCCGGGCGAAGGTGGTTTTCCCGCCCTGGTTGGGGCCGGTGACGACGATGACGCGTTCCTTCCCGCGCAGGCGGAAGTCGTTGACCACCACCCGCCCCTTGGCCGGCACCAGCTTGTGGGCCAGGGCCAGATCGAAGAAGTCCAGGGCGTGGCTTTCCTTGGACTCCCGGGTGAGCTCCGGGTAGCAGAAGGGCAGCCCGGCCTGCCGGAGCGGCGCCGTGAACTCCAGGTAGCCCAGGTAGAACTGGACTTCCCGGTCGAAGGCCTGGAGGGTCCCGTCCTGGAAGGCGGCATGCCGGGCGCAGAACTGGGCCAGGGCGGAGAACGGCTCCGGGAACAACTGGCTGACGAAGGTCAGGATCTTCTCCTCGACCTGGTTCATGACCGGCCATTCGTGGAACCGCGCCCCCCAGTCCTTTCCGGCCCCCTGTTTGAACTTCTCGAAGAACCTGGCCACCGCCTGGCCGTAATCCTCCTCCTGGTCGTATTTCTGCACCCGGAAGGTGGCCCCCTGGATGGACACGGTGTAGCGGATCTCGTCGAGGTCCTTCCGGATCCGCTGCGCTTCCCGGGACAAGCTGGAGAAGGCCTCCCCGCCCACGTACCGGGCCAGGCAGTCCTGGAACGCCCGGAGGCCGCGGGAGCCCGGGGCCGAGCCCGCCAGGGCCCGCAGGAGGTCCTGGGCGGCCTGGCAATAGGTCGCCGCAGCTTCCAGGAACCAGCGCTCCTTCTGCAGCTGGAAGTACATCTTCTCCACCTGCTGGAGGTGCGCCCGCATGGCGGCCATCCGGGCTGAGAACGTCCGGATGCACGCGCTCAGGTCGTCCCGCTCCAGGTCCCGCATCACTTCCTGGCGGTAGAGGATCTCGTCCCGCTCCAGAAGCGGGGAGTGGAAGAACTCCTTCAGGTCGTACTTCTGGCGGCCGGCCGTGACGGCCTCGATGATCTGGTCGAAGTTGATGTCTCCGGCGAAAGCCGGGGCCAGGGGCTTCTCCCCGGCCGCCTGGGGCGCGCCTGCCTGGCGCAGGATGCTGCGGAAGGTCACGGGAGGACCCCCCGGAAGGGCTGCCTTTCCCCTGGCGGGGAGCCTCCCCTTGGGAGCGCGCATCCGGACGGTGCCGCCGTCCAGGGCCGCGCGCCAATGGCCACTTGCCGTCGAGATCCACCCATGCATCCCCCGGTCCGCTCAGGTGCCATCAGCCATCGGGGCGGTTACAGGGTGGACACCATCACCAGGATTCAATCTACACCTGGAACCGCCCTTTCCGGAAGGCAAACCCTGGAACCGCCCGGACCTTTGGCGGGCCCTGCCGAGGCGTGCGGCGCAGCTGCGGAACCCGAGGATGCCCCCAAGAGACATTGAAGGTAACCTCATCTAGGAGCCGCATGATGGATCCCGCAACAGTCGCCCGATTCCCTCCCAACACGATCGCCTTGAAG
>CAWFOJ010000008.1:0-6118 GCA_963816585.1 uncultured Holophagaceae bacterium | reverse complement strand
CAAGATCCATGGCTGCCTGCTCGATGTGCCCAGTGGCAATCACCACAGGTACGGTTGGGTTTAGGGCACGAAGGCGAGGCAGGGTTCCGCTCCCGCCAAGCCCGGGCATGTTCATATCCAGAATGACAATATCGGGTTGGAATCCAGCTTCGAGTTTCGAGAGAGCTTCCTCACCATTCAGTGCTGGATTGACGCGGTGGCCGAGTGTCTCCAGAAGCGCCTGGGTTGAATGCTGGATCAATTCGTCGTCATCGATAAAAAGAACATTCAACCCCGAGGAGGCGGAATCCGCACGAGGCTGTTGGGAAGGCTCAGGTGCTTGAGGTCCAATCGCGCAGACCGGGAAGCGCATCCTCACGAGGGTTCCTTGCCTCGGTTCGCTTTGGATTTCAATTTGCCCTCGGTGGGCGTTCACCGTGTTATGCACCATCGAAAGACCCAGCCCCGTTCCCTTGCCTATGGGTTTGGTGGTGAAGAAGGGATCCATTGCCCTTTCCAGAACTTCCCTGGGCATCCCGATTCCTGTGTCCTCAATCTCGACTTCAATCCATTGTTCGCCTACATTACGGGTCCTGATGGAAAGCCTTCCGCTATCGGGCATGGCGTCCAAAGCGTTGACGAAGATGTTCATGAAGGCCCGGTTGAAGTCACTTGCTTCCCCGCGTATAAGTCGCAGATCAGGCTGTAAATCCATCGTGAGGTGCACATTGGCTAGAGTGGTGTGTTCCAGCAGTTGAACCTCATCACAGAGAATGGTGTTAAGGTCAAGTTCCTGTTCTTGGTTCGAGTTTCTGTGACCAAGGCTGAGGAGGCTTTTGACCATTTTCCCGCCACGTTCAGCGGCCTTGATGATGGTTTCAAATGCATGATGGGAAGGACTTCCCACGGTATGAGACTCGATATTGGCCGAAGCAATGCCAAGAACAGCCCCCAGCACATTGTTCATATCATGGGCGACCCCGCCCGCCAGGGTTCCCAGGTTTTCCAAAGCCTGTGCTTGCTGAAGCCGGAATTGGAGCCTGGCTTTCTCCTCTTCCGCCCGAATGCGTTCGGTGAGGTCACGGGTGATGGTTAATATACAAAGTTCCCCTTGAACTTCTATCAGGTTTGCGGACATGAGGCCGGTCAATACTGTTCCATCCTTTCTACGAAAGGGGGCCTCCAGGCCCTGGACCAAGCCTTCCCGGCGCAGGCTCTCCAGGAGACGCTCCCGGTCTTGCCCGTTTACCCAGAGGCCCAGATCACCCGGCAGCGAGGAGTGGCCAAGCACCTCCTCCGCCGTGTAGCCGGTAATCCGGGTGAAGCCCTCATTCACAGCCAAGTAGACCCCATCCGCAAGGCGGTTGATATTGATGCTGTCTGGACTTGCGTGGAAGGCCTTGGAGAACTTCTCCTCCGACCGCCGGAGAGAATCTTCGGCCTTCTTGCGTTCGGTGATGTCCTGGATCAGACCGTCATAGGTCACCAGAGCGCCATGCTCATTGCGATGGGGGACGAAGGTGTTTCTCACCCAGCGCACGGTACCGTTTTTGTGGAGGATGCGATGTTCGATGGGCGGTGGGTCTTCGCCAGCCAGAATTCGCCTTGCCTGTTCCTCCACGCTTGGACGATCCTCCTCCGGTACCATGTTGATCCACAAGAAAGGGTCATCGGTAAACTCGTTCGGCTGATAGCCAGTAACCGCGGAGCAGCCAGGGCCGTGCGTCGTTTCAAGGTCGCGTCCCTCCCTTACTCGTACGGTGTAGATATAATCGGTAATGGCCTCCGTGATCCGCTGATATCGTTCCTCGCTTTCACGCAAGGACTCCTCAGCCTGCTTGCGCGCGGAGATGTCACGGGTGATGGTGATATTGAAGGATTCTCCATCGATCTCCAAGGCTGAGGAGGAAATCTGAGCGATGAAAGAGCTTCCGTCCTTGCGTCGCAATGGTGCCTCGAACTCATACACCTCACCATAAGCTTTCAGGCTGGCAACGTGCCGATCACGATCCTCTTTGTTCACCCAAATACCCAGGTCTCCAGGAAGCGTGGAACGCCCAATGAATTCCTCAGGAGTGTATCCGAACATTTTTGTATAGCTGTTGTTGAGATCCTGGGAAACCCCATCGATAGTGCGTGTGAGATCGATCGCGTCCGGACTCAAGCGAAAAATCCTGGCAAACTTCTCCTCCGACTTTCGAAGAGAATACTCGGCCTTCATACGCTCGCTGATGTCCACAAAGGTCGTATAGACTTGGCAGGGCTGGGGCTCTCCATCACGGAAGAGCGGGATGGAGTTGATCTCGATCCAGAGCGTTCGGCCCAAGCTCGGGTTGAAGACACCCATGACCACCTTCTCAATGGGCTTGCCAGTGCGCAAGGCAACCATGGCCGGGTGGGTCTCACCAGGAAAGGGTGACCCATCCTCGTGGATGGTTTGCCACCTCGGGTCGGTGGAGGCCATCCCTTCCATCTGCTCCAGAGACAGGCCCAGGAATCGTTCGGCAGCCGAATTGGCGATGAGGATGGTCCCTTCCGCATCCTGGACAACCATCCCCTGAGGTGCGGCCTGGAAGATCATCCTGTACAGCTCCAGCGAAGGCAGGATGTCCCTCGATGTTCCAGGAATCTCCTTGCGATCCTGAGATTTCATCTTGCTGACTCCGGGAGGCGTTCAAGGTCGAGGGTAGAATTCTGACCCGCCAAGGGGATGAAAGCTAGGAATTCACCTCGATGCCCCTCGGCATTTTGGTTCATCGCAATTTCATTTGGGTGACGGGGTAGTGGACTCCAGCGGGGAACCCCAAGGGGGTGTCAGGCCTGCGAACCGCAATTTTCCAGCCACGGGACACGACTCTTGAAATCATGCCCGGGTAGCACTCCGATCTGAAATCGGTTTGTCTTTGAGGGTTGCCATTCCTCCAACGTGACCTAACCTTGGAGCGCTTCACTGAACGCAGCAATGGAGGCACTTCAATTCGAGGAGGTCAGGAATGGCTAACTCAGCCTTGATTGTTGAATCAGCTATACACCCTCGAAAAACGGCTTGTCCGGAACCAAGTGACAGTCGATCCAGATCGTGGGGAGGACCTTTGGCAGACCCTTGGTTGAACCGCTGCTCGTTTTATCAGGTTTCTAGAAATTTCGGTTCAGGTGAAGCGTCGTTCCACCTGGAAATTCATCCCCTGGGGCAGCAGGGCAGGAAGTCAATTCCAACCACGTGAAATGCCGAAGTGCAACCTTGCACCTATGCAAGTTGTGGTAACCGCATTGATTTTTCCCGCGGCGGCCCCCTTGGAAATTCCAAGTCCCGAGGGGGAACTCGCGCCTGGGATGCCGCATGGAGAGGCTGTTAGGAGGCCCCCAGGCTTTTTCAGTCGAGGTTCCCGCTCCCGGCCGCGGTGGTTCTCGCGGCGGCCGCCGTTCCCGGTCCGGCCGCCACGGAGACGGACGAACGCATCATCGCGGCCGTCCAAGGCTCGTACAACTTCAGGACCTACCTCAAGGACGACAAGGTCGCCGTGGCTTCCAGGAACGGTGCGGTGACCCTCACCGGAACGGTCCAGGACGCCTTCCGCCGGGCCCTGGCGGAGGAGACCGTGGCCGGGGATCACCCGCGGCGCCGGGACATCCGCAGGAAGATCGACGACGCCTCCATCACCGCCCAGGTCAAGATGGCCCTCCTGTTCAACCGGGCCACCAGCGCCCTGAAGACCAAGGTGCGCACCGACAACGGCGTGGTTACCCTGACCGGCGCCGCCAAGTCCAAGGCGGAAAAGGACCTGGTGACGCGGATCGCCCGGAACATCCAGGGCATCCGCATGGTGCGCAACCGGATGACGGTCGAGGGCTAGACGCCTCGATTCCGGTGAATCTGACGGTGTAGCATGGGTGAGCCCGTTCGCCCGGAGGTCCCTTGCCCGGTCCCGTCCCATCGCCATTTCCCGCCGGGGAGCCCTGGGATCCGGACCGGGATCTGCCGGCGCCCCTGACCTTGCGCCTGTACCGGGGTGGCGCGGTGCTGTTCGCCAGCCAGGGGCGCTGGCTGCATCCGCTGTTCGACCTGGAGGCGTTCCTGGCGGAAAGCGGCGAGGATCCTGCCGGCACCCGGCTGGTGGACCGGGTTACCGGGCGCGCCGCGGCGTTCCTGGTGGCGCGCCTGGGCATCCCCAGGCTGGACACCCTGGTGCTCAGCCGCCGGGCCCTGGACGTGCTGGACCGGTTCGGAGTGCGCCACCGGCACCAGGTCCTGGTGGACCGGGTGCTGTGCATGACCGAGGACCTGCTGGGGGAGGTGCAGGAGCCGGCCGCCGCCTGGGCCCTGCTCCAGGGCCGGCGCGCCCGGGCATTGGCCCGCCGGTCAGAGTGAGGCGAACAGGGCCTCCACCGCACGCTGCACCTCGTCCAGGGCCCGTTCCGCCTGCTGGCGCGGCGTGAGGGGCACAGCCGGGGTGGCGGCCACGTCGTCGATGTTCCAGTACACCACCCGGCCCAGCAGGGCCGCCGGGTCCCGGACCTGGTCCCGGCGCTTCTCCACGAAGCGCCGAAGCATGGGGCGGTGGCTGGCGTCGTGCATGGCCACCACCCGTTCGCACCGCTCCAGGTCCGCCACCCCCAGGGGGGTGGGGGTGTGGGCCGGAAGGCCGGCAGTGCGGTCTTCGGCATAGGGGATCCGGAGTTTGCGCAGGCGCTCCACGGCGAAACTGGACATGCGCGCCGCCCGTTGGGACGGGGAGAGCTGGGCCGGGTCCAGGCCCCGGGACTCGGCGCGCCAGGCCGCCTGCTTGCGCCGGGGATCCCGGGGATCCAGCTTCAGGTTCTGGGCGGCCAAGTGGTTGAAGTACTGCTCCGCGAAGGCGCTGCGAAAGAAGTTGCCGGTGCAAATGAACAGCACCTTGTGTTCTGGCGCCTCCCGGGCTTCAAGCGTGCCCCATCCGACGCACATTCCCAACACCGTGATTGTGGTTTTAAACACAGCCTGCCTATCCCCCGGCTCGGCTCCCAGGGAGCCCGCTATATAAAATACGCATTATGCACTTGGGGTTCCCCGTTTTCCAGGCCCTCCGGTCGCCTGGTTCCTGGTCAGGAGCAGGAACCCCCGGCCGCGGCCAGGGTGAGGACCGCCAGGGTGAAGGCCAGCGGTTTCCCGCGCCAGAGCCCGGCGAACTCCTCCAGGAGTTCGCTGGCCAGGACATTGGCGTCGCCCCCGTACAGCTCCAGGTTGCGGCGGTAGAGCTTGGAGGTTTCCAGGGGGTTGCCCAGGGGGTCCGGCGCCGGATTCCGGGCGGTGAGGAAGACCGCCAGGGCGCTGGTCAGCCCCACCAGCAGGATGGCCCGTGCCACGTCCACCCGGGTCTGGCGTCGTATCTGGAAGCGCATCATGGAACAACGATATTCCATTTTCTTTTCCGGGCCGTACTGTGTTCGCATGGATGCGAGGAGGCGGCCATGAGAGACCGGGCAAACCAGGGAACGGTGGTCTGAGCCCAGCGATGCTGGCGGTCCTGGTGGGTTTCGCTTTCGGCTACCTGGGCTCGGTCCCGGTGGCCGGCCCCATCTCCTTGCTGGTGCTGCACCTGGGCCTGGCCGGGGGGCCGCGCCGTGCCCTCTATGTGGCGGTGGGCGGGGCGGTTGCGGAGAGTTTCTACGCCCTGGCGGCCTTCTGGGGCCTTAGCACCCTGCTGGAAAGCTACCCCATGGTGCTGCCGGTGACCAAGGCCCTGGGAGCCTGCATCCTGCTGGCCCTGGGCCTGGTGATGCTGCTGCGCCGGATCCGGGGAGCCACCCCCCGGACCCAGCCCGGACCGTCCGGGGGGCGCAAGCGCAGCCTGATCCTGGGTTTCCTGGTCACGGCCCTGAACCCCTCCCTCATCCTCACCTGGACCGCGGCGGTGGCGGCCCTGCACGCCACCGGGCTGCTGGCCATGAACCATGCCCAGGCCCTGCCTTTCGCCGGGGGCGTGGGCGCCGGGATCGTCGCCTGGTTCACGACCCTGCTCTGGCTGGTGGCCAGATGGCGCAGCAAGCTGAGGGTCCAGTCCATGGGCCGCCTGGTGAAGGCCATGGGGGCGGCGCTGGTGGCCGCGGGCGCCTGGCTCGCGGTCCGGGCCCTGCCGGTGCTGTTCCGAGCAATACATCG
>CAWFOJ010000007.1:0-17292 GCA_963816585.1 uncultured Holophagaceae bacterium | reverse complement strand
GCTGCTAACCTACTGGTTCCGTTGGGTCTTGCTGCCGACCTTGAACGCTTTGTCGCGGACGCCCGGGCGCACGGCACGACTCCGGTCCTCGTGACGCCCGTGGCACCGGCAGGACGTTCGGGGGCGACGGGAGGATCAAAAACTCCCTCGGGGACTATCCCGAGGCCGTGCGCCGCGTGGCCGCGGAGCAGCACGTCGCGCTCATCGACCTGAACGACATGAGCAAAATCCTCTACGAGGCGCTGGGCCCCGAGAAGGCCAAGGCGTTTTTCCCCACGATCAACGGCAAGGTGGAGGCCACGCACCACAACAATTACGGAAGCTACGAGCTCGCGAAGTGCGTTGTGGAGGGGATACGGTCGTGCAAGCTGCCGATCGCCGACTGCCTGATCGGCGACACGCCGCCCTTTGACCCGGAGCATCCCGATCCCCTTTCCAGCTTCGCGGTGCCCCCGAGCCCAAAGGCGTCGAGCGAGGTGCCGTACGGCAACTGAGGCGCCCGGAGCGGATCCCATGAGCGCAATCCGACCTTTGAGCCGTGTCGGCGGTCCTGGCCCGCACTCCTTGCCGTCGTGCTGGCGGCATGCGCCCTGCCGGGCCCGGCCCCGGATTCCGGGTTCGCGCGGCGCACGCTCCCCTTCGATGCGGACTGGCGCTTCGTCCTCACCGGGCAGATGGTCACCTACTGCATGGTCAACCCGCCCCAGCCCGGCCAGCCCAGCTACGACCTGTTCGCCAAGGAGCGGGACGGCATCCTGGACGAGCTCAAGCAGCGGGCCGTCATCCTGGCCGAAGGGCTCAACAGGATCCCGGGCATCCAGTGCAACAAGGTGGCGGGGGCCATGTACTGCTTCCCGCGCATCACCATGCCCCCGGGCCGCACCGATGAGGAATACTGCATGGCGCTCCTGGAGGCCACGGGCATCTGCGTGGTGCCCGGCACCGGCTTCGGCCAGACTCCCGGCACCGCCCACTTCCGCACCACCATCCTGCCGCCCACGCACAAGATGAAGCAGGTGGTGGAGAAACTGGCGGCCTTCCACGCGGCCTACAAGTAACGAAGAAGACCCTCTCAGGGCCCTCCAGGAGTCTTCCCCATGCCCCAGAAGTACATCCTGGCCCTGGATCAGGGCACCACCAGTTCCCGCGCCATCCTGTTCAATGCGGCCGGCCGGTGCGTCGCGGCGGCCCAGAAGGAGTTCGCCCAGATCTACCCGAACCCCGGCTGGGTGGAGCACGACCCCATGGAGATCCTGGGCACCCAGACCGCCGTGGCCGTGGAGGCCATGGCCAAGCTGGGCATCGGTCCGGAGTCGGTGGCCGCCCTGGGCATCACCAACCAGCGCGAGACCACCGTGGTCTGGGAACGGGCCACCGGCCGGCCGGTGCACAACGCCATCGTCTGGCAATGCCGGCGCACCGCCGGGATCTGCGATGAGTTCAAGAGCCGGGGCCTGGAAGAGCTACGTGCGGGAGAACACCGGCCTGGTCCTGGACGCCTACTTCTCCGGCACCAAGGTGAAGTGGATCCTGGACCAGGTGCCCGGGGCCCGGCAGCGGGCCCGGGACGGCGAGCTGCTGTTCGGCACCGTGGACACCTGGCTGATCTGGAACCTCACCGGGGGCAAGGTGCACTGCACCGACTATTCCAACGCTTCCCGGACGATGCTCTTCAACATCAAGGAACTGGCCTGGGACCGCACCCTCCTGGACGCCCTGGACATCCCCGCGGCCATGCTGCCGGAGGTGCGGCCGTCCAGCTGCATCTTCGGCGAGACCGCTCCGGGACCCCTGGGCGGGATCCTCATCGCCGGGGACGCCGGCGACCAGCAGGCGGCGCTGTTCGGCCAGGCCTGCTTCTCCCCCGGCATGGCCAAGAACACTTACGGCACCGGCTGCTTCCTGCTCATGAACACGGGCGCCCGGCGGGTGCGTTCGGACCGGGGCCTGCTCACCACCCTGGCCTGGGGGGTGGAAGGGCAGGTGGAGTATGCCCTGGAGGGCAGTGTCTTCGTGGCCGGGGCGGCGGTGCAGTGGCTGCGGGACGAGCTCAAGCTGATCGAAAACGCCGCCCAGTCCGAGACCCTGGCGGCCGCGGTGCCGGATACCCACGGCGTCTACCTGGTGCCCGCCTTCGTGGGCCTGGGGGCCCCGTACTGGGACATGTACGCCCGCGGGGCCCTGGTCGGCCTCACCCGCGGCGCCGGCCGGAACCACGTGGTCCGGGCGGCCCTGGAGGCCATCGCCTACCAGACCCGGGACGTGCTGACCGCCATGCAGGAGGACTCGGGCATCACCCTGCGCGCCCTCAAGGTGGACGGCGGCGCGGTGGGCAACAACTTCCTGATGCAATTCCAGGCCGACCAGCTGGGGGTCCCGGTGGACCGGCCCCGGGTCACCGAAACCACCGCCCTGGGCGCGGCTTTCCTGGCCGGCCTGGCGGTGGGCTTCTGGCGGGACCGCACCGAGATCGCCGCCAAGTGGGAAGTGGACCGCACCTTCATGCCGGTGCAGGACCCGGCCGTCCGGGACCGGCTGTACCGCGGCTGGAAACGCGCGGTCGAACGGGCCAGGGCCTGGGAAGAGCCCTGATTTCTCGCGTTCCGGTTGGAACAGGCCGATCCGTGGATCACCCAAAGGGCAGGAATGCGCCCAGAGGAGGAGCCATGGCGGGCCGGGAGGGTCGAGGAGAGGCGCGTACCGGGGTGTCCCGCCGGCGGTTCCTGCAGGCGGCCTCCCTGGCCGCGGCGGGGACCTTGGGCTGGGTGCCGGCCTTCCGCGTGGGGGTGGACAACTCCAGGGCCGTGTCTCCACCCCCGCCCGGATTCCCGGAAAGCATCCCGGTGTTCCAGCAGGCCTACGAGAACTGGTCCGGGGAGATCCGCATTCCGGACCTCTGGACCGCCACCCCCCGCTCGGGGGAGGAGGTGGCGGACCTGGCCAACTGGGCCTGCGCCCAGGATTGGCGCATCCGCCCCAAGGGACGGTGCCACGGCTGGTCGCCCCTGGTCCTGCCCAGGGGCGCCGGCCCGGGCCGCTACCTGCTGGTGGACACCACCCGGTTCCTCACCGGCGTGCGGGTGGATCCCCAGGGCGAGCCCGCCACCGTCACCGCCCAGACGGGGGTGTCCATGGACGTCCTGCTGGCGGCCCTGGAAGCCGCCGGCCTCGGCTTCACCACCGCCCCCGCCCCGGGGGACGTGACCCTGGGCGGCGTCCTGGCGGTGGACGGCCATGGGGCGGCGCTCCCGGCCGCCGGGGAGGCCCCCATCCCCGGGAAGACCTTCGGCTCCTTGAGCAACGCGGTGCTGTCCCTCACGGCGGTGGTCTGGGACGGCGGCCGCTACGTCCTGCGCTCCTTCCGCCGGGACGATCCGGGCATCCAGCCCCTGCTCGCCCACCTGGGGCGGGCCTTCCTCACCGAAGCCACCCTGCAGGTGGGGGCGGACGTGAACCTGCGCTGCCAGAGCTTCTTCCACATCCCGGCCGAGGCGCTGTTCGCGTCCCCGGAGCGGGCCGGATCCGACGCCTTCCAGGCCTGGATGGCGGCCAGCGGGCGGGTGGAGGCCATCTGGTTCCCTTTCACCGCCGTGCCCTGGCTGAAAGTGTGGTCCCCGTCCCCCCGGCGCCCCTGGTCCAGCCGGGCGGTGACCGGGCCCTACGCCTACACCTTCGCCAACTGGGTCACCCCCGGGCAGGCCCGGTTCCTGGACGGGGTGTTCCAGGGGCACCTGGACGAGACCCCCCTGTTCCAGAACCTGGAGATGGCCGCCGCCGGATCGGGCCTGATCCTCACCGGAACCTGGGACATCTGGGGACCGTCCCGGTGCTCCACCCTGTACGTGAAGCCCACCACCTTGCGCCTGGCGGAGAACGGCTACGCCGTCCTCACCCGCCGGGACCGCCTCCAGCAGGTGGTGGCCGAATTCTACGCCGCCTGCCGGGACCTCATCGCCCGCCACCGGGAGCGGGACGAGTACCCCATGAACGGCCCCATCGAGGTGCGGGCGTCCGGCCTCGACCGGGCCCAGGAGGTGATGCTGCCCGGGGCCCTGGAACCCCAGCTTTCGGCCTTGCGGCCCCGGCCCGACCACCCGGAATGGGACTGCGCCATCTGGCTCAATGCCCTGACCTTCCCCGGCACGCCCGGAGAGAACGCCTTCAAGGCCGACCTGGAGGCCTGGGTGCTGGGCAACTACACCCCGCCCTACGCGGGCGTGCGGGTGGAGTGGTCCAAGGGCTTTGCGTACACCGCCGGCGGGGCCTGGACCCACCCTGGGATCCTGGACCTGGCCATCCCCGCCTCCCTGTCCGAGGGCCAGGGCCCGGGGGACGGCTGGAGCGCCGCCCTGGCCGCCCTGGAGCGCTACGACCCGGCGCGGGTGTTCAGCAACCCGTTCCTGGACACCCTGATGCCCCCGCCGGCTGGGCTTGCCCGTGGAGCCAATCCTGGCGGGTGATGCCGCACAAGTAGGAATCCACCCATTCGCCCCGGAGAGTCCTGCGGTTCTGGAGGTATTCCTCGAACCGCAGCCCGGCTTTCTTCATGACCCGGCAGGAGCACACGTTCTCGGGCCGGCACTGGGCCCAGACCCGCCGGACCTGCAGGTCCAGGAAGGCGGACCGCACCAGGGCCCGGACCAGTTCGGTGCCCAGGCCCTGGCCCCAGGCCAGGCGGTGCAGCACGTACCCCAGTTCGGCCGTGAACGGCGCCAGGGGGTCCAGGCGCAGGGCGGCGCTCCCCACCAGGGCGCCGGTGGGCTTGAAGATCACGGCCAGTTCGTACGTCCGCCGCGGCTGCTCCCGGCTGGAACGGATGGCCCTGTCGATGTAGGCGCGGGTCTCCTCCGGGGTGTTGGGTCCCCAGTCCAGGTAGCGCACCACTTCCAGGTCCCGGGCGTAGGCGTGCACCTCCTCTTCGTCCTCCGGCAGGAAGTCGCGCAGAATCAATCTTCCTGTTTCAATCGGTGCTTCCATCGCCTTCACCTGTGACCCTCCAGGGCGGGCGCCGCCGGGCGCCTTCCTTAAAGGAAGGTGCCAGCAATGAATAATAAATTCCCCCGGTGGGACCACGCCGGGGCAGGGAGGCAGGCGGGTTCAGCCCGGATTCTGCCGTTGAGGCTTGAGGGCCCAAACATGCAGCCGGGCGGCCTTGTGCAGGTCGCGCAATCCGTCTGGAGCACCTGGCTTGAACCATGGTCTCCGCGGCATGGAGGGAAAAGCTTTTGGCCGGGGACTTTTCCCCCCCCGGACTGGAATACGTTGGGCTGGGCGCTTCAAATTAATCGCGCGACCTCCGCTGGCTTCGACCTGAGCCGGGCTGAAAGGGCCGTGCCCCAATGACTGATGATCGCAATCCCTGCTATCAGAGTGAAGGGGTAGTGCCTGACTGGACATTCGAGCCGCCAAGCTTCAATTGCAGATTCCGGGCTCAGGCGCCGGGCTCGATGCGGGTGCCCTGGGGCAGGATGGTGCCCTTGGGGATCACCACGATGCCGTCCTGGACCACCCAGTTGCCGTTGTCGAGTTCCGTTCCCCGGGGGAAGGGCTTGATGACCACGCCATCGCCCAGGCTGACGTTCTTGTCCAGGATGGCCCCCTCGATGTGGCAGTGGGCGCCCACCCCCAGGGGGTGGCGCCCGGGCTTGCGTTCGAAGAAGTCGGCGCCCATGACGATGCTGTCCTTGATGCAGGTGCCTCGGCCCACGTTGCTGCGCAGGCCGATGATGGAGTGGGTGATCTCCGCCTGGCGGATGATGCAGCCTTCG
The DNA here is from genome assembly GCA_963816585.1 of uncultured Holophagaceae bacterium. Taxonomy (GTDB): domain Bacteria; phylum Acidobacteriota; class Holophagae; order Holophagales; family Holophagaceae; genus Mesoterricola. The sequence goes on along the minus strand of CAWFOJ010000007.1, from coordinate 11,524 downwards.
GAGAGGAGCACGTCCTTGAGGCGGCTGTCCTCGACGATGGAACTGGGCAGGAAGCGGGAGTGGGTGTAGATGGGATGGGCCGGGTCATAGATGTTGAAGCACGCCGAGGGCGACGTGAGCTCCAGGTTGGTGTCGTAGAAGGAGCGGATGGTGCCGATGTCCTGCCAGTAGCCGTCGAAATCGAACCCATAGACCCCCAGCCGGTCGATGCTGTAGGGAATCAGGTGGTGCCCGAAGTCGTCGAACCCCGGGTTGCGGGTGAGCAGGTCCGTGAGCGCCTGGAGCTTGAACAGGTAGATGCCCATGGAGCCCAGGTACGGGCGCTGGGGATCGTCCCGGCTGACCATCCGGGCCTGGACCACCGGATCCTTGGGCTTCTCGACGAACGACAGGATCCGCCCGTCCTCCCCACGGTGCAGGAGGCCGAACCGGGTGGCGTCCTGCACCGCCACCGGCTGGGCGGCGATGGTGATGTCCGCGTCCCGGGCCACGTGCATCTCCACCATGGGACCATAGTCCATCTGGTACAGGTGGTCGCCGGCCAGGATCAGCACGTGCTCGGGCCCGGCGCTCTGGATTTCGAACAGCTGCTTGCGCACCGCGTCGGCGGTGCCCTGGTACCAGTCCTCGCTGGCCAGGGTCTGCTCGGCGGCCAGCACCTGCACCCATCCGGTGTGGTAGGCGTCGAACTGGAAGCTGCGGGTGATGTGCCGGTGCAGGGAGACGGAATTGAACTGGGTCAGCACGTGGATCCGGAAGATCCCCGAGTTGATGCAGTTGCTGATGGGGATGTCGATCAGGCGGTATTTGCCGGCGATGGGCACCGCCGGCTTGGAGCGCACCTTGGTGAGGGGGTAGAGGCGGCTGCCGCGTCCACCTCCCAGGATCACCGCCAGAACATTGTCGAGGCCGGACATGACCGCTCCTTATGGCAGCACCGGAAACCGGTTGGGGAAAGAATACGCCCTGGAAGCGTCCTAGCGGTCCACCTTGATCACCAGGGAGCCGGAGAACATGTCCTGGAGCCCGCGGCGCTCCGGGCGCAGCAGGAGCAGGTAGGGCAGGACGTTGGCCGCCAGGGTCAGGAGGAAGAAGGTCAGGGCCCAGGAGGCGAAGTGCCCGGCCAGGGGCAGGCGGCTGTACGCGCCCGCGGGGAAGCAGACGCGTGCCAGCACGTCCCGGACGATCCAGGCGATGGCGCCGTTGGCCAGGTAGCCCAGCAGGCGCAGGATGGCGCCGTTCAAGTCCAGCCGCCCGGCCGGGTCGCCCGCGGGCACCACCCGCAGCTTCATGATCTTCTTTCCCGGGGAGGCGCCGCACCGCATCCAGTCCAGGGGCATGAGGATCAGGTAGGCCACCGCCAGGGCCAGGTTCACCAGGGCCAGCAGGCCGGCGAAGACCACCAGGAAGGTGGAAGTCAGGAACAGCCCCAGGATCGCCAGGGCCAGCATGGGGGAGTAGTCGATCAGGGCGGCCTGGAACCGGGTGAGGAAGTCCCCCCGCTGGACCGTGCCGTCGGGGTTGAGCAGGGGCTGGGCCGGGTCCGGGAGGTCCGGCAGGTAGGGATGCAGGAAGGCCGGGCCGGGCTTGCCGGCGTCCTTCCCGGTGGCCGGCAGGCGGGCCGGTCGCGGCACCGCGGGGGCCGGAGCGGGAGGGGGGCCGGGGGCGTCCTCCAGGACGGCGGCCCGGATCTGGGCCATGGTCTCCGGATCCATGGCCTTGGTGCGCAGGGGGTCGGACGCCAGGGCGGAAACGGGGCTGTCCACGAACGTCAACTGCATCTGGCCCAGGGTGATGCGGTCGCCGTCGCGCAGGGGGGCGGACGGGACCCGGGCGCCGTTCAGCAAAACCCCGTTGCTGCTCTGCAGGTCCTCGATGGTGTAGCCGTCCTTCCCCTGGCGGATCACCGCGTGGTGGCGGGAGATGCTCGGATCGGACAAGCGCAGTGTATTATCGAGTTCACGCCCGATATTCACCTCGAGATCCATCAACTCGAACTCGCGCGCGCCGTTACTCTCCTGAACGAGCAGCTTGGCCATGGGTCATCCTTATCGGCAGGATCTTTCGTGAAGTCTAATGATGTGCTTTCGCCATTGCAATTGATGTCCGCCGAAGTCCAGCCGGGCGGGTTCCGCCTTGACCTGGGGCCGGAACCTCAGCCAAGCTGGCATCCACTCTCCCTCGTGGGGGCGCCATGGTCCTGTTTAATGCGGCTACCAAAGAACTGACCGCGAAAATCGTCTATTACGGCCCGGGGCTGTGTGGGAAGACCACCAACCTCCAGCACGTGTACGATTCCCTGCCCCAGGATGGCCGCGGCAAGATGCTGTCCCTGGCCACCCAGACCGACCGGACCCTGTTCTTCGACTTTTTGCCGATCGAGCTGGGCACGGTGCGGGGCATGAAGACCCGGATCCAGCTCTACACGGTGCCCGGCCAGGTGTTCTACGACGCCACCCGCAAGCTGGTCCTGAGGGGCGCGGACGCGGTGGTGTTCGTGGCCGATTCCCAGGCCCAGGCCATGGACGGCAACAAGGAAAGCTTCCAGAACCTGATCGACAATTTGAAGGAGCAGGGGACGGAGCTGGCCAAGCTGCCCCACGTCATCCAGTTCAACAAGAGGGACATCCCCAACGCCTTGCCGGTGGACCTTCTGGACCGGGAACTGAACCGGTTCGGGGCGCCCACCTTCGAGGCCTGCGCCACCCAGGGGCGGGGGGTGAAGGAGACCTTGAAGGGGGTGGCCCTGCTGGTGCTGCGCCACCTTACGGAGAAATACGGCGGGGGACCGGCGGAGGCTCCGCCCACCCCCCAGCTGTTCCCGCCGGCCCTCGGACGCCCCGGGGCCCCGGAAACGGCCGCGGCCCGCAGCGGCCCCCTGGAAGTGGAGGACCTGGGGGCGGGGGAGATGCTGGAGGAGATCGAGGAGATCCCCGAGACCCTGCCCGGGGGCGTTCCGGCGGTGGCCGGGGCCCACAACAGCGTGGTGGAAGTGCCGGTGGTGCTGGACCGGAGCCTGTTCAGCGGCGACGCCCCGGTGGAGATCCGCCTGAAGCTTTACCTCAAATAGGGATACCTGGGGCAAACTAGAAACGGGCCCCGTCTTCGGCCCGGTTCCCGAGAGGTCTTGATGTCCCAGCGCGTTGTCACCCGGTTCGCCCCCAGCCCCACCGGGATGCTCCACATTGGAGGCGTCCGCACGGCGCTGTTCTGCTGGCTGTTGGCCCGGAAGCATCATGGGACTTTCATTCTGCGCGTGGAGGACACGGACCTCACCCGCTCCACCGACGACAACATCCGGATCATCGAGGAAGGGATGGAGTGGGTGGGCCTGGACTGGGACGAGGGGCCGGTGCCCGGCGACCCCAACGCCTTCCGGGGGCCCCACGGCCCGTACCGGCAGATGCTGCGCCTGGACCTGTACCGGTCCAAGATCCAGGAACTGCTGGACCAGGGCCTGGCCTACCGGTGCCGGTGCACCCGGGAGGAGCTGGACCAGCGGCGCAAGGAGGCCGAGGCCCAGGGGCGCCCGTTCCTGTACGACGGGCGCTGCCGGGACCGGCACTGGGACGCCTCGATCCCGGCCGCCATCCGGCTGCGCATGCCCACCACCGGGGACATCGTCCTGGAGGACCTGATCAAAGGGGAGGTGCGGGTGCCGGCGGACAGCCTGGACGACTGGATCATCGCCCGCATGGACGGGACCCCCACCTACAACTTCTGCGTGGTGGTGGACGACACCCACATGGGCGTGACCCACGTGGTGCGGGGCGACGACCACGTGGCCAACACCCCCAAGCAGATCGCCCTGTACCGGGCCCTGGGCTACGAGCTGCCGGCCTTCGCCCACGTGCCCATGATCCTGGGCAAGGACAAGCAGAAGCTGTCCAAGCGCCACGGCGCCGCCAGCATCACCGAATTCCGGGACCTGGGCTTCCTGCCGGCGGCGGTGCGCCTGACCCTGGCCAAGCTCAGCTGGACCCCCAAGATGGATGGCCGCGCCGCCGAGAGCGTCGAGGAGGAGCTGCTCACCGACGAGCAGATGATCCAGCTGTTCGACCTGGCGGACATCCAGAAGAGCCCCGCGGTGTTCGACCTGGACAAGCTCACCTGGGTGAACCAGAAGCTGATCCAGCGCCTGGACTGGCGGGAGATCGACCCCCACCTGCGCTGGCAGTTCCACCTGCGCGGCCTGGAGGCGGCCTGGTCCGCCCGGCCGGACGAGTGGCGGGCCCTGGCCATCAACTGCAACAAGAACCGGGCGACCCTCAAGGAGATGGCCGAGCACCTGGAATTCCTGTTCCAACCGCCGGCGGCGTTCGACCCGGCCGCTGTTGAAAAATTCATCACACCCCGGGTCAAGGCCGCCCTCAAGGAGGTGCTGGCCCTGACGGATTACAGCCACGACGCCCTCAAGGCCGGCTTCGAGGCGATCCTGGACCGGCACGGGCTCAAGCTCAAGGATCTGGCCCAGGCCCTGCGGGTGGCCTGCACCGGGCGCCCGGTGAGCCCCCCCATCTTCGATACCCTGGCCCTCCTTGGCCCCGAGCAGTTGGCTGCCCGGCTGGACCCCTGGCTTTAAAGGAACCTTTCCATGACCCTCGAATCCCCCACCTCCGAAAGCCGCAGCCTGAACTTCATCGAGGAGATCATGGAGGCCGAGCTGGCCTCCGGCAAGCACGGCGGCCGCATCTGCACCCGCTTCCCCCCGGAGCCCAACGGCTACCTGCACATCGGCCACGCCAAGTCCATCTGCATCAATTTCGGCCTGGCCTCGAAGTACGGCGGCACGACCAACCTGCGCTTCGACGACACCAACCCCGCCAAGGAGGAGGTGGAGTACGTCGACTCCATCCGCGAGGACGTGCGCTGGCTGGGTTTCGACTGGGCCGGGGAGTTCTACGCCTCGGACTACTTCCAGTTCCTGTACGACTACGCGGAGTACCTGGTGCAGGTCGGCAAGGCCTACGTGTGCGACCTGTCCGAGGAGGAGATCCGGGAGTACCGGGGCAACTTCTTCAAGGCCGGCGAGCCCAGCCCGTACCGGGACCGCAGCGCCCAGGAGAACCTGGACCTGTTCCGGGCCATGCGCGCCGGGGCCTTCCCGGACGGTTCCCGGGTGCTGCGGGCGCGCATCGACATGGCGCACCCCAACATGAACATGCGCGATCCGCTCATGTACCGCATCCGCCGGGCGTCCCACCACCGCACCGGCATGGACTGGTGCATCTATCCCATGTACGACTACGCCCACGGCATCAGCGACGCCATCGAGCGCATCACCCACTCCATCTGCACCCTGGAGTTCGAGGACCACCGCCCTCTGTACGACTGGTTCCTGGAGCAGGACGCGGACGCCAGGTTCTTCCGGCGCCCCCTGCCGCGCCAGATCGAGTTCGCCCGGCTCAACCTCACCTACACGGTCATGAGCAAGCGCCGCCTGCTGGAGCTGGTGAAGGAAGGCCACGTGCGGGGCTGGGACGACCCCCGCATGCCCACCATCAGCGGCCTGCGCCGCCGGGGCTACACCCCGGAGAGCATCCGGGCCTTCGCCGACAAGGTGGGGGTGGCCAAGCGCGACATGGTGGCCGACGTGAGCCTCCTGGAGCACTGCGTGCGCGAGGACCTGGGGCGGCGGGCCCGGCGGGCCATGGCGGTGCTGCGTCCCCTCAAGCTGGTGATCGAGAACCTGCCTGAAGGGGAGGTGCACTGGCTGGACGTGGCCAACCATCCGGAGGATGCCCAGCTGGGCCGGCGCCTGGTGCCGTTCGGCCGGGAGGTCTACATCGAGCGGGAGGATTTCCAGGAACTGCCGCCCAGGAAGTGGTTCCGCCTGGCCCCCGGGGCCGAGGTGCGCCTGAAGAACGCCTGCCTGGTGCGCTGCACCCAGGTGCTCAAGGACGCCGCCGGAGAGGTGGTGGAACTGCGCTGCACCTGGGATCCCGCCACCCTTGGGGGCGACACCCCGGACGGGCGCAAGGTGAAGGGCACCCTGCACTGGGTGTCCGCGGCCCATGCGGTGGCGGCGGAAGTGCGCCTGTACGACCGGCTGTTCACCGCCAAGGACCCCATGGACGCATCCGGAGGGGGCGATTGGCGCGCCGGGTTGGATCCCGGGAGCCTGGAGGTCCTCTCCGGGGCCATGCTGGAACCGGTCCTGGGCGCCGCCAAACCGGGGGAGCGCTTCCAGTTCGAGCGCATCGGCTACTTCGTGGCGGATCCCGATGCCCGCCCCGGGTCGCCGGTGTTCAACCGCACGGTGGGGCTGAAGGATTCCTGGGCCAAAGTGGCGACCGAAGGCTAGGAGCCTGTCCAGGTGATATTCGCCCCGACGCGGGGCCGAGTATTACTTGGACAGGCTCCTTGGCGAAGTTTCCCAAACGACGCATACTCGGCGGGGAATCCCCCAGGAGCGTGCGCCATGCAAAGCCGACGGCAGGTCCCCGGGCCTTCGGGACCCTCCCGCCCTTCCGCATGGGCCCTGGGCGGGTGGCTTGTGGGCGCCCTGGCGGTGGCCTTGCTGCTCTGGACCCGCGTCCGGCCCCGGCCCGCGCCACCGCCGGCCGCGCCCGCCCCGGTGGCGGGAATGCCCATGCCCGCCGCCGCCCCACCATCCCGGGTGGTTCCCGCCCAGCCGGCGGCCCCCGCCCCGGACCCCGCCTCCGGCCTGGAGGACGTCGTGGGCAGGGGCATCGCCGCGGTGGTGACGGTCGAGACCCCCCAGGGCAGGGGCAGCGCCTTCTTCGTGGCGCCCGACAAACTCCTCACCAACGTCCACGTGGTGGCCGGCTGCTCCTACGTGACCATCCGCAAGGCCGGCGGCGAGACCGCCACGGCGTACGTGGACGCCACCTCCCCCGACTACGACATCGCCGTGCTGAAGCTTTCGGGTGCCGCCGGCAACCAGGCCACCCTGTCCCTGGGCACGGCGGCGGACCTGCGTCCGGGCCAGGAGGTCCTGGCCATCGGCTCCCCCCTGGGCCTGCAGAACACCGTGACCCGGGGCATCGTCAGCAGCGTGCGGCAGATGGGGCCGGTGAGCGTGGTCCAGACGGACGCCGCGGTCAATCCCGGCAACAGCGGCGGCCCGCTCCTGGACCGGAACGGCAAGGCGGTGGGGATCAACACGTTCATCGCCACCAGCGGGCGCGTCCAGGACGCCCAGCCCGGCAGCCAGGGCCTGAACTTCGCCATCGCCATCGACCATGCCAAGGCCTTCCTGGAAGGCCGCTCCCCGGCCGAAGGGAGCCTGATGCCCGCCACCGGCACCGCCTTGGCCCCCGCGGCGGTGCCCTCCGATTCGGAGCGCCAGCAGACCCTGGGGGCCCAGAACTACGAACTGCGCCTGGCCCAGCTGGCCCGGGCCGCCGACAGCCTGGACCAGTCCTGGAACCGGATGCTGGCCGGGGGCTTCCGGGGCCAGGTTCCAGGCGGGTTCCAGCGGGGCTGGTTCGCGGTCTGGGCCGAGCCGTCCCCGCTGGGGTCGGTCATGCCCGGTTACGGTGACTATTACCGGCAGATCTGCGCCAACGCGGAAACGATCAAGCGCTATGCCCTCTCCGCCGAGGAGGAGGCCCGACAGGCTGGCGTCCTGCCGGGTGCGCGCCGGGACCTGCGGCAGAAATACCGCCTGGATTGCCCCAACTGGGGGCTCTAGACACCATGTATTGACCCGGCACATCCCGAGGGTGCTGGAACAACCATCACCCTCTGGATGTGCCGGGCCAATACTTGATGCCCAGCTAGCCGGGCCACAGCCAGACAACCGGTCGAAGGTCGCGTCCGTGGGCCGGCAGGGGCCTGCCTGTTTGGGTAAAAATCGAACTGGCGGTTCTTGGATTTGGAAGCGAAGTCCCTTGCCAAAGTTAAACCCAGGGCGGATTTTGTGGGTCAGTTGGGTCACCCTCGGCGGCGCAGGGTCACCGGGGACAGCAGAAGGGAGTCGCGCATTACCCAGGATGAATGCGGGCATGGAAATGAAATTTAACAAAAATATAGTGAACCATGCCCCTACCGGGCTGGAGTTGCTTCCATCAATAGCCACGCCCAGGCTGGTAATCCAGTGTGCCAGGGATCTGGCCCAAACCCGCGCTGCCTATCAACTGACCAGCATTCCTGACATCCAAAAGGGTATGGAATTTCCCCAAGCCTTTACATTGAAGGCATTCAGGCACGGTCTCCGGGTTCCTCCACCCAGGCAGCTCTTTTTAATCGTTGAGCGGGAGAACCACGCGAACATTGGCATCATTGTTTTATGGCGCGTGCCAAAAACTTCGGGGTGGTGGCAAATCCTTTATGGCATAGCACCGGAGAGTCGCGGAAGAGGGTTTGCCAAGGAAGCCATCGGTGGTCTTATAAAATATTTGGGAGGCATACCAACGGTGAGGGGGGTGCTGGCGCAAGTGCGGCCTGAGAACCAAGCCAGCATCGCGGTTCTGCAACACCTTGGAATGATGCGAAAAAACGTTCAAAAAGATCTTTATTTTTATCTGGTTTTTGAAAAGAGTTTTCCCGAATTCACATCCCGGCAGGATCGCAATGGCTGCAGGGGAAACTCCAGTTGAACAGACTTATTTCCTGACTCAAGGCTTGCCGGAAACCATCAAAGCAGCTCGAATTCGCGGTCGTTCCTTGCCTGGTTCCCGGCCACCGTGTAGGAATAATGCTTGGGCAGGAACCAGGACAGGTTGTTCATGGCGAACTGGAAGGCTTCCAGGCTATGGAAATCCTGGGGGGAGAACCCGAACACCAATTCCAGGGAGCCGGCCCCCGCATGATCCTGGGCTCCCCACCGGATCCGGGTCCCGGCCACTCCCAGCCGGGCCAGGAACGCCCTGAGCACGGCCCGTGCCGGCCGGGGCAGGCGCCCGTCCGGAGGCAGGATCAAGGGCGCGTCCTGCATGGCGCCTTCCGGGAGCGGGTAGAACCGGCCGTACAGGTGGAAATGCAGGATGTCCCCGTAGCTGAAGGCCCAGTCCGCATCCTCGCCCCGGGGATTGAGGACCACCCCCAGGCCCTGGGTCAGCAGCAGGTCGTCCTTGAGCCGGCGGATGCACCTGGGGGGTCCGGGCGGCTCCCCGGGGGTGCCGTGAAGGGCGAAGTAGGGGAAGAAACCGCTGCCCTGGACCACGCTGGGCGTCCGGGTGAACAGTTCCGCATCCGCCAGGTGGGCCAGGAGCTGCCCGGACCAGGCCGGATCCCGCTGGGCCAGCGGCATATCCAGCAGGTCGCGCACGATCCGGGTGCCGACCCCGGTGGCTGGCTGGGGCACCGCGCTTCCGGCGGGCAGATGCCCGCCCAGGCGGTCAAGGAAGCCGAAGAAGCCCATGGTCCTCCCCTTTGGAGCGTCGCCAAAGCAGGAACCATTGTAGGTGCTCCGGCGCGGGGACTGGCCCATGGCCGGATCAGGAGTATACAATCGGCTTATGAAATCCCACAGCCCCGCTTCCCGTGACGTGCTCGCCTTCCTGGGCCAGGACCAGGTCCTGGCCATCGCCCAGGACTTGATACGCATCCCCAGCCCCACCGAATCCGAGCGGGAAGTGGCCTCGCACATCGCCGGCCTGTTGCGCCGGGAAGGCTTCCGGGTGGAACTTCCGGAGGTGGAGCCGGGCCGGCCCCAGGTGATCGCCCGCCTGCCGGGCCGGGGCCGGGGCCGCTCCCTCATGTTCAACGGCCACATGGACAACGACTCCCTCACCGAGGACTGGCGCTGGAATCCCTATGAGCCGCGGGTGGAAGGCAACCGCCTGTGGGGCGCGGGCATCCACAACATGAAGGCCGGGGTGGCGGCCATGCTCGCCGCCGCCATCGCCGTGAAGCGTTCCGGCGTGCCCCTGGACGGGGACCTGGTGGTGGCCTGCGTGGTGGGGGAGCTGCAGGGGGGCAAGGGCACGATCCACCTCCTGGAGGCGGGTGTCCGCACCGACCTGGCCATCGTGCCGGAACCCTACTCCACCAACAACGTCCTCACCAAGTGCGTGGGCGTGCACAAGTGCGCCATCAGCACCATCGGACGGTCCGTGCACACCAGCCGCAGCGAGCAGGGGGTGGACGCCATCACCAAGATGCTCAAGGTGATCGAGGCCCTGCCGGGAGTGGAACTGGCCAACGCCGACCCGGACTTCCCGGCCCTGCCCAAGATCGTCGTGGGCTCGATCATCGGCGGACGCAGCCGGGACTACGACCTGGCCGGCCCGTGCAACCTGTCGGACTACTGCACCATCATCGTGGACGTGCGCTACGCGGGCGCCTACACGCCCAAAGACATCGACCGGGCCTTCGTGGCCCTTTTGGAACGCCTCAAGGCCGGGGACCCGGACTTCAACTACGAGTACCGCCACCCGGTCCCGGCCAGCTTCAAGGTGGGGGGCGCCGACATGCCGCCTACCGACGTGCCTGCGGACGCGGAGATCGTGCGCCTGGTCAAGGACGCGCACCGCCTGGTCACGGGCCGGGAGATCCAGCGCTGCGGGGTGGTGCTGCCCTACTCCTACTGCGGCAACGACACGGCGCACCTGCAGCGGGCCGGCATCCCCTGCTGCCTGTACGGGCCGCGGGGCTACCCGGACGACACCGAGAAGCACGTGCGCATCGACGAGATGGTCGAATGCGCCAAGACGATGGCCGTGTGCGCGGTGGAGGTCTGCGGGGCGCCTTGACCGGCGCGTTCTGCGCCGGGTTGGCCCGGCGCGACCGGGGAGCGCGGGAGTGCAGGCTGGTGCGCACTCCCGCGCCCCCCGGCCGGGCCGGGCCGAAGGGTCAGTTCTGGCACCAGGCCGGAGCGGTCCCCACCTGGGCGGTGCCGTAGTGGATCCACATGAAGCCGTTGATGCCCCAGCAGGGACCCCAGGAATTCTTCAGCAGCCAGGCCTGCTTGCTGTCGTCCCAGCCCACCAGGTTGATGGCGTGGTTGGTCTGGGAGCTGCGGTTGGGGTCCACGAACACGCCGCCGGTGTAGGCCTGGAAGTAGTTGTCCGCGTATACGGCGGCGGAGACGCTGCCGTACTTGTAGATGGCGGCCTTGATGGCGGCCACCGGCGGAATGCTGTTGCCGTCGCCCACATAGCCCCAGGCGCTGACCGGAGTATAGGTGGTGCCGGTGTCGAAGCGGCAGGTGGTCTGCCGGGCCACGTAGGGGAAGACGCTGGCCGGAACGGCGCCCTGGTAGTAGCCGCTCTGCCCGGCCTTCTGGGGCATCAGCATGTCGAAGGCGTACCATCCGCCGCCGCAGCTGTAGCCGAACGGGTTGCAGGACAGGACCTGCTGCTCCGAGAGGATCCGGTAGTCGCCGCTGGGGGTGCTGTTGCCGGGCGCCTCGGCTCAGTTACGTATTGCGCCAATTGGTGTCGGGCCTCATCGCGCAAGCTGAGCTACGACGGCATACTCAGGAACTCGACCATAAACTGCTGGAAGCCTATCAGTTTCAGGGCATGGTGGGTCGAAGTCCAAGAATGCTGGAGGTGTTTTCCAGAGTCCGTCGGGTTGCTCCTTTGTTTCAGACAGCGCTGCTAACTGGACTCAC
>CAWFOJ010000006.1:0-7591 GCA_963816585.1 uncultured Holophagaceae bacterium | reverse complement strand
CGGGCCTCCGCCATCCAGCCGGCCCCCGGGCGTGCACCGCCGGGATTCCGGCGGTGCACGCCCGGGTCGCGCGCCGGTGCTCTGGCCGCCTTCGCCAAGCCTCCCGCCCGCTCCGGCCTTTGCGCGGAAAACCGCTCCTGATGCGCCTTTGCGCGCCCGGGCGGCACCGGTCCGAATTCGCGGCGTGCCCGGGAACCGTTGTATGGCATCATGGAGGGATCCCCCGGGCAGACCCCTTCGGGAAGGAGCAGACCGATGAAGAAGCTGGTTCTCGGATTGTTGATCCTCGCCATGGGCACCGCCTGGCCCGCGGCGGCCCAGGAAGGGGGCGCCCTGTCTCCCGAGGTCTTGGCCCAGCTGAAGAAGGGGAAAAGGCTGGACCTGGTATGGGCAGACCGCAAGTTCAACCCTGCCAGCGGGTTCCTGCTCGGCCGCATTTCCAGCCAATCCACGGACTACTACGCCAACACCCTCGACTACCTCCCCTACGCCCTGGGTCGCCTGGTCCTCCCCGGCTCCACCAACCGCCTCGACCTGGTGGTCACCGATCTCCACGTCGAACCGAGGTACGCCGCCGGCATCTACGTGGCGCATTTCGCCGTGGAAGGCACGATCTCCGACCGGGACGGCAATGTGGTTTTCGCCTTCACCGACGGCGAGAGGGCCTCGGACCGGGAAACGGCCGACAAGAACTGCGAGGCGGTCATGGACAGCCTCGTCTTCAAGTTGGGCAAGGAGCTGGGCAAGCCTTTCCTGGATGCCATGGCGGCGAAGCGGAGCATTGAGAATGGCGGCAATGCCAACCCCAGCGGCCTGGTGCCGCCCCAGCCCAAGGGCCCGCAACCGACCCTGAGCGTGGGCGAGCGGCTCCTCCAGCTGGACAACCTGCACAAGAACGGCCTTCTGACCGACGAGGAATATGCCCAGAAGAAGGCCGAGATCATGAAGGGACTCTGAGAGGCTCCCGGCCGGCGCGGGCCGGGACAGGCCCCGGTGATTTGACGGGCGGGCCAGCTTTGCGGCCTGCCCGGCCAGACTACCGGGGCGTCTCGTCCACGTTGAAGGTGAACACGTCCGGGCGGAAGTAGTGTCCGGCCACGTCCAGGTTGTACTTGCCCCGGATGGTGTCGTCCAGGTCGATGTCGGCGGTGAGGATGGCCTCCCGGCCGTACACGGGCCCGGCCAGCACGTCCCCCAGGGGCCCGACGATGACGCTGCCCCCGCGGATCAGCTGGGTCTCGGGGGCGTCGCCCTGGATGCAGGCGTACTGCTCCGGGCAGTCGGCGCGGGTGAGGAACTGGCAGGCGCTAAGCACAAAGCAGCGCCCTTCGGCGGCGATGTGGCGCATGCTGGGCTGCCACATCTCCCGGTCGTCCACGGTGGGCGCGCAGTACAGCTGGATGCCCTTGCGGTACATGGCCATGCGGGTGGGGGGCATGTAGTTCTCCCAGCAGATGACCGCCCCCAGGCGGCCCACGGGGGTGTCCAGCACCGGCAGGGTGGAGCCGTCCCCGAAGCCCCAGATGAGCCGCTCGCTGGCGGTGGGCATGAGCTTGCGGTGCTTTCCCAGCAGCTGGCCGTCGGCTCCGACCATCAGGGCGGTGCAGTAGAGGGTGGCGCCGTCCCGTTCGATCACCCCCACCACCAGCTGGCAGCCCATCTCCGCGGCGAACCCGCCGATGCGGGCGGTCTCGGGGCCCGGCACGGGGATGGCCGACTGGTAATAGCGCAGGAAATCCTCCCGCCCGGCCGGGGACCGGGTTCCCACCCGGGCGCCGAAGTCCAGGCCCTTGGGGTAGCCGCCCACGTACGCCTCCGGGAACACCGCCAGCCGGGCCCCCAGGCGCTGGAGCTCTTCGCAGTGGGTCTGCATGCGGTCCAGGGTCCGGGGGGTGTCGAACAGGGTCGAGCCGGCTTGCACGACGGCCACGCGCTGGGTGTTCATGATGGGCTCCTTGCGATCCATCTTAGCCAGAGCGGCCGGAACCCCCGGTCAGGAATGCACCCTTATTAATAGACCAGCAGGCCACCCGGGCGGAGGGCCCCTTTTTCATCCATCGGGTGCTTGCGGCCGGCCTGGTTCCTGGCCAAACTGGTCGCCGCATCGCCGCACGTTTTCAGCCGCCTTTTCAGAGAGGTCTATCCATGCGCCTAGGGTCCGCCTTCCTGGCTTTGGTTTGCTGCGCCTGCCCCCTGGCAGCCTGGGGCGCCAAGGGCCACCGGATGGTGGCCCAGGCCGCCCTGCGGGACCTGCCCCCGCCGGTGGCGGCCTGGTTCCAGGGCCAGGAGGACACCCTGCCGGAGCACGCCAACGATCCGGATGTCTGGCGGTCATCGGATCCCCTGGAGGGGCCCCGCCACTACCTGGACTGCGAGCCGTACGGCGGCCCGGGGGCGGTGCCCAGGGATCTGGGCGCCGCCCAGGCCATGCTGGGCCCGGAGGCGTTCCAGGAGGACGGCCAGGTGCCCTGGACCATCCAGGACCGGGTGGACACCCTGGCCCGGGCCTTCCAGGGGGGGGACCCGGCCCAGGTGGCCTACCAGGCGGCCATCCTTTGCCATTACGTGGCGGACCTGAACGTGCCCCTGCACACCACCTCCAACTATGACGGTCAAACGACCGGCCAGAAGGGCGTCCACCACCGATGGGAGACCGGGCTGGTGCAACGGCTGGGGGGGTGGAGGCCCGAGGTGCGTCCCGCCGACCTGGGCCAGGATGCCTGGTACGCGCCCTGGACCTGGCTGGGGGATTCCTGCGACCTGGTGGCGGCGGTGCTGGGGGACGACTTGGCCGCCAGCCAAGGCGAGTCCCTGGAGCTCAAGGAACCGGGACCCGGGTACTGGCAGGCCTTCGAGCGCCTGCAGATGCCTGTCGTCAAAACCCGTCTGACCCTGGCGGCCCAGCGCACCGCCCGGATGATCCTGCTGGCCTGGACCCGGGCGGGCCAGCCGGCCTTGAAGGCGGCGGCAACCCGGTCCGCCGCTGTTCATTTTCTGGCCGGCCCCCGGCGCTCCACGTTCAAGGCCACCCGGACCCAGATCGACCGTCCCGGCTCCGAAACCCGGCAGGAGCCGGCGTCGTAGCCGGGAACCGGGGCGGCGGCGCGGTTCAGGTGTTCGGCGCAGTCGCGGTCCAGGAGGTTGTCGATGCCCGCCTGCACCACCAGGCCCGGCGTCCGGCCTGGGACCCGCCAGGCCCCGTGGAGGGAGACCACCGGGAACCCCGGGGTGCGCCCCAGGTCCAGGCCGGCGATGGTGCCCTGGCCAGGCGCCACCCGGTCCTGGGGGGCCACCAGGCGGACCTGGGAACCCAGCCCCCACGCGGACGCATCCCAGTCCAGGCCCAGGCGGGCCTCCAGGGGCGGCATCTGGGCCAGGGGCAGGCGGTCGGTGCGGTTCTCGCCCCAGGCGCAGGCCAGGCTGCCCTGGGCCCGGAGCGAGGCCCCCAGGCCCGCCTCCAGGGCCAGTTCCCCGCCCCAGGCCGAGGCCTGGATGCTGCGCGCCACGGTGGCGGTCCGCCGGGCCCCGCCGGGGGTGGATTTGACCCAGCCGGACTGGATCAGGATGAAGTCCGCCACCCGGTTGGCGAACAGGCTGCAGGTGGCAGTGAGCCGGCGGCCCTCGAAGCGGGCGCCCAGGTCAAGCTGGGTGGCCCGCTCGGGGCGGAGCCCGAAGGCGCTGGGGGAGGTCTCCCCTTCGAGGGGGAACAGCTCCCAGTAGTCCGGTGGCCGCCGGGCCTGGCCCAGGCCCGCGAACCATACGGTCCGGCCCAGGGCCCGCTCGCCCCGCAGGAAACCGCTGGGCAGGGCCAGGCGCCGGCGGGCCCGGGCGGTGGGATTGCGGGTGCTCCCCGGTCCCATGGGCAGGCGCTCCCGCAGGTCCCGGGCGCTCCACCGGTCCAGGCGCAGCCCGGCCACCAGCCGGTGGCCGGATCCCCAAGGCCGGGTCCATTCCCCGTACAGGCCCTGGGTGTCCAGCACCGCGTCCGGAACCCGGGCCTGCAGGTCCACGGGCGCCTGGCGCGGGTCGCCCCCCCGGCGCACGTCATGCCGGCTGGCCAAGGCGTCCCCGCCCAGCACCCACAGGTCTGCGCCGGCACCCAGGAGGGTGGTCTCCAGGCTGGCGCCCCGGGTGGTGCGCCTGGGGTTGCGGACCCCCGGGGGGGCGCCGGGGGCGCGCAGGGTGACGTTGTCCATGCGGTGGTCGATGTCCGTCCAGTAGGTCCGCGCTTCCAGGCGGCCCACCCGGGGCGAGAGGTCCGCGGCCTCCCAGACCGCCCCCAGGTTCCGGCGCCGGAAGGCGGTCGCGTCCATGCCCCGGTCCGCGTAGGCGGCCTGGCCGTCGCCCCGGGAACCCCGCAGTTCCAGGCGCTGGCCGGGCCCGGGGGTCCAGCCCAGGGCCCCCTGGGCCCCGTGGCGCCGGTAGGCCGAGTGGACCAACCGGCCGGCGCCGCACCGGTAGTCGTCCCGGCGGGAGTCCAGCCCCGCCACCCGCAGGTAGCTCCGGGGGCCGCCGCCCTGGACCTCCAGGAAGCGGTCCCGGCGCGCCCAGCCGCCCAGGGTCCAGCTGGCCGCCGCCGCCCACCCGGGCTGCTCCCACCGGCGGGGCAGGTGCTGGAACACCACCACCCCCGCCCAGGCGCCGGGCCGGTACCGCACGGTCTGGGGACCCTTCACCACCTGCACCTGGTCGTAGGCCTCGGGGAACAGGTAGACGCTGGGCGGGTCCATGCGCCCGCCGCAGCCGCCGGGGGTCTCCTCCCCGTCCGCCAGCAGGCCCAGGCGGGATCCGGCCATGCCCCGCAGCACCGGATCCCCGCCGAGCCCCCCCTTGCGCACCTGGTGGAACCCGGGCACGGCCCCCAGGAAGGCGGCCCCGTCCGGGCCCGGCAGCCCGCGGCGGGGATCCAGGGCCGCGGCCACGGGGTCGGGTGGGTAGGAAGCGGTGACTTCCACCGTGGCCTTGGGGAGGGGCGGACCTTCCTCCGCCATCCCGGCGGCCAGCAGGGGCAGCGCCCCCAGCGCGGCGAACCGTTCGGCCCTCAAGGGATTCCAGCACCAGCTTGGCAAGGTCGGCATGAAAGGGCACCCGGACGCCTTCCTGGAGGTGCCGCCGAGGTCCGGGTGGTTCCTGCGCGAAGGTCCGACTCGTGGTGACAATGGGCCGTGGACCGCATTGCGGAACACGGCCCGAAGCCATCCAATGCCCAGGATTCAAACATTCTTGATTCACACATTCTTTTCTTTTCGCCCCGTGGAAGCGATCGCTGCCTTCAATTCAGCGCAGGGGATCGGCATCCGTTCCGCTTCCTGCCTGATTCTTTTCGCCCAGCTGGGGCCACGGGAAATCGCGTCCTCCACAGCCAAGGTGAGGTTGCCGGGCCATTCGCTCTCCAGATGGGACATCAGGAGGGCCGATTGGAGACGGTCCTTGTGGGCTTTCAGGGCGGATTGCGGGTCGCGGTTGCTGGCCACCAAGAGCTTGTGGACAGCGAACCGCGCAGGTTCCGGCACCCTGACGAGGACCGCCATGTTGCCGACGATCACGGCATCCATCGTCTTTTCCAGCAGGTAATCCATGAAGGGCAGAGGCTGCGCATAGGTGCCCAGCCTGGGGATTTCGATGGGATCATCCAGGTTGGACCCCATGGTGGCGGTCACCAGATCGATGCGCCAATCGGTCCCAGGAATGGTGTAGCTGGTGGACTTGGACTCCAGATGCTGCAGGGACAGGCGCATGCTGGGCACAAAGCCCATTGCCAGCGCTTCGATGACGCGAGGAACGCTGGCCAGGGTCTGGGGGGTTTGAGGGATGCCCAGGTCGATCCGCTTGGCGTTGGCGCTGAAATCGATGTCCGGAGTCTTGAGACCGGATGGCCAGCGGACCCCCAGGATGTTCCCGATGGCCGTGAAGGCGTGCGTCCCGACAAGAATGCCGCCTAGCCGGAAGACCCCAGCCTCGGCGAACCCACGGATGATCCGCGTCGAATCCGTGTCGGTGGTGATCAGATCCCCGCCCCTGAGCATCGCGGATAGCCGCCTGATCCGATCGGCGCGTGCCTCCGCATCCAGACGCCCAGACTGGTAGGCCTCCATGATGGCGCGGGTCTTGTCATCGTCCGGGCCGATGTAGAAATCCTTCACGTTGCCCCCGACGCCTCCGGTGGTCCGGAAATACCAGTAGGCGCCGTCCCCCGTTCCCGGGCCGTGAAGCTCCCCTTGAGATCCGAGAAGGACTTGACGAACTCGGCGGTCCGCATGTGCTCCAGAAGTTCCGCCAAAAGCGTCTGGGTCTCCAATGACAGGCGGGCGATCCGCAGGTTCGTCGGCGCATGTTCGTTAGTCCTGGCGGCTGGCGGACCGTCCCCGGCTGGCGTGCCGCCTCCCCTTTGACGCTTCGGCCCATGGTTCGACATGGCTACCCCCCTTGGCTTTTGCCACAAGTCTTCCAAACTACTTGTGGCAATGCAAATTTGGACCCATTGCCACAAAAAAGCAATGCGTTTTGTGGCAATAAAAGCCGGGGCGCCTAGGTTGAAATCCCGACCCCATCAGGGTGGTTCCATAGGCCGCAAACGGCCACTCATCACAACAAATCGGGTCATCCGGTCAGCCCGGCCAGGGCCCGGGCGGTGTGCCCGTCGCCCCGGGCCACCGCCCGGGGGGTGCCCTGGGCCACCACCCGGCCGCCCCCGTCGCCCCCTTCGGGCCCCAGGTCGATGATCCAGTCCGCCTGGGCGATCACCCCCAGGTCGTGCTCCACCGCCACCACCAGGTGCCCGGCCGCCGTCAGGCGGCGCAGGGTGCCCAGCACCCGGTCCACGTCCGCGGAGCCCAGGCCCCGGGAGGGCTCGTCCAGGAGCACCGCGGCCGCGCCGGCCCCCGGGCGGGCCAGCAGGCCCGCCAGCAGGATCCGCTGCCGTTCGCCGGCGGACAGGGCGGCCCGCTCCTGGCCCAGGCGCAGGTAGCCCAGGCCCAGGTCCACCAGGGCCTGGAGGGGCCGGGCGATGGCCGGGGTGCGCTGGAACCGCCCGGCCAGGTCCTGCACGGTGGCCTCCAGCACGTCGGTGATGGTCTGGCCGTCCACGCGGCATTCCAGCACGTCGGGCCGGAACCGCAGCCCGTGGCAGTCGTCGCAGCCCACCGTAACGTCCGGGAGCAGGTCCATGGCCACGGTCACCACGCCCCGCCCCTGGCAGGTCTCGCACCGGCCCCCGGGCTGGGCGGTGCCGAAGTGCCGGGCGGCCAGATGCAGGGCCTTGGCCCGGGGCGTGGCGGCGAAGCGCTTGCGGACCGCCTCGGCCACCCCCGCGAGGGTGGCCACCGTGCCCGCCCCGGCGGCGGCCGGGCCGTCCTGTTCCAGGGTGATCACCGACTGGATGGGCTGGTGCAGGTCCAGCCCGGCGCAGCCTACCGGGCCCTGGCCCTGGAGCCGGGCGCGCAGGGAGGCGGCCAGGACGTCCTGGACCAGGGTGGACTTGCCGCTGCCGGAAACGCCCGTGACCGCCACCAGGGCGCCCGCCGGGAAGGTGACGTCCAGCCCGCGCAGGTTGTGCAGGCTGGCCCCCCGCACCGTGACGCCGGGGCTCAGG
>CAWFOJ010000005.1:0-5544 GCA_963816585.1 uncultured Holophagaceae bacterium | reverse complement strand
AACAGAAACACTGATGAGAGCAGGAAGGCCTCCACATCCTTGGCGTGCTTGTCCGGATGCTGGCTGTTGAGGGCGCCGTACCATAGTTCGGCCTCGTTCATGGCGCTGACCGCCACTTCCTCCGGGGTCAAGGATTCCAGATGGGCCCGGACCTGGGGCAGGTGCCGGATCGCGAAAACGCAGGTATCGGTGTCCAGCAGATACTTCACAGGGACTCCAGCGCCTTGTCCCGGTGCGGTGTCGGGGGCAGGGGTTCCGGGACCACGAAATCATCCCCCGCGGGTCCGAAGCTGTCCCAATAATCCCTGGGCCACGCACGCATGGGCGCGGGCCGCAGCACGACCTCGTTCCCGTCCCGGTAGCCGATGGCTTCAGGAGCATCGATGCGGAGTTCCTTGGGCAGGCGCGCAGCCTGGCTGCCTCCATGGCGAAAAAGCTTGACTGGGTATTCGGGAAAATCCTTGGCCAGGGGCATGATCGACCCTCCGATATAGATATTAGTATCTACATCGGGCACGTCAAGAGGCCGGTGCTATCCCAGGGTGATCAGGATGGCGCCGGCGGATGTTCCGGATCAGCATGGCGTCGCCGTAGCTGAAGAACCGGTAGCGCTCCCGGATGGCCTCCCGGTAGGCCTCGTGGGCGAAGTCCAGGCCCATCAGGGCTGCCACCAGGACGAACAGGGTGCTCTCCGGCAGGTGGAAGTTGGTGAGCAGCAGATCGGCCGTGCGCACCGGGTAGCCGGGCTGGATGAACAGCCGGGTGGCGCCGCCGCGCTTGAGGGCGGACCCGTCCCAGGCCGCCTCCAGGGTGCGCAGGCTGGTGGTGCCCACCGCCAGGAGGGGACGCCCCCGGTCCCGCAGCACCGGCTCCAGCTGGCGGGCGGTGGCCTCGGGGATCTCGTAGCGCTCTTCGTGCATCACGTGGTCCTCGAGGTCCACGGCGGTCATGGGGCGGAAGGTGCCCAGGCCCACGTGCAGGCGCACCGGGCACCACAGGCAGCCCCGGTCCCGCAGCTGCTGGATGAGTCCCTCGGTGAAATGCAGTCCAGCGGTGGGGGCGGCAACCGCCTCGCCGGCCTCGGCCCGGTACACCGTCTGGTAGCGCCCCTCGTCCTCCTCGTCGGCGGGGTGGGCGATGTAGGGGGGAGGGGCAGGCGGCCGATGCGGTCCACGGCGTCCCAGTCCAGGTCCCGGTCCGCGCCCGGCTCCCCCTGGGGACCCAGCACCCGAACCCGGCGCAGGCCCTCCTCCAGCGTTTCTTCCACCAGCAGCCGGCCCAGCACGCCCCCGGTCTGCGGATCCACCACCGCGGCCCGTTTCCCGGGCTGCAGGCGCGAGCCCGGGCGCACCAGGGCCTCGTAGCCCCCCTGGGGCAGGGCCCGCAGCAGCAGGGCCTCGCCGCTCCCGCCCCCGGCCCTGCGCAGCAGGAGGCGGGCGTGGCGGACCTTCACATCGTTGGGCACGAAAGCCGTGCCGGGAGGCACCAGGCCCGGCAGGTCGGTGATGCGGGCGTGCTCCAGGGTGCGCGACCGGGGATCGGCCACCAGAAGTCGGGCCTGGTCACGCTCGGGCGCCGGGTGCTGGGCGATCAGCTCCGGGGCCAGGTGGAAATGGAAGGCCTGGCGCTTCACGACCGGAACTGCAATTGGTAGAGCCGGTCGTACTCGCCCTTGGTGGCCAGGAGTTCCTCGTGCCGGCCCATCTCCACCACCTCGCCCCGGTGCAGGACGCAGATCCGGGTGGCCCGCTGGATGGTGGACAGGCGATGGGCGATCACCAGGGTGGTGCGGTCCTGCATGAGCACCTCCAGGGCCTCCTGGACCGCCCGTTCGCTTTCCGTGTCCAGGGCGCTGGTGGCCTCGTCCAGGATCAGGATGGGGGGATCCTGGAGCAGCGCCCGGGCAATGGCCAGGCGCTGGCGCTGGCCCCCGGACAGGGTGGAGCCGGTTTCCGCCAGGGGGGTGTCGTAACCCCGGGGCAGGGCGCTGATGAAGGCGTGGGCCTGGGCCTTGCGGGCCGCCGCCTCCACAGCCTCCCGGTCCGCCTGGTGCCCGTAGGCGATGTTGTCGTGGATGGAATCCATGAACAGCAGGGTCTCCTGGGTGACGATGCCGATGCGCTGGCGCAGCTCCCGGGGATCGAACTGGCGCAGGTCGATGCCGTCCAGGGTCACCCGGCCGGAGGTGGGGTCGAAGAACCGGGGCACCAGGTTCACCAGGGTGGTCTTGCCGCCCCCGGAGCCGCCCACCAGGGCGACGGTCTCGCCCTTGCGCACTTCCAGGTTGATCCCCCGCAGCACCTCGTTGCGCCCGCGCCGTCCATCGTAGGCGAAATGCACGTCCTCGAAAGCCAGGCGCCGGGGCTGCCCGGGCACCGGCACGGGCTGGGCGGCGACGTCCATGCGGGACTGCCGGTCCAGGATGGAGTAGACCCGGTCCAGGCTGGCGTGGGCCACCTGCACGTCGGCGTTGAGCTTGGTCAGCCGCCGGATGGGGTCGTAGAAGCCGTACACGGCGATCATGAAGGCCAGGAGCCCAGGCCCGGTCATGGTCCCGGCGCGGATGCTGCCGGAGGCGTAGATGAGCAGGCCGCCCAGGAGCAGGCCCCCCACCAGCTCCATGATCGGGTGGGCCACCGCCTGGGCCCGGGCCGACTTCATCATCAGGCGGAACAACTCGTTGTTCTGCCGCTCCAGGCGTTCCTGCTCGAACGGCTCCCGGGCGAAGCCCAGCACCACCCGGACGTTGCTGAACACCTCCTTGAGCCGCTGCAGCAGCCGGCTGGAGGCTTCCATGTTGCGGTGGTTGATGCTGCGGATCCGCTTGCTCAGCTTGGTGATGGGCAGGACCACCAGGGGCGCGGCCACGAACAGGGACAGGGACAGGCGCCAGTTCATGACCAGGATGGTCACCAGCATGGCCAGGGCCATGGTGAGCTCCCTCACCGCCTCGGCGAACTGGTTGGAGGCGATGCCCTGGACGGCCCCCACGTCGCTGATGCACCGCTGCAGCAGCTCGCCCACCGGGTGGCGCTGGAAGAAGGCCGGCTCCTGCCGCAGCAGGTGGGCGAACATGCGCTCGCGCAGGGCCAGGGTGGCCCGGACGCCCGAGCGCACCATGAGCAGGGTGCCCGCATAGGTGAACAGCCCCTTCAGCAGGAAGACCAGCACCAGGGCCGCGGGGGCCAGGTAGCCCTGCCTCAGGTGGACGGCCGTGGGCAGGTGGGCGGTCGCCCAGACCCTGGCCTGGTTCAGCAGCCCCGGGGCGGCCGCCCCGCCGGGCAGGGTGGGTCCCAACCCCAGGTTGTCCTCCAGGGCCAGGCGGATGATGGCGATGATCATGCCCTGGCAGGCCCCCGCCAAACTGAGCAGCAGGCTGCCGCCGGCGATCAGGGGCAGGTAGCGCTTCAGGTATTCGCGGAAGAACCGGATGAAAGATTCCATCAAGGGTACCTATTGGCAGCGGATGGGGGGCTGGTCGAGCTTGACCATGGCCAGGTCCACCTGGGCCTGGGTCAGCCGGCAGCGCAGGCCGATGCAGCGGCTCTCCTGCAGGATCTCGGGCGTCGCCCCGGGCGCGCCCGGCACGGCCGAGGCGGCCTCCAGGAACCGGTGCACCCAGGAGGATGCCCGCTCCACCGCTTCCGGGGACCCGGCCAGGGCCAGCTCGAACCCGTTGGCGGCCTCCGGGGCCGCTCCAGGCGACAGCCCCCAGGACACGGACTCGATGCCCCGGGGCAGGTCCCGGGCCAGGTCCCCCGGCAGCCTGGGGATGGTGTCGTCCCGCAGGTCCTGGGGCCGGATGAAGCCCTGGACGGCCGCGGCCCCGCTGATCCATCCGGACGAGGCGGCCAGGGCCGGCGGCGCATAGCCGGGACGGGAACCCAGCGCGGCCAGGGCGGCCACGTCCCCCAGCCAGATCCGCCCCTCCCCGTCGGCCATGGCCCGGATGCGGATGGGCTGGGCATCCGTGATGACGAACAGGGGGAAGTCCCGGTTGTTCATGGACAGCGCGCCCTCTACCGGAAAGGCGTTGGCCACCGCCACCTGCAGCTGCCCCGGATCCCGGAAGCTGCCCAGCTCGATGAGGAAGCCCTGGTGCCCGGCCTGGGCCGGTTCCGACCGGATGAAGAATACCGTGACCCGCCCGGTCTCCTGGCGCAGGTCCAGGCGGGCCCGCTGGAGGAACAGGTCCAGGCTCTGGCGGGCCAGGGGAAAGGGCTCCAGCAGGCCCAGCAGCCGGGGCTGCTCCAGGGCCCAGCCGGCCCCGCAGGAGATGGCCATCACCGCCGCCGGCGGCGCGCTCAGCACCCATTCGGGAACCGCGGGCCGGCGATGTCCGCACCCCAGGACGGCCAAGCACACCACTAACGTTCGAACAAAGGTCACGTCGGCTCCGACCTTGCAGTGTACGACGCCGGCCCCTGAGTGCCTACCCCAGTTGCCGCAGGGTCGCGGGCAGGTGGGGGCTGCGGAGGAGGGTCTGGTGTTCACTTTCGGAGAGGAGGCCCCAGATGCGCCTGGAGGCCTGGTGGGGGGTCTTGGGATTGAGCAGGAGTTCGCTCGTGACCGCCGGATGGGCCATGAGCACCGGGTGGGACGCGATCTGCTCCAGGATCTCCCGGGGGGTCTGCTTGTTGCGCGCCAGGCGCAGGAGGATGCCCGGGTCCACCTGGCGGTCCTCCACCAGGAGGCGCAGGGTCTCCTGGTCTTCCAGGATCTCCTGGGGCAGGTGGCGCAGCAGTTCCCCGCCGCTGGCGCGCAGGGCCAGGATGCGCTGGGGCACCGGCATCCTCCGGTAGGAGGCCCGCGGGTCCTCCTGGGCCTGGCGCTTCACTTCCAGGTGGGGCAGGCGCGGATCCCGCAGGATGTCCAGCAGGACCCGGTGCGGCAGGTCGTCCCGCAGGAGCCCCAGGGCGGTCTTCTCCTGCAGGCGGGGATGGTGGAGGAGCGCCTCCCGCACCCCGGTCAGGGCGCCCCAGGCCCGGTGCCCGGCCACCTGCTCCGCCCGGGCGCCGTCCAGGCTCGGAATCACGGCCACCACCACCTTGGCGGTGAGGCCGGGGTTGCCCAGCGCCGCCTGGAACACGCCCGGGTCGCCGTCCTTGAGGGCAGCCAGGAACTGGTCCGGCTGGGTGGCCTGGCTGGCCATGTGCACCCGTTCCTTGAGGGTGACCCAGCGCCCCTCGCCCCCTTCCCCGCCCAGGCCGCTGGCCTGGTTGGCGCGCCGCCGCTGCAGGCGGTCGAAGAAGATCTTGACGACCCGCAGCATGGCCGGGGCCCGGCACTTGGCCCACCAGGTCAGTCCTGGAACTCCGACTCGTCCAGCTGGTGGAAGAGGCTCACCGCCCGGTGCAGGGCCGTCCCGTCCAGGGACCCCCGCTCCAGCAGGCCCACCAGGTCCCGGGAGCCGGCCATCTTCCGGGCCAGGGCCGGGGGACAGCAAGGCGAAGCGTAGACCGCCTCCCGCAGGGGATCCCGGAAATACCACCGGGCCTCCGCGTAGATGTCATCGAACAACTCCGGCACCGGGCAACGGGGGAG
>CAWFOJ010000004.1:0-9706 GCA_963816585.1 uncultured Holophagaceae bacterium | reverse complement strand
GGGGGTGTCCAGGCCCAGGGGCATGGCCGTGATGTCCTTGCGGCCGGAGGCCCGGGCCAGGCGGCGGGCCATCGCCACGTAGGCCAGGTCCCCGCCAGCACGCCGAACGCGGTGCCGGGGAACATCTCTCGTTAAACGATGTCCGCCGGGAAGCCGAACGCGAACACCAGGATCCCCGCCAGGAACGAGAGCACCGTGAGGTTGTCGAACATCAAGCCGAAGAACCCGTTGAGGTCGCCGAGAGCGAACCAGGCGTAGCGGTCCGGTGGGCGCATGGAAGCTCCGCGTCCCCCGGGCTCAGCGGCCGTCGGGTCCGGTGACGAAGGCGAACCGTTCGAATCCGTAGCGCCGGCGCCCCCCTTCCAGGAGGGTGTAGGCCCCGGTGCCGTCCAGGATCTGCCGGGCCCCCCGGGCCACCTCCAGCAGGATTTCCTTCCCGATGGCCGGCTCGTTGTGGGCGGGCATGACCAGGTCGTACCTGGGGGAACAGCCCCACCAGCCGGTCATAGCTCCAGACCAGCTGCTCCAGGTCGCCTCCCGGCAGCCAGGTATAGATCTGCCCGGTGTAGAAGAGGTCGCCCAGGAACAGCATCCGGGTCCCGGCATCCAGGAAGCACACCGAGTCGGGCGAGTGCCCGGGGGTGTGCAGGACCTGGACCGCCCGGCCGCCAAGGTCCAGCACGTCCCCCTCCCGCAGCCATGGATCCACGGTGTAGGGCGGGATGCAGAAGGTGTCCGGGTCGAACAGGGGCGGGTAGGGCTTCCACACCAGGGAACCGCTGATGTAAGTGCGAGCCTTCTCCCGGGGGTAGCCCAGCCGGGAGGCGCGCCGGGCGATGCCGGTGGGGTCGTCGAAGGCGGCCACCTTGTCGAAAAGGTAATTGGAGCCCACGTGGTCGATGTGGCAGTGGGTGTTCGCCACCCGGATGGGCAGGTCGGTTAGGGCGCGCACCTGGGCCCGCAGGTTGCCGATGCCGTTGCCGGTGTCGATGAGGAGCGCCTCCCGGGTTCCCAGCAGCAGGTAGCAGATGGACTCCTGGTACTGGCCGTCTTCGTAGATGGCGAACGTGCTTGCGTCCAGGCGGTAGACCGAGAACCAGCCGTCCGAGCGCGGGTCCAGGGTCAGGTCGCGGTACGCGGGCCGGGGCAGGTTCCGGGTCCAATCCGCCGGCTTGAGGGCGCCGGCCCCGTTGGCTTCGGTCATGACGGTTCTCCTAGGAGGGTGACAAGGTATTATCAGGCCCCTTGCAGCAGGGCGGTGAGGGTGCCGATGCGGTCCAGGCGCTGCAGGTCCCGGATCAGGTCCAGGGCCGGACGGGCCTGCCCGGCCGGGATGGTCTCCGCGGCCAGGCCCAGGAACTTGGCCTCCAGGTCGGCGTCGGTCATGGGGTTCCTGGCGTCCCCGTAGGCGCATTCGATCCGGGCCTGGTCCTGGTCCCCACCCGGGCCGGCGATGCGCACCTGGGCGCCGACGATGGCCTGGCCGCTGAAGAGCGACTCCATCAGGGGGTCCTCCTCCAGGGCCACTTTCTTCATGAGGGCGCGCACCCCCGGCGACTCCAGCAGCAGCGGGTCGTGCCAGCGGGGCCCGGGGTCCAGGTCCAGGAGCACCATGGCCACGGCGTACGGCAGGCTGAACTGGGCGTCAACCAGGTTGCGGGGCGCGTAGTCCCCCAGGTCCTCCAGGACCTCCCTGGCCACCCCCACCCGGATCTCGCCCAGGTCGGCCGCGGCCCATCCGCGGCGGGCCAGGATCGCCCGCACTCCGTCCAGGGCCGCGTGGTTCCAGCGGCAGCAGGGGTAGGGCTTGAGGTACAGGTCCAGGATCCTGAACTCCTCTCCCAGGCCGGCCACCAGCTGGTCCGGGGCGCAGCGGTCCGAGCCGGCCATGCGGAAGAACCCCTTCTCCCCTTCGAAGATGGACCGGGGGCCCAGGAACCCCGCCCCGGCCAGCAGGGCCGCGTTGATGCCGCTCATGGACGGCCAGGCCACCATGTCCTTGGTCCAGGACAAGGGGCGGTCGTCCCAGTTGCAGCCCTTGGTGCTGGGCACCGGGGCGAAGGCGCCGCAGAGGCCCAGGGCGTGCACCATCCGCTCCGGGTCCAGGCCCAGCAGGCGGCCGGCGGCGGCCACCGCCCCGAACCCCTGGGTGGGCCCGTAGCCGGATACCAGGGCGCGGCGTTCCGGGGAGGCGCGCAGGGCCATGCCCACCCGGGCCACCACCTCGTAGCCGGCGATGACCGCCGACAGGACCTGGGCTCCGGAGGCCTCCACCGCTTCCCCTACCGCCAGGGCGGAGGCCACCACCGTGGGGCCGTAGTGGCCCTGGCGGACGATGCCCCCGTCGAAATCCAGGGCGTTGGCGGCGATGCCGTTGAGGAACGCAGCCCGGTCCGGCGCGGTGCGCCAGCCCAGGCCCAGCACCGTGGCGCAGCCTCCGTCGCTCCAGCGTTGCGCCGCCCGGCTGGCGGTGGCCGCCAGGGGCGTACGGGCGCCCCCCAGGGCGCACCCCACCGTTTCCAGAATGCAGCGCTTGGCCTGGGCCACGGCGGCGGGCGGGCAGTGGTCCAGGTCCAGGCTGGCGGCAAAGGCGGCCAACTGGCGAGTCTCGGTCATGAAGCCTCCTGGGCGCCGAGGGAAATTCATTCCCTGACGGGGAGCAATCTTGTCATTTATATAGAATGTTTAATAACTATACAATTTGGAAAACATTTTTCAAATTCTTTCCCAGGGCGTGAAGAAGGAGTTCCTGTGACCATGGCCAGCCCCGTCAAGGGGCCGGGAACGGATCCTGGCTGCCCCGGGCCAGCTGGATCAGGCGGTTGAAGGCCTGGTCCAGGGCCTTGGCCTTCTTCGCGTCCAGCAGGCCGCGCACCAGGTTCTTGGTGCCCCGGCAGGGCAGGTGGTTGTAGGTGAGGGTGGCGTCCTTGCCCCGGGTGCGCACCTTCAGGTCGTAGGTGTCATAGCCCTCCGGGCGGTGCCAGGCGGCGCAGAAGATGTCCACATCCTTCAGGGGGATGACCAGGCCCTTGTCGGGTTCCCGGGAGCGCATGACGCGCTTCCGGTAGGTGAAGGTGGCGCCATCGGCGGACAGGGAGAGTTCCCGCACGAAGTAGGTCCTGGTTTCCAGGGAGCGGATCTCCCGGTCGATGAAGGCGAAGGTCTCCTCCCGGGACTGGGCCCACGCCAGGGCCGGACTGAGCAGGAGAAGGAGGAGGGTCTTGGGCGCCTTGCGCATGTCGGTCCTCCGGGGAGCGGCCAGAACAATACTTTAAAAACGCAATCCGGGTGGTCGCGGGCGGTTTCCCACGTCCGTGATCATAAGATAAATAAAATATTAATCAAGTTTCAGCGGCGCAGGTCACCAGGGCGCTAACCATGGATCAGAACCGGCGGTTCCCGGACTTCCACGAAATCGGCATCGGGGGAATCGTTATGCTTTCTCCTCCCGTACAGGCCTCGGCCGGGGAAAGCACAGTCTGCCTGGCGAAAAGATGAATCGTATCTACAAGTGCAGGGATCCAGCCACTACAGTCAGGTAGGACCGTGGCTCCGGCTGCCCTGCTGGTCGTCAGGACCCGCGATTGCCATGCCCGATCCCGATCCCCAGCCCCAGGAGGAAGCCATGGACACCATGGAAAAGTACCGCAAATACGTGAACACGGCCTGTGTCAAGGCGGTGGAACCGGTGGTGGCCGTCCAGGCCAAGGGCGCCAAGATCATCGACGAGAACGGCCGGACCTACACCGACTTGTTCGCCGGGATCTCGGTGGTGAACGCCGGGCACTGCAATCCGGAGGTGACGGCTGCGGCCAAGGCCCAGATGGACCGCCTGGTGCACGCCAACGCCTACACCTATCACATCCCGGTGGTGGCGGACCTGGCCGAGAAGCTGGCCCAGATCACGCCGGGCCGGCTGCAGAAGAGTTTCTTCGGCAGCGGCGGGGCCGAGGCCAACGAAGGCGGGATGCGCCTGGCCAAGCAGTTCACCAGGAAGCAGGAATTCATCGCCCTCCAGGGCAGCTTCCACGGGCGTTCCGTGGGGACCCTTTCCATCACCGGCAACTGCGGGCGCAAGCGGGCCGGGGGCCCCTACCTGCCCGGGTGCACGTTCCATCCGGCCCCCTACTGCTACCGCTGCCCGTACGCCATGGCCTATCCGGGCTGTGACCTGCACTGCGCCAAGGACCTGGAGCGGACCATCCAGTTCTGCACCGCCGACAACGTGGCGGCCTTCATCGCCGAAGGCGCCATGGGCGAGGGCGGCATCATCATCCCGCCCCCGGGTACTTCCAGGCGGTCAAGGAAGTCCTGGACCGGCACGGCATCCTCCTGTTCCTGGACGAGGTCCAGTCGGGCTTCGGCCGCACCGGCAAGTGGTTCGCCGTCCAGCACCATCCCGTGGAGCCGGACATCCTGACCATGGCCAAGGGCATCGCCGACGGGTTCCCCCTCTCCGCGGTCATCGCCAGGGAAGAGATCGCCGATTCCTTCCGCCCCGGCGACCACCTTTCCACCTTCGGCGGCAACCCGGTGTCCTGTGCCGCCGCCCTGGCCAACATCGCCTACTTCGAGCGGGAGAACCTGTGCGAGCAGGCCGCCCGCAAGGGCGAGGCCCTGCTGGCCGCCTTGAAGGAACTGCAGAGGATCCAGCCCCGCATCGGCGAGGTGCGCGGCCTGGGCCTGATGGTGGGCGTGGAGCTGGTGCGCGACGCCAACAAGGCCCCGGATCCCGAGGCGGCCGGCAAGGTGCGCGGCCTCATGCGCGAGAAGGGCTTCCTGCTGGGCGTGGGCGGCACCTACGGCAACGTCCTGCGCCTGCAGCCGCCGCTCATCATCGAGGCCGAGGACCTGAAGTTGGCCGTGGCGGCGCTGGCGGAGTGCCTGAAGGCCCTCTAGATCAAATAAAGGCCCGGGTTCCCGCCTTCCGCCCTGGTTCGCTCCGTTGGATCGCAGTCAGCGATCCAACGGAGCGAACCAGGGCGGAAGTCCGGGACACGTGCGATTGCGTCTAGAAGCGCAGGTCCCGCTCCCCGGCCTTGATGCGCGCCAGGTACTTCTCGGCCGCTTCCCTGGCCTTGGGGTTGGTGATGCTGTCCAGCTCCTTGCCGATGACCCCGGCGGCCAGTTCCCGCAGTTCCGGATCGCCGTAGTCCTCCGCATACTCCTGAAGGGTGATCAGCGCGTTGGGCTGGCAGACGTTGGCGATCTGGCCAGTCTTGGCCAGGCGCATGAACCGGTCCCCGGTGCGGCCCTCCCGGTAGCAGGCGGTGCAATAGCTGGGGATGTAGCCGCCCCGCAGCAGGTCCTTGAGGAATTCCGCCGGGGAGCGGTGGTCGGCGGGCTCGAACTGCGGCACGGACTCCGCCTCGCCCAGCTTGTGCTCGTGGGCATAGCCTCCGACCCCGGTGCAGGAGCCGGCGCTCATCTGGGAGATGCCCACGGCGATCAGTTCGTCCCGGTAGCCCATGGGCTCGCGCGTGGACAGCAGCATGCCGGTGTAGGGCACCGCCAGGCGCAGCACCGCCACGATCTTCTTGAAATCGTCGTCGCCCACCAGGTACGGGAATCCTTGGCCTGTACCCCGGCGGCGGAGCAGATGCGGGGGACGGAGAGGGTGTGCGGGCCCACCCCCATGGCGGCCTCCAGGTGCTCGGCGTGCATGAGCATCCCACCGTGTCGTATCTCCAATCGTAGAGCCCGTACAGCACCCCCAGGCCCACGTCGTCGATGCCCCCCTGCATGGCGCGGTCATGGGCCTCGGTATGGTACTCGTAGTTGCGCTTGGGGCCGCCCCGGTGCACCTCCAGGTAGGTGGGCTTGTGGTAGGTCTCCTGGAACAGCACGTAGGTGCCGATGCCGGCGTTTTTCAGGAGCTTGAAGTTCTCCACCGTGGTGGCGGCGATGTTGATGTTCACCCGCCGGATGGCGCCGTTCTCGAACTTCAGGGAGTAGATGATGCGGATGCAGTCGAGGATGTAGTCGATGGGGCAGTTCTTCGGGTCCTCTCCGGCCTCCAGGGCCAGGCGCTTGTGGCCCATGCGCTCCAGCACCCGCACTTCCGCCTCCAGCTGGGCGGGATCCAGCTGGCGCCGGGGGATGTCGTTGTCGTGGTTGTAGCCGCAGTAGGAACAACGGTTGACGCAGAAGTCCGAAAGGTAGAGCGGGGCGAACATGACGATCCGCCGGCCGTAGATGTGTTCCTTGATCCGGCGCGCCAGGGCGAAGATCTCCCCCAGGATGGCCGGGTCCTGGACTTCCAGCAGCACGGCCGCCTCCCGGTGGGTGAGGCCGCCGTAGCGGGCCGCCTTCTCCAGGAGGGACCGCACCTGAACCGGATCGGCGGCCTTGGCCCGGGCTTGGGCCAGGGTCTCCAGGACTTCCTCGTGGTTGATGAAGGCCCCGGCTTCCGGGGACTTGGGATCATAGGTGGGCATGGTTTCCTCCATGGACGGCGGGGGCGGCATGGCTCTCCCGGGAGAGGGCGGACTTCACCGCGATGTTGGGCACCCGGCCCAGGCGCCCGGTGAGGGCGCCGAGCTCCTCGACGGTGCCGTCGACGATGAGCGCGATGACCGACAGGCCCCGTTCGCGGTACGGGATGCCCATGCGCCCGACGATGAGCGCGGCGAATTCGTGGAGGAGGGCGTTCACCTCCGTGGCGGCCGACAGGTCCTCCACGATGATCCCCACCACCCCCAGGCGTTTGGCCATTGCGAACTCCTCCGTTGACTTCTGGGCCTCTCCGAGGGCATTGGGGAGAGCGCAGCCTGACGGCGGAATTCTGCCTTGCGCTGCTTCCCGCTCAGGTGTGAGGCTTCGCGGTCAGAGCAATTCATTCTATGCCCTCCGGCGGGGCCGCCCTGTGCCCGGAGTCACATCTGCCCTCCGGAACTTGAACATTACAATCATCGCCGAATCCCAAGTCGGTGACTTTACAAAGGGCAGGGGAACGGAGGAAGGTGGAATGTCATGCACCTGACCAGCATCACCCACAGGAAGCAGCTGTTCGAACTGGCCACCCGGTGGTTCGGCGATGCCCCCCGCCCGGAGGACGGCCGGTTCCTCACCGAGACGTTCACCTTCGAGAACATCGTCACCGGCGAGACGGTCCGGGCCCTGTTCGCCGCCATCAGGAACGCGGTGCACCCGGGACCGGTGCAGATGATGCGCGTGCGGGCCAAGGACGAGCTCCGGGACACCATCGTGCGTTCCTGCACCGACCCCGGCCCCCGGGAGATGGAGCTGTTCCGGCAATACCGCCAGCGGCCGGAGGAGTTCTTCCCCGGCACCCCCACGGACGTGGTGGTGGCCTTGCGCAATGACGGATCGATCCTGGGCATGGCCCGGGTCAAGCGCCTGCGCCGGATCGCCGAGAAGGGCTCCCGGAGGGTGGCGGACAAGCTTGCGGGAGCCATCAACGAGCGGGCCAACGCCATCGCCTTGCGCCGGGCCGAGAACTACGGCATCCCCCTGCGCCAGCTGCTCTCCAGCAAGACCGAAATGGCGGAGGACTTCGCCCAGGCGGAACGGATCGTCTCCCGCACCTTCCAGGACGGGGTGCTGGTGTTCCAGCCCGAGGACCTGCGCATCGACGACGGCATCGGCTTCAAGTTCGTGGGCACCCCGGGGGAGCTGAACACCATCGAGGCGGCCATCCGCAGCCATCCGGCGGTGCTGGCGGTGCAGCGGGAGGAGCACCACGGCCTCTACAACGACATCAACCTGCTGGTGGACCTGGAGTTGCCGCAGCCGGAACGGATCATCGACCAGGAGCGGGGCCGGGACTGGGCCTGCCTGGGGGGCCGCGGCCTGGACCCCCGGGAACTGGCCCGGGACTTCCCCGCCTACGTGCTGGAAGGGGAGCGCAGCTTCCGCGCCGAGGTGATCCTCACCACCCGCGCCGACCTGGTGGAAAGCGAATTCGGCAGCGCCATCCACGAGGCCCGGATCCTCGAGCAGCGCCAGGGCAGCTATTCCGGGCGGATCGCCAGCAACGCGTCCTTCCTCATCAGCTACATGCTCATGCTGGCCCTCTCCCCCACCATCGAGACCCCCGCCCAGCTGCCGGTGAAGATGTGGGGCCGCTACCTGCAGGACGTCTACTCCGTGGCCATCTGGCAGCTCTTCGGCATCACCCTGGGGCGGGACCCGGTGGATTTCCCGGGACTCTGGACCGCCGGCCTCATGCGCGGAGAGGCCGCTATACTTGAAGATTCTCACCGCGCAGGGTGACGGATCGACAAGGAGTTGCCATGGGAAGCGCCATGGAAAGCGCCAAGGGAAGCCTTTCTGGGGCAGGGGTCACCTGCGGCGAGCTGGCGGGGCGCCTGGGCGGGACCCTGCGCAATTGCCCGGGCGACCGGGTGATCCGGGAAGTGCGGGCGGTGGAGGAAGCCGGTCCGGAGGCCCTGAGCTTCCTGGCCAACCCCAAGGACCGCGCCAGGGCCCTCGAGAGCCGGGCCGGCGTGATCCTGGTGGACCCCAAGGCCGACCTGGGGGACCGGCCCCAGCTGGTGATGGACCATCCCTACTGGGGCTTCGCCCAGGCCATCGGCTGGCTGCATCCGGAACCGGTGCCCGAGTGGTCGTCCGAGCCGGTCCACCCCACCGCCCAGGTGGGGCCCGGCTGCCGGATCGCCCCTGGCGCCACCGTCGGCGCCCGCACGGTGGTCGGCGCCGGCGCCCGGATCCACCCGGGCGTGCACATCGCCGAGGACTGCGTGCTGGGGGAGGATTGCGAGCTGTTCCCCGGCGTGGTCCTGTACCGCCGCACCCGGCTGGGGCGGCGGGTGCGCATCCACGCCAACTCGGTGCTGGGATCGGACGGCTACGGCTACGTGCCGGTGGCCGGCCGGCACGAGAAGATCCCCCAGGCCGGCTGGGTGGAGGTGGGCGACGACGTGGAGATCGGCGCCTGCACCACCGTGGACCGGGGCGTGCTGGGGCCCACCCGCATCCAGGCCGGGACCAAGGTGGACAACCTGTGCCAGATCGCCCACAACGTCGAAGTGGGCGAACACTGCCTGATCGTGTCCCAGACCGGCATCTCCGGCAGCACCACCCTGGGCCACCACGTGACCCTCGCCGGCAAGGTGGGCACCGCCGGGCACATCCACATCGGCAGCAACACCGTCGCCACGGGCAACACCATGATCGGCAAGGACGTCCCCGACGGCAGCATGATCTCCGGCTACCTGGCCCGCCCCCACCGCCAGTGGATGGAGTGCCAGGCCGCCCTGAACCGCCTGCCCGTCCTCCTGAAGGCCCTGCGCCGGGTCGGGCAGGAGTAGCGATGCTGGAGCGGTTCATCTACGCCGACTGGGAGGCGCCGCCCGAAGCCATGGGCTTCGAGATGGCCCTTGGCGAGGTCCTGGAGCGGATCCGGGAACTCCTGCCGGGGGTCCTCCAGGGGCGGGACGAGGCGCTGGGGGACCCGGCGGCCATGCCGGCGGCGTTCTGGGACCAGTGCATGGAACTGTACCTGGTCACTCCCGCGCTGGTGAACGTGGCCCTGAACTACAAGATCTGCGTGGAGCAGGGGTTGCCGCTGCACCCCACCCACTATTTCGAAGTGAACGACCTGAACCGGTTCACCGAGACCTACCATCCGGCCATGGCCACCGAGGCCCATGCCCTGTTCCTGCATGCCATCCGGGCGGCCCGGGCGGTGTACGCCCTGGACCCGGAAGCGCCGGAGCTCCTG
>CAWFOJ010000003.1:0-10168 GCA_963816585.1 uncultured Holophagaceae bacterium | reverse complement strand
CCAGGCCGTCGTCGATCATGGCCCGCAGGTCTTCGTCGTTGAGCATCTCGATCTTGTTCACCTCGTGGGAGGTGCGGAAGCCGTCGAAGAAGTGCAGGAACGGCACCCGGGACTCGCAGGGTGGAGGCCTGGGCGATGAGGGCGAAGTCGTGGGCCTCCTGCACCGAGTCCGAGGACAGCATGGCGAACCCGGTCTGGCGGCAGGCCATGACGTCGGAGTGGTCGCCGAAGATGGAGAGGGCGTGGGTGGCCATGGCGCGGGCCGACACGTGCAGGACGAAGGGGTCAGCTCGCCGGCGATCTTGCACATGTTCGGGATCAACAGCAGCAGGCCCTGGGAGGCGGTGAAGGTGGTGGTCAGGGCGCCGGCCTGGAGGGCGCCGTGCACGGCGCCGGCGGCGCCCCCCTCGGACTGCATCTCCACCACCTGGGGCACGGTGCCCCAGACGTTCGTCTTGCCCTGGGCGCGCCACTCGTCGGACCACTCGCCCATGTTGGAGGACGGGGTGATGGGGTAGATGGCGATCACCTCGTTGATGCGGTGGGCGACCGAGGCCGCGGCTTCGTTACCGTCCAGGGTAACCATGGTGCGCTGGCTCATGGGGGGGACTCCTTGTCCTGGGGTAGAAGAAGGCCGCCCAGGCCGTGGAATCCTGCCCAGGCCGGGGCGGCGGGTGTGGGGGTGATGTCTCAAAGAGGGTGCACGTCCATTTTACCTCAGCCGTTCACCGTTCCCTAAGGGATTCCTGGTGGGCCTTGGCCATCTCGGCCATGCTGGTGAACCGGAAATCATAGTTCGGCAGGCCCCTGGTGGGCATGGTGGCGCCGCTGCCCGGTTTTCCGGCACGCCGGTCGATCCAGGCCGAGGCCAGCCCCACCTGGTTGGCGGGCTGGTGGTCGTGGAACAGGCTCTGGGCGGTGTGCAGGATCTGGTGCTTCTGGATGCCGTCCTTCGCCAATTCCCGGATCATGTAATCGAAATTGCGCGGGTCCGGCTTGTAGGAGCCGATGTCCTGGGCGGTGAAGACATGGTCGAATTCCACCTGGAGCTTGGCCTGGCTGTGCTTGAAGCTCTCCCGGTCCACGTTGGAGAGGATCACCAGCTTGTAGTATTTCTTCAGGTACTGCAGGGCCTGGGCCGAATCCACGAAGGCCGGCCATTCCTTTACCGACCGGCCGTAGGCGCGGCATTCCTCGGGGCAGGGCTGGACCCCCCACTCCCGCGCGAGCCGGTCGTTCACCTTGGCCAGCAATTCCGAGTACAGCATGGCCGGCGTCTCGGCCTGCTGGGCCGACTCGTGCCGGGCATGGGCCTCCAGCACCTGGTCCCGGGTGAAGGTCTTGCCGGTGCGGTCGATGAGGGGCTTGAGGGCATCGAACATGCCCGTCTCCCAGTCGATCAAGGTCCCGTAGCAGTCGAACGTGAGAACCTTGAAATCGGTCAGTTGCACGGTCTTCGAGTTGTGCGTCAGCATGCTGACTCCTTGGGTGGAAGGGTGGGTGCCAGTTCCTTGAGTTCCTGTTCGAACGCCGTCCAGACCCGCCGCTTCAGGTCGCGGACATACTCCCGGGTGACGAAGTTCGGGAGCTGGACGGCCGGGTTGGGATCCTGGAACACCTGGTCGGGCAGGGTGTACTCGGCGTCGGTGTACCCCTGCTTCCATTCCAGGGCCAGGCCCCGCAGGTAGATCCTGCGGGCGGCCTGTTCCAGCTGCCCGGTGGTGATGGGCAGCCCGGTGGCGGCCTGCACCGCCCGGGCGATGACCTCGTTGTTGATCCAGACCCCCGTGAACTTGCACAGGCCGATGGCGTCGAAGCCCGCCTGCAGCAGGCCCAGGCGGGTGATCACCTGGGTCCATTCCTCCAGGGTGGTCTTGCCTTCCTTGGCCAGGAGCATCTGGGTCTGCATGGACATGTGCCCCCCGGCCACGGCGAAGATGTAGCCGGGATTGGTCTCCGGCAGGAAGGCCGGCAGCTCCAGCCCTTTCACGTGCATGGCGTAGGCGGTCTCCCCCAGGTCCCGGGACAGGCGCTTCACCCCGCGCCCGATCTCCGGCAGCAGGCCCTCGCCGGTCATGCGCAGCAGCTCCCGGATGCGCTCGAACTGGCCGAAGGTGGCGCCGTTGAGCAGGGGACCGGCGGGATGCCGCTCGTTGTAGTCCAGGACGTAGGCGATGGTGGTGGCGGCGGAGATGGCGTCCAGCCCCAGGTTGTCCGCCAGCTTCACCAGTTCGGCGGTCTGGGGGCCGTCGTGGATGCCCAGGTTGCTGCCGAACAGGTTGAGGGGCTCATAGTCGAACTTGGCGATGAACCGTCCGGGGCCTCCGGGGGTGCGCTCGAACACGTTGTTGTGGCACCGGATGCCGCACCGGAAGCAGGCCTCGGAGCGGACCTCCAGGTCCTTCTCCACGTTCCTGCGGAACAGCCCCGCCACGGCCTGGTGGGCCTTGGGGCGGAAATTGTTCTCCGGCGCCGCGCGGAACGCCTGCATCACTTCCAGGTTGGCCCAGGTGCCCCCGCCGCCGCCCTGGCGCACCGGCTGGTAGCGGGTGGAGCCCCCGGCCTTGGGCTTGAGCAGGGTCTTGTTCACCTCCAGCACCTCCGGGGTCACCGGGGGCACCCGGTCCGGCCCGGCCGCCGCCAGGGCGATCAGGTTCTTGTAGCCCATGACGCTGCCCATGCCCCCGCGCCCGGCGAACCGGCACTTGTCCTGGCCGGACTTGAACTGGTTCTCGGTGCTCAGGGCCACGGCGCCCATGTAGACGGACTCGTAGTGCTCGCCCCCGGGCCCGATCACGGCGAAATGGGCGTCCGGGTGCTCCTGGTGCAGGGCCATGATCTTCCGGTGGGTGTCCAGGCCCAGCAGGCGCTCCGCGGGGAGCAGCCGCACCTGGGGGCCGGACGGCCCCTCCCGGAACAGGGCGTACACCGGGCGGGGCGAACGCCCCTCGAACACCACTTCGTCGATGCCGGTCCACTTGAGCCGGGCCCCGAACTTGTCGCTGCCGGCGGCCCACATGGCGGCCGGAAGGCCTTGGTCCGAATGCTTGAGCGGGCTGTAGGCGGAGAAATAGGTGCGCAGCCCGGTCATGACCGCGCTGCCGGTGAGCAGGCCGGTGCTCACGACCAGGGGGTTCTCCGGGCAGTACCGCCGTCCGGATGTCCCGCCCGGCCAGGAGCTGGTAGGCCCGCCCGATGCCCCCCAGCACGTCCTCCAGGTTGCGGCAGGCCAGGCGCTCGATCCGGGCCGTGCCGGCGCCCAGGTCCACCGTGCAGCGGACGAAGGTGACGGCGGCCGGGTCCAGGCCGTCCGCGGGGGCGGCCACGTCAGCCTCCCCCCACGGGCGGGAACAGGGAAACCGTGTCCTCCGGCGCGAGCAGGTCGTCCAGGCGGGCATGGCGGCCGTTCACCACCAGGATCCCCACCTGGCCGGCGGGGATGCCCAGGCGCTGGACCAGGCCCCGGATGGGCGTGGGGTCGGCCACTTGCAGGTCACCTTCCTCGAACCGCCCGTTCTGCAGGGAGGCGTGCAGTTTCACCGTGATGTGCATGCTACTTGAAGACCTCCAGAGCCTGGGTGAAATCGGCGATCAGGTCGTCCGGGTCCTCGATGCCCACGGACACCCGCATCAGGCCGAAGGTGATGCCCATCTTCCGGCGCTCCTCCTCGGGCACCCCGTGGTGGGAGGAGGTGACCGGGTGGGACAGGGTGGTGCGGTAGCCGCCCAGGGTCATGGCGTAGTGGGCGAATTCCAGCTTGCGCAGGAAGGCGTTGATGCCCTTGCGGTCGTCTGGCATGACGAAGCTGAGCATGGCCCCGTACCCGTGCTTGAAGATCCGCTTGGCCACGGCGTGCTGGGGATGGCTCTCCAGGCTGGGGTGGTTCACCCGGACCACGGCGGGGTGGGCCTCCAGGGCCTTGGCCAGCTTGGCGGCGTTGTCCATGGCCTTCTGCACCCGCAGGTCCATGGTGCGGATGCCCCGGGTGACCAGCCAGCAGGTGAACGGGTCCACGGTGGTGCCCAGGAGCTGCTGCAGGCCGTTGGCCCTGGTCCAGATCGCCTGGGAGGTGGTGAGGCTGCCGCAGATGGCGTCGCTGTGCCCGTTGGCGAACTTGGTCAGGCTGTTGATGCTGACGTCGGCGCCCAGCTCCAGGGGCTTGATCGCCGAGGAGGTTGTGAAGGTGTTGTCCACCACCAGCTTGGCCCCGTTGCCGTGGGCGATGGCGGCCACCGCCTCGATGTCCACCACCGTGATCATGGGGTTGGAGATGGTTTCGGTGTACAGGACCTTGGTGTCCGGCCTGAGGGCGGCCTTGACCGCCTCGGGCTTGGTGAAGTCGGCGAAGTCCACCTTGATGCCCAGGCCGGGGAAGACGAGGGCGAACAGTTCCTGGGTCTCCCCATACAGGGTCATGTCCGAGAGCATCCGGTCCCCGGTGCCCAGCAGGGACAGCAGGGTGGTGGAGATGGCGGCCATGCCGCAGCCGCAGATGAGGGAGGCCTCGCCGCCCTCCAGGTAGGACATGAGGTCGGCCAGGGCATAGCGGTTGGGGTTGCGGGTGCGGATGTAGGTGTAGCCCTTGGTCGCGTACAGGGCTTCCAGGTCGTCCAGGTCGTCCACGTTGAAGGCCGTGGTGAGAAACAGGGGCGCGGATTCAGGCCGGTCCCGTTTGCCCTTGAGGTAGGCCGCCTGGTGCAGGATCCCCGTCGCGCGTTTGAATTGAGTCATTTCAGCATCCTCCGTTCGGCGTCTCAGCGGATCGCCTTCATGGCCTGGTCGAAGTCCTCGATGATGTCCTCGATCTCCTCCAGGCCTATGGAGATGCGCAGGAGGCCGTCGGACAGGCCGGAGCGCTTGCGCTCCTCCGGGGTCATGGCCCCGTGGGAGGTCTTGGTGTCGCTCACGGTGGTGGAGAAGGCGCCCAGGCTGGGGACCAGCTTGGTCATCTTGAAGTTGCGGATCACGTCGTTGACGTTCTTTTCGCTGCCCAGGTCGATGCTCACCATGCCGCCGAACATGCCCCGCTGGAAGGTCTCCAGGGCGACCGGGTGGCTGGGGGAGGAGGCCAGGCCGGGGTACAGGGTGCGCACCACCTTCTTGTGCCCCTGGAAGTACTCAGCGGCCTGCATGGCGTTGCGGCAGTGCTGGCCCAGGCGGATGCCCAGGGTGCGCAGGCTGCGGATCAGCAGCCAGGCGTCGAAGGGGCTCATGATCGGGCCGTACGAATGCCCCACGTCGGTGATGTTGTCGATGGCCTTCTTGTCGCTGGCCACGATGACGCCGGCCAGGATGTCGCTGTGCCCGCACAGGAACTTGGTGGCGCTGTACACAACCATGTCGGCGCCCAGGGCCAGGGGCGTGCACACCGGCGGGGTGGCGAAGGTGTTGTCCACGATCAGCAGGGCGCCGCGGGCGTGGGCGGCCTTGGCCACCTGGCGGATGTCGATGACGTCGCAGGTGGGGTTGGCGATGGTCTCCATGTAGACCAGCCGGGTGTTGGGCTTGAAGTGCTGCTCGAGGTCCTCGTGCAGGAAGTCCACGAAGCTCACGTCCACGCCGAACTTGTCGCGCATCTCCGCCCGGAGGAACTTGTAGCTGGTGCCGAAGATGATCTTGTTGGCCAGGATGTGGTCCCCGGCCTTGATGTTGGACATGACCGCCATGGAGATGGCGCCCATGCCGGAGGCGTACACCTGGGAGGCGGCGCCCTGGTCGGTGGCGGTGAGGATCTCCCGCAGGCAGTCGTTGGTCGGATTGCTGGTGCGTCCGTACAGGTAGCCGTCCTTCTCTCCCCGGTTGACCTCCGCCAGGGTTTCCGCGTCCTCGAAGCAGTAGGCCGCGTTCATGTGCATGGGCGGCACCTTGGGCGTCGAGGCGGGCGGCATCTCGATCCGGGTGCCCAGGTGGGTCACTTTGGTCATCAATCCGTTCTTCATTCGTTTCCTCGCTTTCCGGTCTGGGGAGATGGGGGGGCGAACCGGGTGCCGCGGGCGCATCCCGCGGCACCCGCAAGTCCAGCCTAGTCGACCTTGTTGAAGGTCTTGTCGTACTTGATCTGGCCGTTCTTGACCGTCTCGACCACGCAAGGCTTGTTGATGGGGTTGTGGGTGATGGGGTCGATGGTCAGCTTGCCGGTGAGCACCGGAACGTCCCGCAGCTTCTCCAGGTTCGCGATGATCGAGGCCGGCTCGGCGCTCTTGCCCAGGTTGATGGCGGCGACGATGGCGCGCACGGCGTCCACGGCCATCACGCAGTTGGGCAGCACCGGGACGCCGCCGTACTTCTTGCTGTAGTCGGCGATCCAGCCCTTGATGGCGGGATCCTCGAGGGAGCACAGGTTGGTGAAGTAGCAGCCTTCGGCGGCCGACCCGGCCAGGGGGAGGATGTCCGGAGTGTCGCAGCTGTCGT
The DNA here is from genome assembly GCA_963816585.1 of uncultured Holophagaceae bacterium. GTDB lineage: Bacteria > Acidobacteriota > Holophagae > Holophagales > Holophagaceae > Mesoterricola. The sequence continues at coordinate 3,756 of CAWFOJ010000003.1, read as the reverse complement.
CGCTGACGAAGATGCTCTTGAGGCCCAGCTGGCGGCCCTGCTTCATGATCATGGCGGCCTGGGTCATGTCGGTGGGCAGGTAGATCACCTCAGGATCGGTGGCCTTGATCTTGCCCAGGATGGCGCGGAAGTCCATCTCGCCCGAACGGTAGCCTTCCCGGGCCACGATGGTGCCGCCGTAGCGGTTGAAGGCTTCCCGGAAGTACTGGTCCAGGCCCTGGGAGTAGTCGGAGCCCACGTCGAAGATGATGGCGCAGCGCTTCTTCTTCAGGTCGCCGGTGACGAACCTGGCCGCCACGGAGCCCTGGAACGGGTCGATGAAGCAGGCCCGGAAGGCGGTGTGGATCGGCATCTTGGTGTCGTAGTTGAAGGTCACCTTCGGGTTGGTGGCGGAGGTGGCCACCATGGGGATCCCGGCCGCTTCGGTCACGGCGGTCATGGCGATGCCGGAGCCGCTGGACCCGGGCCCGACGATGGCGACGACACCGTCACCGATCATGCGCTTGGTGACGTTCACCGCTTCCAGCTGGTCGCCCTTGTAGTCGTAGTCCACCAGCAGCAGCTGGCGGCCCAGGACGCCGCCGGCGGCGTTGATGCGCTTGATCTCGTCCTTGGCGGCGTTGTTCTCGGGAATGCCCCAGGGGGCGTTGCTGCCGGTCACGGTGACGACCTGGCCGATCTTGATGGGCTCCGCCGCCCGGGCCGAAGCCGCGGCCAGCGCCAGCGCCGGAATCAGGGCGAGGCTGAAGATCGATTTCATGGTTCCTCCGTAGAGAGTGATGGTGAGGTTAAGGGTTTGCGGTGCTTGCTGGAGGGGGTGGTGCTGGACGTTCGGGGTGCGCGCGCTGGGGCCTGGGTCCTCCTTTCTGTCGGTCGGCGCGGATGAGCTTCCGGGACGGCGTGCAACCTTCCCTCCGCCCGGCGGTCACGGCGGACGGGACGCCTGGGATGGCTGGCTGGGCAGTGCGGGAAGCTAGTACCGTCGGGTTCATCGGAATCGAGTCGTTCGTCCCAGGCACAAGCACCCCTGGCGGAGCATGCTCCGCAAGGGGCGCTAGTGTCGTACTCCTAAATAGGCTTTCTTGACCATCGGGTCCCGGAGCAGTTCGGGCCCGGGCCCGGAGAGGATGTTCCGGCCGGTCTCGATCACGTAGGCGCGGTCGGAGATGGCCAGGGCCTTGTTGGCGTTCTGTTCGGTCATGAAGATGGTGGTACCTTGGGCGCGCACCTCCTGGATCTTGTCGAACACTTGCCTGATGATCAGGGGCGCCAGCCCCAGGGAGGGCTCGTCCAGCATGAGGATCTTGGGCTTGCCCATGAGGCCCCGGGCGATGGCCACCATCTGCTGCTCGCCGCCGGAGAGGGTGCCGGCGTACTGCTTGATGCGCTCCTTCATGATGGGGAAGAGCTGGAACATGCGGTCCATGTCTTCGGCCACCCCGTCCTTGTCCTTGCGCAGGTAGGCCCCCATGACCAGGTTCTCCTTGACCGTGAGGTTGGCGTAGAGCCGGCGGCGCTCGGGCACCAGGCCGATGCCCTGGGCCAGCACGGCGCTGGGTTCGGTGGTCAGGGGCTTGCCGTCCACCAGGATGGTCCCGCTCCTGGCTTTGAGGATCCTGGCGATGGTCATCATGAGGGTGGACTTGCCGGCGCCGTTGGCGCCCACCATGGATACGATGTGGCCCTTGCCCACCTCCAGGGAGAGGTCCCGCAGGGCGTGGATCTGCCCATAGAAGACGTTGAGGCTCTGGATCTTAAGCACGCTGGTAGTCCTCACCCAAGTAGGCTTCCAGGACCGCCGGATCGTTCTGGATCTCGCCCGGTGTGCCCTCGGCCAGTTTTTCCCCGAAATTCATGACCACGATGTGGTCGCAAAGCTCCATGACGACATCCATGTGGTGCTCGATGAGCAGCACGGTCAGCTTGAATTTCTCCTTGATCTCGCGGATCAGTTGGGCCAGGCCGAGGGATTCCTCGGGATTCATGCCGGCCGCCGGCTCGTCCAGCAGCAGGAGCCGGGGTTCCAGGGCCAGGGCCCGGGCGATCTCCAGCTTGCGCTGAAGGCCGTACGGGAGGCTGTCCGCCTGGGCGTGGGGGCGGTCCGCCAGGCCCACCGTTTCCAGGTACTCCATGGCCGTGCGCCGCAGTTCCTTCTCCTTGCGCCACACCCGGGGCGGACGCACCAGGGCGGTGAGCAGACGGTAGCGGGTCTGCCTCAGGTCCAGGGCGATGACCACGTTCTCCAGCACGGAGAGGTGATTGAACAACCGGATGTTCTGGAAGGTGCGGGTGATGCCCCGTTTCACCACGTCGTCGGGCTTGCGCCCGGCGATCTCGTGCCCCAGGAACTGGATGCCGCCCCGGGTCGGGGTGTAGACGCCGGTGATCAGGTTGAAGATGGTGGTCTTGCCGGCGCCGTTGGGTCCGATGACGCCCTTGATGGTGCCTTCCTCCACGGCGAAGGTCAGGTCGTTGCAGGCGACGATGCCGCCGAAGAACTTGGTCAGGTTGCGGGTTTCCAGGATGATCGCCATGACTAGCCCACCACCTCTGGTTTGCGTGGCCGGAACAGGTTGCCCAGGCGCCGGCACAAACGGACCGCCCCGCCGAAGGTGAACTCCCGGTAGCCCAGGATGCCCTGGGGCCGCAGCACCATGATGGCCACCAGGACGGCGCCGTAGGTGACCATGCGCCACATGTTGGCCACCCGCAGGGCCTCGGGGATGGTGGCGAACAGGAGCGCCGCCAGGATGGGCCCGGTGATGCTGCCCATGCCCCCGGTCACCACCGCGATCACCAGCATGGAGGACTGGGAGCCGGTGAACAGGCTGGGCTGGATGAAGCCCAGGTAGTGGGCGAACAATCCCCCGGCCAGGCCCGCCAGCGCGGCGCTGAACACCAGGGAGCGCAACTGCACCCGGAACAGGTTGATGCCCATCATCTCCGCGGCGGTGTAGTCCTCCCGGGCGGCCACGGCCATGCGCCCGAACTTGGAGAAGACGAAGTTGGCGGTGACCGCCACCACCAGGACCAGGGCGACGCACACCAGCGGGAAGGTGGAGTAGGTGGTGATGCCCGGCAGCCCGCGGGCGCCCTGGGTGATGTTCATGTTCTCCAGGATCATCTTGAAGGCTTCCCCGAAGCCCAGGGTGGCGATGGCGAAGTAGTCGCTGCGCAGCTTGGCGCGCAGGGTGGGGATGCCGATGACCAGGCTCAGGCTGGCGGCCACCACGCAGCCCGCGGCCAGGGCCAGGTAGAAGTTCACGTGGTAGAAGTGGGTGAGGATGGCGGCGGTGTAGGCGCCGGCGGCGATGAAGGCGGCGTGGCCCAGGGAGAACAGCCCGGTGAAGCCGGTGAACACGGTCACCCCCATCACCGCGATGATGTTGATCATGGCCAGGGTCAGGATGCCCTTGATATAGAACCACATGGCGTTTCCCCCCCTCAGACCTTCTCTTCCAGCCGCTTGCCCAGGAGGCCCAGGGGCAGGAAGATGAGCAGGATGATCAGGAACGAGAAGCTGAACACGTCCCGGTAGGTGGAGGACAGGTCCACGCTCACCAGGGATTCCAGGATTCCCAGGATGACCCCGCCGAGGACCGCCCCGGGCAGGCTGCCCAGGCCGCCGATGACGGCGGCGATGAACGCCTTGTTGGTAATGTTGCCCATGGTGGGATAGACCATGTACTTCATCCCCAAGAAGGTCCCGGAGATGCCCGCCAGGATCCCGGACAGCACGAACACCAGGCCGATGGT
>CAWFOJ010000002.1:0-12002 GCA_963816585.1 uncultured Holophagaceae bacterium | reverse complement strand
AAAAAAAAAAAAAAAAAAAAAAAAAAAAAAAAAAAAAAAAAAAAAAAAAAAAAAAAAAAAAAAAAAAAAAAAAAAAAAAAAAAAAAAAAAAAAAAAAAAAAAACACACACACACACACACACACACACACACACACACACACACACACACACACACACACACACACACACACACACACACACACACACACACACACACACACACACAAAAAAAAAAAAAAAAAAAAAAAAAAAAAAAAAAAAAAAAAAAAAAAAAAAAAAAAAAAAAAAAAAAAAAAAAAAAAAAAAAAAAAGCATGGCCGGAACCGCCTCATCGCGTTATTGGAAACGTTCGGATCGCTGCTGCCCCCCTTGTTGCTGCCGGTGATATAGATCTGATTCGTGCCGCCAACCATCGAGATCGACGGCGTCGTCTGAAAGTTCGGATTCAGGGTGCTCGGCGCAAGAGTTTGAGCGTACCGTGTCGTAGAACAGGCGGAAGGTGCTGTCGCCGTCGTTGCGGTAGTTCTTGGAGGCGTTGATGCCGCCCTGGGCGGCGATGGAGTGGGCCCGGCGCGGGCTGTCCTGGTAGCAGAAGCAGAGGACTTCGTAGCCCAGCTCGGCCAGGGAGGCGGCGCCGGCGGCGCCGGCCAGGCCGGAGCCCACGACGATGATCCGGTACTTGCGCTTGTTGGCCGGGTTCACCAGCTTGAGGTCGAAGCGGTGCTTGTCCCATTTCTGTTCGATGGGGCCTTCGGGGATGCGAGCGTTCAATTCCATGGGAGCCTTCTTCGCTATGTTCTCGTTGGGAACTCAGTGGATGACCCTGGCCAGGACCGCGATGGGGAAGGAGATGTTGAAGCCGGCCACCAGCAGCGCCAGGGTGTAGGCGACGCACCGGCGCAGCTGGTTGTAGCGCGGATGGGACCAGCCCAGGGTCTGGGTGAGGCTCCAGACCCCGTGCCACAGGTGGAAGCCCAGGCACACCTGCGCCACGATGTAGAAGGCGGAGGTCCAGGGCACCTGGAACCCGGTCACGAAATTGTGGTAGGCGTTGCCCCGGATGAAGTCCGGGTGCAGGGTGCCGGTGGTCAGGTGCAGGATGTGGTAGATGATGAAGATCCCCAGGATCACCCCGGACCAGCGCATGGTGCGGGAGGCCCAGGTGGCGGCCTTGGACCGCTGGGCCCGGTAGCCCAGGGGGCGCGCCGCCCAGTCCTCCAGGGTCAGGGCGAGGGCCGCCCAGGCGTGCAGGCCAACGGTGGTGAGCATCACCAGCCGGAATACCCAGATGCCCGCGCCGTGGATCATGTGCTGCAGGAAGTCGGCATAGTGGTTCATGGGCTCCGCCCCCAGGTAGGCCTGGAGGTTGCCGATCATGTGCACGGTGACGAAGAGGGACATGATGAGGCCGGTGATGGCCATCACCACCTTCTTGCCCACCGACGAGGCCAGGAAACCGGGGCTGGCGGCGGGAATGGCCAGACTGGATTCAATTGCAGGCATTGGCACTCCTTTCTCGCGCCGGGGCAGGACACCGTTCCCCCTGACGCAACCTGGGTCGTGGTCTGGAACCCCTCATGGGGTATGGCATTGTGGTGGCATCCATATCACCACCACTGCTGGAAACTGTAAAGCATTTCGGAATGGGGACTCCGAAAAAGTTGTTCGCGCCTGTTCCCATGTCCGCGCCGACGGTGAAAAAGCGCCGCCCCGGGGGCGGCGCTCGGCAAGGATGCTGGCTGATGCGTACTACTTCGTCTCGGCCTTGATCTGGGCATTCAGTTCCTCTTCGGAGACCAGGCCCGGAGTCTCCTGCTTGCTCTTGTAGACCGCCCAGACGATGGCGGCCGCGCACACCAGGGCGCCGAAGAAGCCCACCACCTTCACGCTCTCCCGGCCTTCCACCGGGAACAGGGTGAACCGCATGATGAGGCCCAGGGTCAGCAGGCTGACCATGTTCATGACCTTGATCAGGGGGTTGATGGCCGGGCCGGCGGTGTCCTTCAGGGGGTCGCCCACGGTGTCGCCGGTGACGGAGGCCTTGTGGGCTTCGGAGCCCTTGCCGCCGTAGAGGCCGTCCTCGATCATCTTCTTGGCAGTTGTCCCAGGCGCCGCCGGCATTGGCCATGAACACCGCCAGGAGCTGGCCGGTCAGGATCATGCCCGCCAGGAAGCCGCCCAGGGCGTAGGGGCCAAGCAGGAAGCCCACCAGGAGCGGGGAGCGATGGCCAGGAGGCCCGGGCCCACCAGTTCCTTCTGGGCGGTGTTGGTGCAGATGTTCACCACGCGGCCGTAGTCGGGCTTCTTGGTGCCCTTCCAGATCTCCGGGTCCTGGAACTGCACGCGGCACTCCTGGACGATCTAGTAGGCCGCGCGGCCCACGGCGCGGATCAGCTGCGAGCTGAACAGGAAGGGCACGGCCCCGCCCAGCAGGAAGCCGATGAACACCGGGGGATCGGCCACGGACATCTTGCCGGCCTGGGTGAAGTACTGCTGCATCTTCATGCGGCCGATCTGGTCCTCGCTGCCCACCGCGATGACGGCGATGAAGCTGGCGAACAGGGAGACGGCGGCGATGACCGCCGAACCGATGGCGATGCCCTTGGTCTCGGCCTTGGTGGTGTTGCCCACCGCGTCCAGGTCGGCCAGGATCTGGCGGGCCCGCTTGTAGCTGCCGGGCTTCTCCCTCTCCATCTCGTCCTTGTCGTAGCCCATCTCGCCGATGCCGTTGGCGTTGTCGGCGACGGGGCCGAAGACGTCCATGGAGATGGTGTTGCCGGTGAGGGTCAGCATGCCGATGCCGGTCATGGCCACGCCGTAGGCGATGAACATGGGCGGGGTGCCGGCGTAGCAAAGCACGGACAGGAAGATGGCCACCACGATCACGCACAGCATGGCCACGGTGCTCTCATAGCCCAGGGCGAAGCCCTCGATGATGTTGGTGGCGTGGCCGGTGGTGCAGGCCTTGGTGAGGGCCTTGACCGGGGCGTGGCTGGTGTGGGTGTAGTAGCTGGTGACCTTGTTCAGGGCCACCGCCATGAACACGCCGATCAGGCAGGTGATGGCCGGGCGCATGTCCAGGCCGGGGACGCCGAAGTTGGCCCACCAGGCCAGCTGGCCGGGGATGGTGCCCCAGTAGCGGCCGATCTCCTCGGCGGTGGCGCCCCTGAGCAGGTTCACGCTGGGATCGAAGTGCAGGTAGAAGAAGCCCAGGATGACGAAGCCCACCACGCTGATGACGGAGCCGATCCAGAAGCCCCGGTGCACGCTCTTCAGGGCGGTGTCGGAGGTGTCGTCCGGCCCGGCCTTGACGGTGTAGGTGGAGATGATCGACCCCAGCACGCCGATGCCGCGCACCAGCAGGGGGAAGATCACGCCCTTGTGCCCGAAGGTGGCCATGCCCAGGATCATGGCGGCCACGATGGTCACTTCGTAGCTCTCGAAGATGTCCGCGGCCATCCCGGCGCAGTCGCCGACGTTGTCGCCCACGTTGTCGGCGATGGTGGCGGCGTTGCGGGGGTCGTCCTCGGGGATGTCCTTCTCGATCTTGCCCACCAGGTCGGCGCCCACGTCGGCGGCCTTGGTGTAGATGCCGCCGCCCACCCGCATGAACAGGGCGATGAGGGTGCCGCCGAAGCCGAAGCCCAGCAGGGCTTCGTAGGCGTTCACGCCGTAGGCCAGGAAGATCAGGGTGCCGCCCAGCAGCCCCAGGCCGTCCGTGAGCATCCCGGTGACGGTGCCGGTGCGGTAGCCCAGCTGCATGGCCTCGCCGTAGCTGTGGCGCGCGGCCGCGGCCACCCGCAGATTGCCCAGGGTGGCCAGGCGCATGCCCACGAAGCCGACGATGAAGCTGAACGAGGCGCCCACCAGGAAGGCCAGGGAGCGGCCCCAGCGGAAGGCCTCCACGCTGCCGGTGAAGGTGACCGCCAGCAGGATGGTGATGATGATGATCAGGGGGCCGATCTTGCGGAACTGGGCCTTGAGGTAGGCGTTGGCGCCCTCCCGGATGGCGGCGCCGATGTCCTGCATCTTCTTGGTGCCCCCGTCGGCGGCCACCACCTGGCGCATGAGCATGAGGGCATAAAGAAGCCCCAGCACGGCGATGACCAGGACCGCCAGCAGGCAGACCTTTTCCATGAGGATGAAGTCACTGCCTTCCCGGAAGGGGGTGAAGAACCGGAAGGCTCCCTCCGCGCCGGGAGTCTGGGCCTGGGCCCAACCGGAAGCCCCCGCGCAAAAGAGGACCATCAAAACCAGATAAACCTTGCGTTTCAATGGAATGAGTCTAAGCTTTTCGATCCATCCATTCTTCATGGATAATCCCCCAGCAAAAAGGTTGAATGACATTCAGGCCCCGGGAGGTCCTGACTAAACTGCGGAGTGCTTTGGAACGCGAAATTCAGACAATTCCGGTCCAGGCTACCATTGCCCCGGGGAAAGTCAACGCAGGCAGCCATGGGTGTTGTGTCGGGGGTGGACTTTTTCAGCATCATCGGGGTTTTCTCGAATTCCTCCTGGGTCCGGGAAGTGCATTCGGTCACCCTGGGCGCCCAGGCGCGGCTCCGGGAAAAAGGTGCGAGAATCGGCAGGAAAGCTCACGAACCGGGGCAACCAGGCCCCGGCTTCCCTGGTGTGCGCTGGGAAAAGCTGAATTTGTTTGAATTAGCACCATCAGGGTCATCGGAGCCGAGGCATCCGTTCCAGGGCCGCCAGCACCCCTGGCGGAGCAGACAACCTCCGAGGTGCTAGAAGAAATCCCGGGTGGCCAGTTCCAGGTTCATCCTTCCCACCAGGCCGGGGCCATCGAAGATCAGCGCCGTGTAGACCTGCACCAGGGCGGCGCCGTGCTGGAGGGCCCGGGCCGCGTCCTCGCCGTTGCCCAGGCCGCCGCAGGCCACCAGGCGGATTTCCGGGGGCAGCCGCCGGAGGATGTGCTGCTGGACGGCCTGGGCCTTGACTTTGAGCCCCCGGCCGGACAGCCCGCCATCCCCCAGGGCCTCCACCCGGGCCCGGTTCAGGTCCGAGACGACGCTCCGGTCCAGGGTGGTGTTGGTGGCGATCACCCCGTCCACGCCGGAGGCCACGAGCACTTCCAGGGTGTCGTCCAGTTCCGGGAAGGCCTGGTCCGGCGCCAGCTTCACCAGGAGGGGCTGGCGCTCCAGCCCCAGTTCCCTGCGCAGGGCCAGGATGCCCTCCAGCAGGGGTTTCAGGGCCTCGGGCGCCTGCAGGCGGCGCAGCCCCGGAGTGTTGGGCGAGGAGATGTTCAGGGCCACGTAGTCCACCAGCGGGGCGATGGTGCGGTAGGCGGCGGCGTAGTCGTCCAGGGCCGCCTCCTCGGGGGTGGTCTTGTTCTTGCCGAGGTTGCCCCCCACCACCAGCCCGCCGGGGCGGTGCCGGAGCCGCCTGGCCACCACGTCCATGCCTTCGGAATTGAACCCCATGCGGTTCAGGATCAGGCCTTCCTCGGGCAGCCGGAACACCCGCGGCCTGGGGTTGCCCGGCTGGGGCCGGGGGGTCACGGTGCCGATCTCCACGAAGCCGAAGCCCAGCGCCTTCCACACCGGCAGCAACTGCGCGCCCTTGTCCAGCCCGGCCGCCAGGCCGATGGGGGACCGGAAGGCCAGCCCGAAGACGTTGCGGGCCAGGGACGGGTCGGGGATGCCGCAGATGGCTTGGCACAAGGACATGGCGCCGGGCCAGCGCTGGGCCAGGCGGCCCAGGCCGAAGGCCAGCCCGTGGGCTGTCTCGGGGTCCAGCTGGAAGAGCAGGGGGCGGATGAGGCGGTACGGGTCCAGGGTCAGCAAGAGGGGCCTTCGGATCAGTCGGGGTGGTTGCCATTATGCCCGGGGAAGGCGTTCCTGGGGCTGCCGGCGGTGCCTGCCGCCCTGGACCAGGGGTTTGGAGGACCCCCACCCCTACTTGGACAGGCTCTTGAGGAACGGCGCGAACAGATCGCTGGGCAGCGGCACGAAGGTCGTGGTGCTGTGCTCGCTGGCAATCTCCACCATGGTCTGCAGGAAGCGCAGCTGCAGGGCGATGGGCTGCTCGGCGATCATGGCGGCGGCCTGGACCATGCGCTCGGCGGCCTGGAACTCCCCTTCGGCGTTCACCACCTTGGCCCGGCGCTCCCGCTCCGCTTCCGCCTGCTTGGCCATGGCCCGCTTCATGCTGTCAGGCAGCACCACGTCCCGCACCTCCACCATGCTCACCTTCACCCCCCAGGGCTCGGTCTGGCGGTCGATGATCTCCTGCAGCTGCATGTTGATCTTCTCCCGGTGGGACAGCAGCTCGTCCAGCTCCGACTGGCCCAGGACGCTGCGCAGGGTGGTCTGGGCAACCAGGGCGGAGGCCTTGAGGAAGTTCTCCACCTTCACCACCGCCGCCTCCGGGTCCACCACCCGGAAATACACCACCGCGTCCACGGTGGCCGGCACGTTGTCCCGGGTCATGACCTCCTGGCGGGGCACGTCGATGGTCACCACCCGCAGGTCCATGCGCACCATCCGGTCGATGAACGGGATCAGGAAGATCAGCCCCGGCCCCTTGGCGCCCTTGAGATTGCCCCACCGGAAGATGACCCCCCGCTCATACTCCCGCAGGATCCGGGCCGCCTGGGGCAGGGTGATCACCGCCAGAAGCACGATTATGAAGGCCCAGGGTCCCAGGTGCAGCATCAGCTCGCTCATCCGTGTTCCTCCTTCCCGATGGTTGGCAGGACTTCCAGGGTCAGCCCGTCCCGGGCCACGATCCGGACCCGCTGGCCGGGCGCCACCGGCTCGGGGCTCACGGCCCTCCAGTACTCTCCCTCGACGAACACCCGCCCTCCGGCCGGGCCGAAGGGCTCCAGGGCGACGGCGGTGCGCCCCAGCAGGGCCCCCGCGCCGGTGCGGGGCGGCTGGCGCTGGGCGCGGATCCCGGCGCCGATGACGAAGGTGAAGAACAGGGCGGTGACCACCGTGGCCGGCACCACCCAGGCCAGGGACAGGCGCATGAACGGCTCGCTCCGGTCGAACAGCATGAAGACGCCCAGGAAGAAGGCCACCACCCCGCCGGCGGTGAGGATCCCGTGGGTGGGGGCGAACAGGTCGATGACGAACAGCCCGATGGCCACCGCCACCAGGGCCAGGCCGGCGGCGTTCATGGGCAGCACCGAGCCCAGGTACAGGAGCAGCACCAGGGCCAGCACCCCGGCCACCCCCGGCAGGATCGCCCCGGGGCTGGTGAGCTCCCCGATCACCCCGTACATCACGACCAGCATCAGCACCAGCATCACCTGGGGATGGGCGATGCCCTGGAACACCCGCTCCCGCACGGTCATGGGCAGGTCCACCACCGCCGCCCCGGCCGTGTGGAGCCGGCCCTCGCCCACCGCCCGGCCATCCATCTGGCGCAGCAGGTCCGGCAGGTCCTTGGCCACGTAGTCCACCACGTGCTGCTCCAGGGCCTGCTCGGCGGTGATGGAGGCGCTTTCCCGCACCGAGGAGCGGGCCCACTGGGCGTTGCGGTGGCGCCGGGCGGCGATGGCCTCGATGTAGCTGGCGGTGAAGTTCTCCAGCTTCTGCTTCATGGTCTCGTCCATCTTTTCGCCGGTGCCCCCCACCTGCACCGGGTGGGCGGCGCCGATGCTGGTGGTGGGCGCCATGGCGGCCACGTCCGCGGCCAGGGTGATGAAGCACCCCGCGCTGCCGGCCCAGGCCCCCTCGGGCGCCACGTAGACCACCGTGGGCACCGGCGAGCGCAGGAAGCTCTGGATGATCTCCTTGGTGGCGTCCAGCAGCCCGCCCGGAGTGTCCAGCTGGATGACCAGGCACTGGGCGTGCTGCCCGGCGGCCTCCCCCAGGGCCCGGGCGATGTAGCTGGCGGTGGCCGGCCCGATGGCGCCCTGCACGTGGACCAGGCAGACTTTCGGGGCCGTCTGGGCCGCCGCGACCGGGGCCAGCGCCAACGCCAGGCAAGCCGCGAGCCTGCGGACGACCTTCAGGGGAATCTCCGACCAGTGGCGCATGGCAAGCCTTCGCTCGCGGGATTGCACCCGTAACTTAAGGCAAAGTCAAGGGCGACGCAATCCGCGCCGGCGCAGGGAGGCTTTCGGGGGCACGCCCTGGTCCGCAGGGGAGGGGGCCGCCTGGTTCCAGGGCATCCTTGCCAGCAGCAGGCCCATGGCGCAGGTGTCGGTCACCCCGGCGAACACCAGGCCCGCCCCCACGAAGGCGGACAGGAGCAGGAACCACGGGCTCGCCCACCAGCCCAGGGCCACGCCCAGGACCACCAGGGACCCGGCGGCGATGCGCACCTGCCGCTCCAGGGACATGGTCTTGCGGCCACGCACCGCCGGCAGTCCGGCGGCCACGCAGGCCTTGGTGCCCCCCTCCACGTTCACCACCTGGCCCACCCCGGCCTCCGCCAGGCGGCCGCAAGCCTGGCGGCCCCGGGTGCCGGACTGGCAGACCACGTACAGGGGCTGGCCCGGGGCGGTGCGCTCCCGGGCCACCGCGGCCGGGTCCAGGCGATCCAGGGGTACGTTCCGGGCGCAGGCCAGGTGCACATCCTGGAACTCCGCCGGGGTGCGCACGTCGATCAGGTCGAGGGTGCCCCCGGCGGCGAGCAGGACCCCGAGTTCCTGGGGCGTGACAGTCGATTCCTGGACAACCATGGTCAAACCCTCCCCCTGCGATTGCCTTCCCGGCCGTTGCGGCCATCCCACCGGCGCCGGGGCCGCCTTGCATCCAAAATAACTCAAAAGCCGGGGCATAATCACCTTTTCCCGGCCCTGGTCCAGGGCGGATCGCCCCGCCGAGGTGCCCCATGCGCTATCTCATCACCAATCTGCCCCTGGAGCTTGGAGATGAGAACAAGCCCCTGGGGGAGATCCTGGCCGGCGTGTTCGGGGGGCTCCCGGAGGACTACCAGGGCCCGACCCTGGAGCGGCTCAGCCTGGATGCCCGGCACAAGGGCTCCATCCGCTTCCTGGCGGCCATCGCCTTCGGCACCGGCCGATCCGTGCAGGGCCAGCCCCTGGCCGCCGGGTGCAGGCTGGAGCCGGGGGCGCCCCCCCTGTCCTGGACCGTGGCCGCCCCCCCGGGCCGCCCCCGGGTGGTGATCGTGGGCAGCGGCCCGGCCGGCACCTTCTGCGCCCTGCGCCTGCTGGACTACGGCCTGGAGCCGGTGGTGCTGGAGCGGGGCGCGCCCATGAGCGAGCGGGTGCGCGCCGTGGCCTCGCTGTGGCGGGACGGGGTCCTGGATCCGGAGGCCAACGCCCAGTTCGGGGAAGGGGGGGCCGGAACCTTCAGCGACGGCAAGCTCACCACCCGCATCGGCCACCCGGCCATCGGCTACGTGATCCAGACGTTCGTGAAGTTCGGCGCCGCCCCCCGGATCCTGTACCTGGCCCGCCCCCACGTGGGCACGGACGTGATCCGCAAATGCTCGGTGCTCATCCGCAAGGACGCGGAGGCCCGGGGCGCCCGCTACCGGTTCCGGGCCAGGCTGGCCGACATCCGCTTCCGGGACGGGCGGGTGGCGGCGGCGGTGCTGGATTCGGGCGAGGAGATCCCCTGCGACGTCCTGGTGCTGGCCCCGGGGCACAGTTCCCGGGACACCTTCGAGATGCTGCACCGCCACGGCGTGGCCATGCGCCAGAAACCCTTCGCCATGGGGGTGCGGGTGGAGCACCCCCAGGACCTGGTCGACCGGGCCCAGTACGGCCCCCGCCAGGGCCACCCCAGCCTGGCCCCGGCGGACTACAAGCTGGTGTGCAACCTGGGCCCGGCCCGGGCCGCCTACTCCTTCTGCATGTGCCCCGGGGGCGAGGTGATCCAGTGCGCCTCGGAGCCCGGCGGGGTGGTGGTGAACGGCATGAGCAACGCCAGGCGCGATTCGGGCTTCGCCAATTCCGGCCTGGTGGCCAAGGTCAACCCCTCCGATTTCGGTTCCGACCATTTCCTGGCGGGCGTCTACTTCCAGCGCAAGTGGGAGCAGGCGGCGTTCCGGGCCGCCGGCGGGACCTACGGCGCCCCGGCCATGTCCGTCCAGGACTTCCTGCGCCGCAAGGCCACCGGCCAGCTCCCTTCCACCAGCTTCCGCCCCTTCGCCGTGCCCGCGGACCTGGCCACCTGCCTGCCGGACTTCGTCCAGGAGCAGCTGCTGGGGGCCATCCCCGACTTCGACCGCAAGCTGCACGGCTTCACCAGCCGCCAGGCGCTCCTCCTGGCCATCGAGAGCCGCACCAGCAGCCCGGTGCAGCTGCTCCGGGGGGAGGACGGGGAGAGCGCGAGCCACCCGGGGCTGTACCCGTGCGGCGAGGGCGCCGGGTTCGCCGGGGGGATCACCTCGGCGGCGGTGGACGGCATCCGGGTGGCCGAGTGGATCGCCCGCAAGGCCGGGGCGCCGGTGTTCCTGCCGTTCGAGCGCAACGTGAAGGCGGGGGAGTACGCGACGGAGTATTAGGGCCGGCGGCAGGGCCGGCCCCTGGACCAGGCAACATCATCCGGTGCCTCCGGCCCACTTCGGCCCGGGAAACCGCTACCATGGAAGGGAGCGGCCGCCGCGGCACCAGCGCGGCCGCTCCCTGTTCGTGACGGGACCCATGGAGCTATTGGACGAGATCAAGCGCCGGCGCACCTTCGCCATCATCTGCCACCCCGACGCCGGCAAGACCACCCTCACCGAGAAGCTGCTGCTGTACGGCGGCGCCATCGACCGCGGCCGGCGTCGGTCAAGGCCCGGGAAGGGCGCGGCGCACGCCCAGTCCGACTGGATGGCGATCGAGCAGGAGCGCGGCATCTCGGTCACCTCCGCGGCCATGCAGTTCCATTACAAGGACCACATCGTCAACCTGCTGGACACCCCCGGCCACGCAGGACTTCAGCGAGGACACCTACCGGGCGCTCATCGCCGCCGACGCGGCCATGATGCTCCTCGACTGCGCCAAGGGCGTGGAGGAGCAGACCAAGAAGCTCTTCCGCGTCGGCCAGAAGCGGGACCTGCCCATCTTCACCTTCGTCAACAAGCTGGACCGCCCCGGCCGGGAGCCGGTGGAGCTCATCGACGAGGTGGAGGAGCTGTTCGGGCTCCACGCGGTGCCCATGACCTGGCCCATCGGCTCCGGGCGGCCGACTTCATGGGCGTGTACTGCGCGCCACCGGGCAGATCCAGGTGTTCGTGCGCACCAAGGCCGGGCGCAAGGCCCGGGTGGCGCCGGGCAGGCCACGGCCTGGACGACGCCGGAGCTCGTGAGCGCCGCTCAGGCCCAGGAGCTCCGCAGCTGCGCGACGACATCGAGCTCATGGACCACGTGCTGCCGCCCTTCCACCGGGCGGAATTCCTGGCCGGGCGCCAGTCGCCCATGTTCTTCGGCAGCGCCCTGAACAACTTCGGCGTGGCCGAGTTCCTGGAGGAGTTCCTGCAGATGGCTCCGGCGCCCTCGGCCCGGCCCCTGGCGGACGGAGGCCAGGTTCCGGTGGACGCCCCGTTCACCGCCTTCATCTTCAAGGTCCAGGCCAACATGAACCGGGCCCACCGGGACCGGATCGCCTTCGCCCGGATCGTCTCCGGGCACTTCGAGCGGGGCATGGACGCAGTGCACGTGCGCGGGCGGAAGTCCATCAAGCTCAACTATCCGCACATGTTCTTCGGGCGCGAGCGGATGATCGTGGACGAGGCCTTCCCGGGGGACATCCTGGGGCTCATCAACCCGGGGCTGTTCCGCATCGGCGATGTGCTCTCCGCGGCCGGGCCGGTGGAATTCCACGCGGTGCCCCGGTTCTCCCCGGAGCAGTTCACCGCCGTGCGCCTGGCGGACCCCGGGGGGCGCAAGGGCTTCCTCAAGGGCCTGCAGCAGATCGCCGAGGAGGGGGTGGTGCAGGTGTTCTGGCCCAGGGGCGGCGCCCCGCTGCCCATCCTCGGGGCGGTGGGCCGCCTGCAGTTCGAGGTGCTCCAGCACCGGCTGAAAGACGAATATGCCTGCCCGGTGCTCCTGGAGCCCCGGAATTTCCAGATGGCCCGCTGGCTGCGGGGCGGCGG
>CAWFOJ010000001.1:0-4801 GCA_963816585.1 uncultured Holophagaceae bacterium | reverse complement strand
GCCGAGGTGCCGTGGGGCACCTGGATGCCCGCCAGGCCGGCGATGGCCTGGGCCGACTGGCCCACCACCGCCGGGTTCAGCACCCCGTCCTGCATGAGCACCTGGCGCACCGCCCGGCACTGGCCCGGGTCCAGGATGCACGCGCCGTGGTCGGCGAAGCGCTGGCGCACCGCGTCGTACACCGGGTCCACCACGATCACCGACTGCTCGGAGGCGCACACCACCCCGTTGTCGAAGGTCTTGGACATGATGATGGAAGCCACCGCCCGCTTGATGTCCGCCAGCTCGTCGATGACCACCGGCGTGTTGCCGGCGCCCACGCCGATGGCCGGCTTGCCGGAAGAGTAGGCTGCCTGCACCATGCCCGGCCCGCCGGTGGCCAGGATCAGGTTCACGTCCGGGTGGCGCATGAGGTGGTTGGTGAGCTCCACCGACGGCTGGTCGATCCAGCCGATGATGTCCGGGGGCGCCCCGGCGGCCACCGCCGCCTCCAGCGCCAGCCGGGCCGCCGCGCAGGTAGAGCCCCTGGCCCGGGGGTGGGGGCTGAAGATGATGCCGTTGCGGGTCTTGAGGCTGATGAGCGCCTTGAAGATGGCCGTGGAGGTGGGGTTGGTGGTGGGCACAATGCCGCAGATGAGCCCCACCGGCTCGGCGATGGTGAAGGTGCCGAACAGGTGGTCCTCCTCCAGCACCCCGCAGGTCTTCACGTCCTTGTAGGCGTTGTAGATGTATTCGGAGGCGAAGTGGTTCTTCACCACCTTGTCCTCCATCACGCCCATGCCGGTCTCCTGCACCGCCAGGCGCGCCAGGGGGATGCGCGCGTCGGCGGCCGCCAGGGCAGCCTGGCGGAAGATCACGTCCACCTGCTCCTGGGAATAGTCGGCGAAGCGCCGCTGGGCGTCCTTCACCAAGGCCACGAGGGCGTCCAGCTCCTGGATGGTGGTGACGGCCATGCTCCCCTCCCTGCTGGCCGTGGGACCGATCCCACCTGGCCTCAGCATTTGATGCCTCGATCCGGGGATCGGTTCGGGAGCGTCAGAATTCTGCCGCAGCCTCGGCGGTGCTTGGCTCCGGCCCCAGGTCCTGGACGGTGTCGGGGGGAGCGTCCTCGTCCGCCGGCAGGCCTGGGACCGCACCGAACGGCGGGCCGGGCGGGACGCCCGTGCTGATCCAGGCCAGGGCCGCGGCGGTGCTGCTCTCGTCCGGATCGCCCAGGGCATGGTCCAGGTCGTCCTCGGCCGAGCAGGTCACGGCACCGAAACCCGGGTAGGGCAGGCCCCGGACATAGTTGCCGCCGCCTTTGGCGTTGTACGGGATGAAGGTGACCAGTTGCAGGCGCCAATGACAGTTCGGGTCGTAGTAGACCGAGGCGCCGACCGCCTTGCCGTAAGTCCGTTGGCCTACCAGGGCCAGACGGGAGCCATAGCTGGGCTCCAGTACGTTCGCCAGCATTTCGCTGGCCGAGGCGGTATCCCCGGTGACGATGAAGGCGATGTGGTCGAACTCCATGGCTTCGGGTTCCATCTTGAAGTACCGGGTCTGGATCTTTTGCCCGCTGGCTGGGCTGTAGTGAAGATTGGCCATGACTTCCCCTTGCGCATGGGCGGCGTGCAGGAGGTTGGCGAAGAGTTCGGCCACCTCCCTAAGCCCGCCCGGGTTGTAGCGCAGGTCCACGATCAGGTCGGTCACCCGGTCGGCGCGGAAGCGCCCCAGGATGCTCCGCAGCTGGGCTTTCGCCCGTTCCGTGAATTCCAGCAGGGGCAGGTAGCCGACCTTGTGGCTGTGGGCGGTGGTCAGGATGCGGGGCGCGTTCCAGCCCGGGACCGGGTCAGTGGTCCAGGTCCCGGCCGTAAGGGTCACGGTCCTGGATGGACCCCCGAGCACCCTGCGCACCCGCAGGCTGGCCACCACCCCGGCGCGGTCGGGAAAGAGCAGCGGATACAGGGGCCGCCAGTTGTTGCCGGGGACCAGCTGGTTGGCGGCCTGATCCAGGTCTTTGGGGGCCCCCGCCACGGCCACCAGCTGGTCGCCCCGTTCCAGGCCCGCCTGGGCCGCGGGCGACCCATGGAACACGTATTTTATCCGCAGCCCTTGCCCTCCTCCGGGCAGGGCCATGGCTGCCAACCTGAATCCGTAGCCTTCCTGGTCATCCAGGCTCAAGCTCGGGCCCTTGGCGTCAGCGGTGAGGTGGCTCCAGCCGCGGTCCTTGCCGGCGGCCCGGGCCTTGGCGGTGAGAGCGGTCACCAGGTCTTCGGGGGTGGCGAACGCGTCCAGGTCCACCTGGGACGGCAGGAGTTCCGGCCAGAGGTAGAGCTTCCTGAACGCACCCAGGATGTCCGCCTTCACCTGGCGCGGACTGCAGGGCCCGCCGGCCCCGGAGGGGCCCGGGGCGCCCGGGTTTGGGCTTGAGGAGCTTCCGCCTCCGCCGCCGCAGCTCAGCGCCGCCAGGAGGCCAAGGGCCAGAAGGCCCCTGGCCGCCGGGCGCAGCCCGCCCCCAAGCCGGGTGCGCGCGGGAAACACGGGGCGGAGTGCGGGCATAGGCCTTCCTTGGGGGCCGGACCCAGTCCGGTGCCCACTCGATAGAAATTAATTAATTATGTCTTGCTCGCGGCCCAAAACAAGGGGGCCCAGGCGGGCCCCCTCCACGCGGGCGGTTCCGGCGCCTCAGAAGCCCATGTCCGCCAGTTCCTGCTGGGCGGTGCGGGCCTCCGGAGAACCCGGGAAGCCGTCGGTGAGTTCCTTGAACGCCTTGATGGCCGCCGGTTTCAGGCCCATGCGCTGCAGGCATTGGGCGCGCTTGAGCCGGGCCGGCAGGAACTGGGAGGAGTTGGCGTGTTCCCGCATGATCTGCTCGAACACCGGCTTGGCCTTGTCGTACTGCTTCTGGTTGTAGTAGCACAGCCCCAGGTAGAACAGGGCTTCCGGGCGCTGGGCGGACTGGGGGCTGGCCTTCAGGAACAGCGTCAGGCCGTCGGCGGCCACCGCGTAGTTGCCCCGGTTGTAGTCCAGGACCGCGGCGGTGAACGCCTTATCGTCGTCGCTGGGAGCCGGTGCGGGCTCCGGGACGGCGGCGGACGGCTGGCCGGCGGGCGTCCCGGGCTTGGCGGGGGTCGCCCGGCGGACTCCGGCGTCCCCCAGCCGGTTGTTCAGGATGCGGGTGCTGTCCTGGAGCTGGCGCAGGTTCTCCTGCAGGTCCGCCTGGAAGCGCCGGTCCTGGGCCCGGCTGTCGTTGGCGGCGGCCCGGTCCGTTTCCAGCTTCTGGTTGGCATCCTCAAGCTGAGATCGGAGTTTGAATATTTCAATTTTTAAATCACTAACCTCATTCTCCACTTTCTTGAGTTCGTCATCCGAAACGCAGCCGACCGCCGGTAGCAGTACGGCCAATGCCAGCCCGGTGCGCCAGGGTCGGTGAAGCATGGGCGACTCCTTCCATATCAAAAAGAGCGGAGGAACCGGGTCCCTCCGCTCCAAAGGCGGTTCCTGGCCCTACTGGAGGGTGAACTGGCAGTTGCGGTTGGCCAGCCAGCTCTGCTCGTCGTGGCCCTGCACCTCGGGCCGCTCCTTGCCGTAGCTGATGGTGGAAAGGCGCGCGTCGGCCGTCCCCAGCCCGGTCAGGTAGCTCTGGGCCGCGTGGGCCCGGCGCTCGCCCAGGGCCAGGTTGTATTCCACCGTGCCCCGCTCGTCGCAGTTGCCGGCGACCTGGATCTTGGCGTCCGGGTAGGTCTTGAGGAAGTCGGCGATGGCCTGGAGCTTGGGCTTGTCAACGTCGCGGATGTCGGACTTGTCGAAATCGAAGTTGATGTCCTTGAGGGCCGCTTCGGCGTCCGCCTTGAACTTGGCCAGGCGGGCGGCTTCAGCGGCGGCCTTGCGGGCGGCCTCGGCATCCGCCTCGGCCTTGAGGCGGGCAGCATCGTCATTCGTGGTCTGGGTGGCTGCAGGCGGAGGCGGGGCGGGGGCCATGACGGGCGCGGGCCGCTCCATCGGGGCGGGGGCAGGCTTCTTGCAGGCCACTCCCACCCCCAGCAGGAGAATCACGGATAGGGGTATGAGATTACGGGCGAATCGCATCTTTGGTCCTCCAACGCGAATTAGATTATCAAACCCCTTGAATTCGGGGCATCCTTTTTTTCCTCAACGAGATCGCGTCCATTTAGGGCTCTGGCACTCTTCCAGGTTGACCAGCTTGTGCAAGGTGTTGCCGGATAAGTCCGTTGTATACAATTCCATACCGCCCCGGCTGCCGCTGGTGAACACGATGCGCCGTTCGTCCGGGGACCAGGCCGGCGATTCTGAGCTGGCGACGCCGGTAGTGACCTGATAAGACTTCCCTTCCCCAAGCTTATAGACGAAAAGGTCGAATTTGCCTTCGAACCGCGAGACATAGGCGATCATCGAGCCGGACGGGCTCCAGGCGGGGCTGCCGTTGTACGTGCCTTCCTGGGTGAGCCGGCGCACGTTGGAGCCGTCTTCCCCCATCATGAACACCTGGGGCCCCCCTTCCCGGTCCGACGTGAAGGCCAGCTGGGTGCCACCCGGATTCCAGGTGGGATCGGTGTTGATGCAGTTGCTGTCCGTGAGCCGGCGCACCCGGCCGGAGGCCATGTCCAGCACCATGATGTCGGTGTTGCCCCGGCGGTCCCCCTGGACGAAGGCCAGGCGTTTCCCGTCCGGTGACCAGGACGGGCAGAAGCAGTGCCCCTCGGGCTTGCCGGACGCCGGGTAGAGCTTCACCTGGGGCCCGCCGGGGATCCGCTGGCCCCAGATCTCCGGGGTGCCGCCCTTGTAGGTGACGTAGGCGAGC